>JALHFX010000059.1 GCA_022837595.1 Propionibacterium sp.
TGCTGACCCCGGCGTGCGCCACTGACGCATCAGATCGGTCGTTCAGACCTCGATGCTGGACTGCCCATGTCGCAGATCTATGCCCGGGAGTACCGATCGGGTCGTCCTTCGCGGCTTCTGCCGGGGCATCCGCGGTCTGCTCCTCGAGTGGCTCGTCGACGATTCCCGAACCGCCCTTGGTCGATGGCACCATACGGCAAGCATAGACAGCGCAAGTGAAAGACCGTGACGGTGACCGATCCACTGTCCATCTGCGGGCGAGCAATGGTCCGACGCAGCGTAACCTCGGATACCCTTGTTCGGGCAAGCATGTGAGGAGCAGCCGTGATCACCCGAATGAGCCATTTCTTTTTGAAGACCCTGCGCGAGGACCCCGCCGACGCCGAAGTCCCCAGTCACCGCTGGCTGGTGCGGGCCGGCTATATCCGCAGGGTTGCACCGGGCATCTACTCCTGGCTGCCCCTAGGTTTGCGCGTGTTACAGAAGATCGAAGAGATCGTCCGTGAGGAAATGAACGCGATCGGCGCGCAAGAAGTCCTCTTTCCTGCGCTGTTGCCTGCCGACCCCTATAAGGCGACGAATCGCTGGACCGACTATGGCGATAACCTCTTCCGGCTGGTCGACCGCAAGGATGCGGATATGCTGCTCGGTCCCACCCATGAAGAGATGTTCACGCTGATGGTGAAAGATCAGTGCAGTTCGTACAAGGATCTGCCATTAGCCCTTTATCAGATTCAGATCAAATACCGGGATGAAGCTCGGCCGCGAGCGGGTATTCTGCGTGGCCGCGAATTCGTGATGAAGGATTCCTATTCCTTCGATATGGACAAGGCTGGGTTGGACGCCTCATATGCCGAACATCGAGCCGCTTACATCCGTATTTTCGACCGGCTCGGCTTTGAGTACGTGATCGTGCAGGCGGATTCGGGTGCGATGGGAGGATCCGCTTCTGAGGAATTCCTGGCGATCTCGCCGAATGGTGAGGACACCTTCGTCCGCTCGCCCGGAGGGTACGCGGCCAATGTCGAGGCCGTGCGGCGTCCGCTTGCTGCGGAGGCGGATGCTTCCGAGGTGCCCGCCGCCGAGGTTCATGAGACTCCCGACTCGCCGACCATTGATGCCCTGGTGGCTCAGGCGAATGCGCTCTTCCCCCGCGCCGATCGCGAATGGGTTGCTCATGACACCTTGAAGAACGTCCTGTTCAACCTGCGTCAGCCCGATGGCACTGTCGAGGCGCTGGCGATCGGACTGCCCGGCGATCGAGATGTTGACAGCACCAGACTGGAAGCGGCGGTGTCTCCTGCCGAACTGGAACCTTTCGAGGAAACCGATTTCGCGAAGTATCCATCCCTCGCCAAGGGATATATCGGCCCCGCTGGTTTGAAGGCTGCCGGTATCCGCTATCTGCTCGACCCCGAGGTCGTTCCCGGAACAGCCTGGTTAACCGGCGCCGACAAATCGGGATATCACGTCATTAATCTCGTCGCGGGGCGCGATTTCGATGTCGAGGAGCATGTCGATGTCGCTGTGCTGCGCGAGGGCGATCCGGCTCCGGACGGTTCGGGCCCGCTCAGCTTGGCTCGTGGCATTGAGATGGGGCATATATTCCAGTTGGGTACCAAATATGCTGATGCCCTCGGCCTGAAGGTTCTGGACGCTGATGGCAAGCTGCAGACGGTCACCATGGGCTCCTACGGTATTGGCGTATCGCGAGCGGTCGCCGCGGTCGCCGAGGCGACGTGTGACGAGAAGGGCCTGTGCTGGCCGCGCGCTGTCGCGCCCTTCGACGTGATCGTGCTGGCTACCGGCAAGGGTGATGAGATCGCACAGACAGCTGAGAAGCTGGCCGTCGACCTCGATGCGGCCGGCGTCAACGTACTGCTGGACGATCGCAAGGCTTCGCCTGGCGTGAAGTTCAAGGATTCCGAAATCCTAGGCATACCTACCTCGCTGGTCGTCGGTCGAGCGCTGGCTGACGGCAACGTCGAGATCCGCGACCGCAAGTCGGGTCAGGCGCGGGTAGTGCCGGTCAGCGATGCGGTTGCTGAGGTTCTTGCCGAGATCGGACGCTGAATCGTCGCTGCCGGTCGGGGTGAACCCGCCTGTTCACACCCAGCCGGGCCAATACGTCAAAGCGACGCCCCGAGCCCGAGTTCGTTCGGCTTGAGCGAAGACCTGGTCGAGGGTTTGAGCATGGTTAGATGTCTCGACCGCAGCCAATCGTGCCCAAGCGTTGAGCACAGCTAGCTCCAGGGCCCCCCAGATCTGGGCGGCTTGCGAGGGATCTGTGATGTCGCCAGGCATCACGTATTCAGGTGGCTGGGGATCAGGTGAACCGCCGTCCGCGACGATCGCAGCCGCCGTCGCATCGCGCTCACGCATGGCCTGACCAAGACGAGCTGCGATCTGGTCGGCTATCGGCTCGCGGTAATCGACTCGCCCATAGAGCGCCTGCAAACCGAAGACCAGCGCACGCTGTTGGCTCAGGAGCACCTGTAGAGCTTCGAGGAGATCGCCCATCTCGGTCAGCGCAGGCACTGCATCGCCGATGACCGGTGCCGGGCCGAAGTCCGAACTGTTTTCGGAGCCGAGCGCAGCAGCTGCCGTCCGAGCGCAGATCCATTGCGAGTCCCACAACAGCGCCATGCTGGCCGTGAAATCTGTATCGGTCTTACCCGTGGCGGTTGACGACGGCATCGTCGAGAGCAATTCAGCCAAAGCCAGCTCTTGTTCGGCCAAGGCGCTCATCGCCTCGGCCTGTGAACCAGGCGCCACCACTTCGTCGGCGGTGATCGTTTCGATAGGCGCCGGGTCGGCCAGCACCCCGCCCAGCGGGTCCGCTTGGCAGAGCACAGTCAGGTGCGCCCGATGCTGGGACGAGAGCGCCTCGCACCACGACTTGAAGGCCTCGTCGGCGTCGGGGACTGTGATGCTGGCATCGGTCAATGCGATCAGATTGGCGGTGGCTTGGGCTACTTGTCGGCGCGCTTGGTCCAAAGTGGGTGCTGCCTGAGGGGCACGGTCAGCCGTGATCAGCGGGCTCGGGGCGCAGGCGGTCAAAGTGGCCGTGACCGAACCCACCAGGATCAACCGCAGGAGGTCACGCCGGTGTAGACGAGGGTGCTCGCCAGGTCTGATCATGGCCTCACTTTAGTCGGTCGGCGCTTCGGCCAGCGAGGTCTGCACATGCGGGCGCGGGCACAGCTCATCGTGTGATGGCCAGCATTACTGCGATGGCCTAGACTGGCACACCAGCATCATGCTGAACACAATTGGCTCAACTCACAAAAGGATCAACGATGAAGCACACCGGACTCGAAGAGGAGTTGGCGGCTGTGCTGGCTGATCACCAACTCGAACTTGATGATCTCGAGATTCAGGCTGCCGGAAAGCGGCGAGTCGTCCGCGTGATCGTAGATGGAGACGGGCCGCGGGGTTCAGGTCCCGATCTTGACCAGATCGCCGATGCGACCAGGGCAATCTCGCAGGCACTCGACGAGACCGACGCACTTGGGCAGGCCCCCTACACCCTTGAGGTCGGCACCCGTGGAGTCTCGCGTCCGCTCGTCAAGCCCGCACACTATCGGCGCAATAAGACCCGCCTGGTTGCGTTGACGTTGACCGATGGCACCGGGCTGATGGCTCGGATTACCGATGCCGACGACCGGAGTGTCACCGTCGACGTCGACGGCAACCCGCGCGAGATCGGGTTCGAAGAGATTGCCAAAGCGGTGGTACAGGTAGAAATGAATCGTCGCCTGGCCGATGACGTTGAACTAGGGGAGTGAACCCGGATGGATATTGATCTGTCGGCGCTTCGAGCCATTGAGCGGGATAAGGACATCCCGCTCGACTATCTGCTGAAAGCGCTTGAAGACGCGTTACTCAACGCCTATCTGAAGACCGACGGCGCCAAGTCGGGTGCCAGGGTCGTACTGGATCGCAAATCCGGCACGGTCGCCGTCATGGTTCCCGACTACGGCGAGGACGGCGTGCAGTCGGGCGAATACGATGACACGCCCGCCGATTTCGGGCGCGTGGCGGCTTCCACCGCACGGCAGGTAATTTTCCAGCGTCTGCGCGAACACGAGGATGAGCAGAAGTACGGACGTTTCGCCGCTTCTGAAGGCGACATCCTGACCGGTGTCATCCAGCAGGATCGCGACTCGCGTTCGGTGCGCGTCGACCTGGGGCAGATCGAGGCGATCATGCCCTTGGCTGAGCAGGCCCCTGGCGAGCGATACACCCATGGCAAGCGGCTTCGAGTCTACGTGGTGACCGTCCGCAAAGAACTGCGCGGCCCCCAGGTGATCGTCAGCCGTACCCACCCAAACCTGGTGAAGAAACTGTTCGCTCTCGAAGTACCGGAGATTGAACAGGGCATCGTCGAGATCAAGGAGATCGCGCGCGAGGCTGGGCACCGTAGCAAGATTGCGGTCTATTCAAACAACCCCGAGGTCAATGCCAAGGGTGCGTGTATCGGGCCGATGGGGCAACGTGTGCGTGCGGTGATGCATGAGCTCAACGAGGAGAAGATCGATATCGTCGATTGGGATCCTGATCCGGCCAAGTTCGTGGCCAGCTCATTGAGCCCCGCCAAGGTTAACCAGGTGATCGTGGTGGATCCCGCTGCGCGTGCCGCCAGGGTTATTGTCCCCGATTATCAGCTCAGTTTGGCCATCGGGCGAGAGGGGCAGAACGCCAGGCTCGCCGCCCGGCTGACCGGTTGGCGCATCGACATTCAACCTGATACTGCCGGTGAAGGCGCCTGAGCCGGGTTCCAGGCGGCCATTGCGCACCTGCGTCGGGTGCCGCGTGAGTTGTGATCCGGTGGAGTTGACCCGTTTCGTCCTGGTTGGATCGCGATTACGGATCGATCCGACCGGACAAGCTCATGGACGCGGCGCATGGCTGCACGCGGACGCCGATTGTGTTGCCGCGGCTCGCCGCCGGGGTTCTTTTGCGCGCAGCTTCGGGCGCAAGGTGAATGATTCGGTACTGGACGGCTGGCCGCAATCCGAGGTAACTTCTGCGCCCACGCACGGTACACTAGTTGACGCGTGTCTTCGGGGAGGGTTCCGAAGATCCCGGTGAAGCCCCCGTCAACGATGGCGCCCATGGCGCGAGCAGTTGCGGGCTGGTGCCGGGTATCACAGTGATCACGCAGAGCCAGAAGGTGGGCGACAGCTCATGACGACTCGATGAGTACTCACCAATGAGCACCGTTAACAACTAGGTGGTTCTGGCCACGGGCCTGGACCACGAAGGAGATCAGTGGCCAAGGTCCGCGTTTACGAACTCGCTAAAGAGCTCGGAATAGAGAGCAAAGAGCTTCTCAGTACTCTCAAGGAAATGGGCGAATTCGTTCGCTCGGCGTCCTCGACAATCGAGGCGCCTGTTGTCCGCAGAGTGACTGAAAGAATGAGCGACGCCAAGAAGAGCGCCGCTGGAGGAGCCTCGGCTGAGGCAACCCCCGCCAGTAAAAAGAGCAGCCCACCTGCGGGCAGCGCGAAGGCTGCTACCCCCAAGACTCCAAAGCCGGATACCCCACAGGCCCCGCAAGCCGCCGCCGGCGCCCAAGTCGGTCCGCGTGCCACCCCTGGTCCGCGTCCGACTCCGGGCCCTCGGTCCACGCCCGGTCCGCGTGCCACGCCGGGCCCTCGTGCCACGTCGGCTCCGCGTGCTACACCGGGTCCGCGTCCGACTCCAGGCCCGCGCGCCACACCGAGTCCGCGTCCAGGCGCAGCGCAGCCAGGCCCGCAAGCCCATCCCAAGCCGGCCCAGACGCAGCGTCCGCATCCCAAGCCGACCGGCCCAGCGGCTGGAGGGTCGCAGCCACGACCCACATCGGCTGCCTCTGGACCCCAGCCGGGCCCGCGTCCAACTCCGGGTCCGCGTCGTGCCCCCGCGGGCGGCGGGACCGGAAAGCCCGGGACTCCCGGCCCACGCCCCGGCCCGACCCCCAGCTCGGCGAACCCGCGTCGTTCCGGAGGTCCGCGCCCGGGCAATAATCCGTTCTCCTCATCGCAGGGCATGGGGCAGCCGCGTCGGGGCGGGTCGCAACAGCGCACAGGTGGTCGCGAAGGCGCCACTCCGCGTTCGGGTGAGGGTCGCATGCCGCGTCCGGGTGGCGGTAGCGGCATGCCGCGTCCCAATCCCGCGATGATGCCCAAACACGTCAACCCGACAATCGGCGGCCAGCAAACTGGCACCGCTGGCGGTGGCGGTCGTGGAGGCCGCCCAGGTGGCGCCGGTCGCGGCCGTGGCGGGCCCTCCTTCGGCGGAGGTATGCCCGGTGGCGGTGCGGGCGGTGGCCCCGGCCGTGGTCGTGGTGGACGTGGTGGCACCCAAGGTGCATTCGGCCGCGCAGGTTCCAGCAGGCGGGGACGCAAGTCCAAGAAGCAGCGTCGTCAAGAGTTCGACGAGATGCAGGCACCCACGATCGGTGGTGTGCGCATCCGTGGTGGAGATGGCCAGGTCGTCAGGCTCCGCAGAGGATCGTCGCTGACCGATCTTGCCGAGAAGATCAAGGTCGAGCCGGCGCAGCTGGTGCAAGTGCTGTTCAACCTTGGTGAGATGATCACCGCGACTCAGTCGGTCCCCGATGAGACGCTCGAGATTCTGGGCGCTGAGCTGAACTACAAGATTCAGGTTGTGAGCCCGGAGGACGAAGATCGCGAGCTGTTGGAGAGCTTCGATCTCGAATTCGGTGAGGACGAAGGTGGCGAACAAGATCTGATGCCTCGCCCGCCGGTTGTCACCGTCATGGGTCACGTCGATCACGGTAAGACGAAGCTCTTGGACGCTCTGCGGGACACCAATGTGCAGGCCAAGGAAGCTGGCGGTATTACCCAGTCCATCGGTGCGTACCAGATCGAGACCGAGGTCGACGGCGAGGAACGCGCCATCACCTTCATCGATACCCCTGGTCACGAGGCCTTCACTGCGATGCGTGCGCGTGGCGCCAAATCGACCGATATCGCCGTGCTGGTGGTGGCGGCAGATGACGGCGTGATGCCGCAGACGATCGAGGCACTTAACCATGCGACCGCAGCCGAGGTACCGATCGTGGTCGCGGTCAATAAGATCGACAAGCCCAGTGCGGATCCGTCCAAGGTTCGCGGTCAGCTCATGGAGTTCGGTCTGGTGCCAGAAGAATATGGTGGCCAGACCATGTTCGTCGATGTCTCCGCGGTCACCGGCGAAGGTCTCGACCAGCTTCTCGAAGCGATCATTTTGACCGCCGATGCTGCGCTCGATCTGCGCGCCAACCCGGCCATGGCCGCCCAAGGTGTGGCGATCGAGGCCCATCTCGATCAGGGTCGTGGCCCGGTGGCCACCGTGCTGATTCAGCGCGGCACGCTGCACCGTGGCGACTCGATCGTGGCCGGCGCAGCTCACGGCCGCGTCCGCGCGGTCATCAACGACCGCGGCGAGACCATCGACGAGGCTCCACCGTCGATGCCGGTGCAGGTACTCGGTCTGACCAGTGTGCCGGGAGCCGGCGACAGTTTCCTGGTCGTGGAAGACGATCGGATGGCTCGCCAGATCGCGGCCAAGCGCGACGCGAATCGTCGTGCCGCACTGCAGGCACAGTCGTCGCGTCGCAAGACCCTCGAGGAGCTCTTCGAGCAACTCGAGAAGGGCGAGACCAGCGAACTCACGCTGATCTTGAAGGGCGACGGCGCGGGTTCGGTCGAGGCTCTGGAAGACGCGCTGTCGAAGATCGAGGTCTCCGACGAGGTCAGCCTGCGCGTCATCGATCGTGGTGTCGGTGCTATCACCGAGACCAACGTTTCGCTGGCTGCTGCGTCCACCCCGCACGCGGTCATTCTGGGCTTCAATGTCCGCCCGACCGTGCAGGCAGCCCGCATGGCCGATCAAGAGAACGTCGATATCCGTTACTACTCGGTTATCTACGACGCGATCGACGAGATCGAGGCAGCGCTCAAGGGCATGCTCAAGCCGATCTTCGAGGAGAAGACTCAGGGCACTGCGGAGATCCGCGAGATCTTCCGGAGCTCGAAGTTCGGCAATATCGCGGGTTGTATGGTCACCGACGGTCATATCAAGCGCAATGCCAAGGCGCGCTTGTTGCGGGATGGTGTCGTGGTCGCCGAGACCTCGATCGCTTCGCTACGGCGGGAGAAGGACGATGTCACCGATGTCCGCGAGGGCTTCGAGTGTGGTCTGACATTGGCCAACTACTCCGATATCCAGACCGGTGATGTCATCGAGACCTATGAGATGATCGAAAAGCCTCGCGACTGATCTGCTGAACGACAACTGAACGTGGGCGGGAGACGTGGAGTCTTCCGCCCACTGTTCGCATAATGATTTCTTGGAGGAAAGATGGCTAACCAGCGAATCGCCAAGCTCGAAGACCAGATTCAGCGGATCATCGCCCAGATGTTGGAGCGGCGCGTCAAGGATCCGCGCCTCGGCTTCGTCACGATCACCGAGGTCAGGCTGACCGGTGACGCGCGTGAGGCGACGGTCTTCTATACCGATCTCGGGAGGTCGCTCGACGGCCGTGAGAAGGACGCCGAAGGTGGAGTTACCGATACGCCCGCCGCACTCGAATCGGCCAAGGGCCTGCTGCGAACCACCATCGGTCAGCAGCTCGGGTTGAAGTTCACTCCGTCGCTGACCTTCGTCCAAGACGCCACCGAGAAGGCGGCCGCGGACATGGAGGATCTGCTGGCTCGGGTTCAGGCCGCCGACGCCGAGTTGGCCGCCCAGCGCGCTGGGCGGAACTTCGCAGGTGAATCAGACCCGTACCGCAAGCCTGCTGAGGCCGCCGAGGAGTGAGCGCGGGAGACGACGGTCAGGCGTCGCGCAATCCGGCGGGCCGGACGATGACGGTGAGTACCCCCGGTCTGCTGGTCGTCGACAAGCCGTCGGGATTGACCTCCCACCAGGTCGTCGGACGCATCCGACGGGTATTCGGAACGCGGAAGGTCGGCCATGCAGGAACCCTGGATCCGATGGCCACCGGCGTGTTGCTCGTCGGTCTCAACCGCGCGACCAGACTCCTGGGATATCTCGCATTGCACGACAAGGCCTATTCGGCGACTATCCGACTGGGTGCCTCGACGACAACCGATGATGCGCAGGGGCAGATAAACGGTGGCGGGAGCGCAGCCGATCTCTCCTTAGCGCAGGTCAGGGAAGCTCTAGCGCCGTTTCGTGGGGTGATCCGGCAGCGTCCGAGCGCGGTTTCGGCGATCAAGGTGGACGGCAAACGCGCCTACGCACGAGTGCGCGCCGGGGAAGACGTGCAGTTGGCTGCCCGCGAGGTGAGCATCGAGTGTTTCGAGGCGACCGCGGCACGACGGATTGACGACTATCTCGATGTTGACGTCGAGGTCGAATGCTCATCGGGCACCTATATTCGGGCGCTGGCGCGTGATATGGGGGAACTTTTGGGCGTCGGGGGCCATCTGACAGCGTTACGTCGTACCCGTATCGGCAGCTACACGTTGGACGACGCCGTTGAACTGGACTCGCTGGCCCCGGACACACCGCTGATGAGTATGGCGCAGGCTGCGCACCGCAGCTTCCCCGTGATCGAGGTGGACGCGGAGGCAGCCCGCGATGTCGGTTTCGGCAAAGCGCTGAGCATCCAGGTGCCGGCGGACGTAACCGGCATCATCGGGCCGACCGGTGACTTGCTGGCGCTCTACCGTCCGGCTGGGGCATCAAGTCGCCCGGTGGCTGTGCTGATCTAGATCCGGATGCATCGAGCGACTCGGATCGGGTCTATGGCTGTTCATTTGGCAGACCTGATCGGTGATCGGTCGATCCGACTGAATGCCCTAGTCAGACAGCAATGCTGAAGAAGTGCGCGATGCCTTCCAGGCTCATCTGAGTGGCGACGATGACCAACACCATACCCATCAACCGCTCGACGGCCACCAGGGCTTTGGCGCCGACGACGCGGACCAGACCTTCGCTGAAGTACAGCACGATCGCCGAGACCAGCCACGAAACAAGCAGCGCTATCAGATAGCTCGGTAGACCGTCCGGGTTACCGGAGACCATGACGATCTCCATCGCCAGCAGCGATGGCCCTGCCAAATAGGGGACCGCGAGCGGCACGATGAACGGCTCGTCCTCGGGCGACGGCTCTTTCAGACTGCGGTCCGGGGTTGGAAAGACCATCCTCAAAGCGATCAGCAAGAGGATCATGCCACCGCCGACGCTGAGCGCGGGTGCACTGATGTGGAAGAGCTGCAGGAACCTCTGACCGCCGAAGAGGAAGGCCAACATGATGGCGAGGGCAATCAATTGCTCCCGGACGATCACCTTCTTGCGTCGTTCTGGGGCAGTGCGGGAAAGTGCGGTCAGGAAGAGCGGCAAATTGCCGAACGGATCCAAGACCAGGAAGAAGACCAGGGCAGACGAAATAATCAACTCCACAAGTAGATAGTTTAGTAAGAGTGGCGATCTACGCTAAACATGAGTGGCAATCGTCTGAGCAACGACAAAGTGTGTTGCATTGGGCGGGGTTATCCAGTCGATCTGCTGTTCGGGCGGTCGGCTGCTTCCTGGCGGTGGCTGGTCGAGGTAACCCGGGTGAGACGATAAGCTAGGTCGCGGTCTGGCAGTCGCCAGATCGTTGCTGCGAGCGGGAGCAGGTATGCGACGAAGTGTGGTAGCCATCGGAAACTTCGATGGTGTGCATACCGGGCACCAACGGCTTCTTGAGACGGCCGTGCGGCATGCACACCGATTGGGTACTGAACGCGAACCACTCCAGGTGATCGTCGTCACCTTCTGGCCGCATCCGATGAGCGTGGTGGCTCCCGAACATGCGCCGTTGTTGTTGACCTCGCTGCCAGACCGCATAGATCTGCTTCGTCGGTACGGCGCAGATGAAGTGCGCGTCGTCCAATTCAACCGCGAAGTTGCTGCTTGGTCGCCCGAGCGATTCGTTGAGACGATCCTTGGCCCGTTGAATCCGGCGATCGTGGTCGTCGGGGAGAATTTCACCTTCGGGTATCGGGCTGCCGGCACTCCTGAAACGATGCGGGAAATCGCCGCGGGACACTTCGACGTCGACGTCATTCGACTGGTCAGTATCGATGCTGAGCGTACTTGCTCGTCGTTCATACGTGGGGCGCTCGCCGTCGGCGATGTCGATGCTGCGGCTCGTCATCTGGGCAGACCGTTTCGGGTCGGGGGCGTGGTCGTCGTGGGCGACCAGCGTGGCCGCGAGTTGGGTTTTCCCACCGCGAATCTTCCGGTCGCCGCTGGCTTGGCGACCCCGGCCGATGGTGTCTATGCGGGTTGGGTGCGCCGTGCAGACCAGCCCTCCGCGGTGCGGATGCCGGCCGCGATCAGCGTCGGGGTGAACCCGACCTTCAACGGGGTCGAGCGCCGGGTCGAGTCTTATGTCTTGGATCGCACAGATCTGGAACTCTACGGCAGAGATATCACCGTGGAGTTCGTCCGGCATCTTCGTGGCCAAGTGCGATTCGGTTCTGTCGACGATCTAATCGCACAGATGAATAAGGATGTCGCGGCCACTCGAGTCGTCCTGGGTGTCGACTGACGGGCGCGGGACCGCGGAATAAACCAGCTCTGCGTGCGTTGCATTAGATGCATGCGCATATAAATCTGCGGCAGAAGTCACACCTGAAAGAGAGCAGAGATGGAATTCGGCATCTTCAGCGTGAGTGATGTCACTCGCGACCCGACCACTGGCTACACCCCAAGCGAAGCCGAACGCATCGACGCCGTTGTGCAGATCGCGCAGAAGGCAGAAGAGGTCGGGCTCGACGTCTTCGCGATCGGCGAGCACCATAATCCGCCCTTCTTCTCCTCGAGCCCGACCACCTTGCTCGCCTTCATCGCTGCGAAGACCACTAGATTGAAGCTCAGCACGAGCACCACACTGATCACGACGAATGATCCGGTGCGCATCGCCGAGGAGTATGCGCTGCTGCAACATCTCGCCGGCGGACGCATCGACCTGATGCTCGGTCGTGGAAACACCGCTCCGGTCTATCCGTGGTTCGGAAAAGATATCCGCACCGGTCTACCGCTCGCGCTCGAGAACTACAATCTGCTGCACCGTTTGTGGCGTGAAGATGTCGTCGATTTCGCAGGCAGATTCCGCACCCCGTTGGAGGGTTTCACCAGCACTCCGCGTCCGCTCGACGATGTACCGCCCTTCGTCTGGCACGGCGCGATCCGCACTCCCGAGATCGCAGAACAGGCCGCCTACTACGGCGATGGTTTCTTCGCCAACCACATCTTCGCCCCGTCCGAACATTCACTGAGACTGATCAACTTCTATCGCCAACGATTTGAACACTACGGCCACGGTAAGAGATCTCAGGCGATCGTCGGGCTAGGTGGCCAAGCCTTCATCGCGAAGAGATCTCAAGACGCAATCGAGGGCTTCCGTCCCTATTTCAACGAAGCGCCGGTCTACGGCCACGGCCCTGCGATGGAGGCTTTCATGCGACAGACTCCGTTGAGTGTGGGCAGCCCCCAGCAGGTCATCGAGAAGACTCTCACCTTCCGAGAAACATTTGGCGACTACCAACGACAGCTCTTCCTGATCGACCATGCAGGGCTGCCGCTGAAGACAGTTCTTGAGCAGCTCGAGCTGTTGGGGGAGTCGGTCATCCCGGTGCTGCGCCGAGAACTCGATGCCAAGCGCGATCCCGAAGTGCCCGAGCGTGCGCCGACTCACGCGCAACTGGTGAAGGCGAAATACGGTGAGAATGAACCACGACAGCCGCGGCCGCAGGCGAACCGTGGTGACAACGTGACCGGCAGCTCTCCCTATCTTGACTTCGACGCTGCTACCGACGGTAATTCCGCCTTCAAAGCGCGCTGATGGCGTGCATGCAGATCGGAAACCGGCAGTGATGAACACCTCTCGGGCGAATATCCGCCTTGCCAACCAGACGTGGGAGGCCGTGCTGACCGCGCACGCCAGGCTTACCGCACTGTTTGCGAGCGAAGGGGTATTCACCGAAGTAAGCATGCGTGAATACGACGTGCTCTACACACTCGCAAAACATGATGAACCGATGCGGCTCAGCGAATTGCAATCGGGGGTGCTGTTGAGCCAGCCCGGGCTCTCACGTCTGGTCGATCGGCTCGTGAGGCGGGGATTGATCGATCGCTGCAGTGACGACACCGATCGTCGCGCCGTCCGGATCTCGCTGTCCGAACGCGGACAGCGCGTACAGGAAGAGGTCGGCCACCTTCACGCCAGGAGCGTCGCGCGCGAGCTCGGCGCTGTTCTTGACCCCACCGAGATGATCGAATTACGCAGGCTTGCCGCGAAGCTCGCCGAATCGCAGCCACCATCCACGAAAAGAAAGAAGACATGACCCAGGAGACTCAGACGAGCCTCGTCGTGATATCGGCGGGGACCAGTGACCCCTCGAGCACCACATTGCTTGCCAACCAGGTGGCCACTCGTGCGCTCAACGAAGCGTCCGGGCGGCAGATCAGTATGGTGACCCAGACGATAGAGTTGCGCAGGCTCGCTAGAGATATCACAGATGCCCTGGTTACGCAGTTCATCTCCGCCGACCTGCAGCAGGCACTCGACCTGGTGCGTGACGCCGATGCGCTGGTTGTGGCAACGCCGGTCTATAAGGCAGGAGCCAGTGGCCTACTCATTTCGTTCTTCCAGGTGCTGGACAATGACCTGCTCATCGGCACTCCCGTGTTGCTGGCCGCGACCGCAGGGAGTGCACGCCACGCGCTCGTCGTGGACGAGCAACTGCGAGGTCTATTCGCATATCTGCGCGCGATCACTGTGCCAACAGCGCTATTCGCTGCTCCCGAGGATTGGGGAGAAGGCATGGCGCAGCGCGTGGATCGTGCAGTCGCAGAACTGCTAGCGCTGGTCGCCGGTGGTTTCCGTGAGGCTGTGCGCAACAATGTCTGGACAAGCTATCAGCACCACTACGGGAGCGCCGGGGGTGCCGAATTGGCGATCGATCTCGACACGGATCTGATGCGTTTGGCGACTGGACGCGGGTGAGCTCGCGGGGCAACCGAAGCCCTCACTTGGCCACCGCGGGCTCATTCGTGCTATTCTCGCCAGGTTGCCGTTAGATCGGCCGCGGATGTCCAAGAGCTCCCACCCGCAACCTGCACCGGGGGCGCCGCGCAACGAGCTGGAGAGGCTGAACTATGGACGCTGAGACCAAGAAGAAGATTATCGAAGACTATGCCACGCATCCTGGTGATACTGGCTCTCCGGACGTACAGATCGCGCTGCTGACCGCGCGCATCGCTCACTTAACGGAGCACCTCAAGGTTCACAAAGGTGACCACCACAGCCGCCGTGGGCTGATGCTGCTGGTTGGTCAGCGTCGGCGACTGCTCAACTACGTCGCCAAGGAAGACATTGATCATTACCGCGCACTTATTGCCCGTCTCGGCCTTCGTCGGTGACGCAATAGTGGGACAGACGGGGAGGAGCCAGCACTGGCGACTCCCTGCTTTGTCATGTTCGGGCGGAAGTGCATTCTTTGCTCCGCTCCGGCATCATTGAATCTAGATAAAACTTCATATTTTACCGCCCTGGACTCAGGGCGCCACCGAGACGTGAGAAGACCCACGAGGCGTTGGTCCTCGGTAGTGGTCATCGGGCAACCGGATGGGTATCCCGATGACCTCGATCGAAGACCGGCACTCAAGACCGGAATCCTCCAGTCATCTTCTCCGTCGTTAGCAAACTGACGCGTCTGCCAGATGTCGGTCGCGTCTGCCCGCATATTTTGGAGAGGACAACTATTCATGGAGGGTGAAAACCTCAAATTTTCTGAGGCAATCATCGACAACGGATCGTTCGGCAAACATGTCGTGCGTTTTGAGGCCGGTGTGCTGGCTCAGCAGGCTGACGGCGCTGCCGCAGTTTACTTTGATGGCGACACGATGCTGCTGTCGGCGACCACCGCGCAGAAGGCGCCGCGCGAGTCGATCGACTTCTTTCCGCTGACTGTTGACGTCGAAGAGAAGATGTACGCGGCCGGGCGTATCCCCGGTTCATTCTTCCGCCGGGAGGGCCGTCCGAGCGAGAATGCGATCCTGGCCTGTCGGTTGATCGACCGACCGCTGCGTCCGGCCTTTGTCAAGGGTTTGCGTAACGAAGTGCAGGTCGTCGTGACCGTCTTGGCGTTGAATCCGAAGGTCGAGTATGACGTCGTCGCGATTAACGCCGCATCTATGTCGACTCAGATCGCCGGACTGCCGTTCCACGGCCCGATCGGTGGTGTTCGCGTCGCACTGATCGGCGACCAGTGGGTCTGCTTCCCGACCGTTGAACAGGAGCAGGGCGCGACGTTCTCGATGGTGGTCGCCGGCCGCGTGCTGGCCGATGGTGATGTGGCGATCATGATGGTCGAGGCCGGCGGAACCGAGGCCACCTGGGATCTGGTGCGCAGCGGCAAGACCGCTCCCACCGAGGACGTGGTGGCCAGCGGCCTGGAGGCGGCGAAGCCGTTCATCAAGGTGCTGTGTGATGCGCAGGTGGAGCTGGCCCAGCATGTCAGCAAAGAGACCTATCCGTACCCGGTCTTCAAGGACTACGAGGATGACGTGATGGCTGCTGTCACCGAGTTGGCGCAGGCAGATCTTGATCGTATCGAACAGATCGCTGACAAGCTCGAGCGTCAGACGGCGGAGAAGGAACTCAAGATCTCGGTTCAGGCCAAGCTTGCCGAGGAGGAGGTCTTCGCGCATCGTGAGGGCGAGATTTCTGCGGCTTTCAGGGCATTGCAGAAGAAGATCGTTCGTGGACGCGTACTTCGTGATGGTGTACGTATCGACGGTCGCGGTCCCAAGGACATTCGGCCGCTGTCGTCTGAGGTCGGCATCGTCCCGCGGGTCCATGGCAGTTCACTTTTCCAGCGCGGTGAGACCCAGATCCTTGGTATCACCACGTTGAACATGCTGGACATGGAGCAGAAACTCGACACGCTGAGCGCAGTAACCACCAAGCGTTATATGCATCAGTACGAGATGCCGCCGTACTCCACTGGTGAAACCGGACGCGTGGGTTCGCCGAAGCGTCGCGAGATCGGCCACGGTGCGCTCGCCGAGCGTGCCATCGTCCCGGTGCTGCCGAACCGCGAGGAGTTCCCCTACGCGATCCGTCAGGTCTCGGAGGCGCTCGGCTCCAACGGCTCAACGTCAATGGGTTCGGTCTGCGCATCGACTTTGGGCCTGCTGAACGCCGGTGTGCCGCTGCGCGCGTCGGTCGCAGGCATCGCAATGGGACTGATGAGCGAGACCGACGATCAAGGCCAGACTCACTACCTGGCGCTGACCGATATCCTGGGCGCCGAAGATGCTCTTGGCGATATGGACTTCAAAGTCGCCGGTACTTCGGAGTTCATCACCGCGCTGCAGCTCGACACCAAACTCGACGGCATTCCCTCCGACGTGCTCGCCCAGGCGTTGACGCAGGCGAGGGATGCTCGCACCACCATTCTCGGTGTGATGAACGAGGCAATCGATGCTCCGGATGAGATGAGCGAGCACGCCCCGCGCATCATCACCGTACATATTCCAGTCGACAAGATCGGTGAGGTCATCGGTCCCAAGGGCAAGGTCATCAACCAGATCCAGGACGACACCGGCGCGAACATCTCCATCGAGGAAGACGGCACCATCTTCATTGGCGCTGCCGATGGCGAGGCCGCTGAGATGGCTCGTCAGATGATCAATGCGATCGCAAACCCGACGATGCCGGAGAAGGGCGAGCGCTACCTGGGTACCGTGGTCAAACTGACCACCTTCGGTGCCTTCGTCTCCTTGCTGCCCGGCAAGGATGGTCTGCTGCACATCTCGAAGATGCGTCAGATGAACAACGGCCAGCGAGTCGAGAGCGTCGAGGACGTGGTGAGCGTCGGCCAGAAGCTCCAGGTCGAGATCAGTGATATCGATGACCGTGGCAAGCTTTCGCTCGTCCCGGTGATCGAAGAAGCCGAGGAGACGAAGGCCGAGAAGAACTGACCATTCCCACTTCTAGCTGAGTCACAGGCTGTTCTGAACCTCGCAGCGGGTCCCGGTGTGCTGGGGCGCTGCGTTCATCAAGAGCCATCGTGAGAGAGCTGCGCACAGGACAGTGCGTCGCTCTGACTAGAGCCCAAGAAAGATCCCCCGCAGAACGAGGTTTCTGCGGGGGATCTTTCTGTCCGAGGGAGAAGGATTGATATGACCGAAGACCAGCCCCTAACGGTTCGGGATGTGAATGGCCCGCTTGCGAGCTGCCAGAGCTGCCTCGCGCAGTGCTTCGCTAACGGTGGGATGAGCGAAGATTGTGCACATCACGTCCTCCAGCGTTGACTCCGTCCCCAGAGCCAATCCGGCAATCGCGATCAGGAATGATCTTGACTAGACCGTCTGCTCCCATGATCAGGCTCTTGCCGTTGGCGGAGAGCGGGAAGCGTCCGACCAAATAATTGATCTTCTGAGCTTTCACCTGTTCCTCGGTGAGCCCCACCCCAGCGATCTCGGGATCGGTGTAAACGCATGCCGGATTGGTCTTGCCGTCGTAGCTTGCTGGATGCCCCAGAGCGTTCTCGGCAGCGACCTCCCCTTGAGCACTGGCCACGTGAGCGAGCATCGAGCCGCCGGTGCAGTCACCGATCGCGTAGACATTCGGCAGGTTGGTCTGTTGCTGCGCACCTACCGTAATCTGGCCTCGGTCATGGGCGATACCTGCAGTATCCAGACCGAGCGCCGCAGTGTTGGCGCGCCGTCCGACGGCCACCAGAACCTTGTCGCCCGGAATTACCATGGTCTGGCCCGCACTGGTGCGCACCGTGACATCTGCGTGGCTGACCTTGTCGGTGATCTCCTCGACAGTGGCGCCGACCTCGATTCTTGTGCCTACCGCCACCAGCTTCTCGCGCAGCAGCGTGGCAATTTCGCGGTCAATCGGTGGCAGGATCTCCTCTTGCGCCTCGACGATGGTCACTTCCGAGCCGAGCGTCCGGTAGATCGCAGCCATCTCAATGCCGATCACTCCACCGCCGACGATGACGAGTCGGCTGGGCACCTCGGTCAACGCCAGTGCACCGGTGGAATCAATGCACTGTGGGGAGTGGATACCGGGAATGGGCGGTATCGCAGGAGTCGATCCAGTTGCAATGATCACTTTGTCGAAGGGGACATCTTTGCCGTCGACCTGAACTGTGGCCTTGGTAGTGAAGGTCGCAGTGCCATTCAGGACCTTGACCTTGTTCGCCTTCATAAGGCCCTTGACCCCATTGACAAGCTGGTTGACCACGCGCGCCTTGTACTTCTGAGCGGCGTCGAAGTCCAGTACGGGTGTTGCGTTGACGCCGTAGGCGGCGGCTTCACTGATTTCTCCGTACAGCTGCGAGGTATGCAACAGTGCCTTGGTTGGAATACAGCCCACGTTCAAGCAAGTGCCGCCAAGCTGACCGTTCTCGACGAGCGTGACTTCAGCGTGGAGTTGTGCGGCCCGGATAGCAGCGACGTAGCCTCCTGGGCCTCCTCCGATGATGAGAATCTTAGGTGTCATATCGAATCCCTCACATCATCGACAGCCAGGGTTTTTCGATCAGCGCACAGACCTTGCTCAGGAACTGAGCGGCCACTGCGCCATCGACAGCCCGGTGATCGGCCGTCAGCGAAAGCTTCATGCGCGGACGTAGGACGATCTTGCCATCGATTTCGACCGGCGTCGGCACCGTGGCGTTGACACCCAGGATCGCAACCTCCGGCATATTGATGATTGGGCTGAACGATTCGATGCCGAACATGCCGAGATTGGTGATCGTGAACGTGCCCCCTTGCATATCGCCGGGATCGAGTTCGCCGTTCTTCGCTTTGTTCACCAGCTCGCTGATTTCATCCGCCAGAGTCCCTATGCCCTTGCGTTGTGCATCTTTGACGACTGGAACCACGAGGCCTTCCGGGATCGCAACGGCGATACCGAGATTGACCTCGTCGTGGAAGACAAGATCGTCGCCGTCCACCGAAGAATTCAAGAGCGGGAAGTCGAGCAGAGCCTTGGTGACCAGTGCGGCGAGCAGGTGGGTGTAGCTGACCTTCTTGCCTTGGTCGTCGAAGATTGCGTTCTTCAGCTCGGTTAGCGCAGTGGTATCGGCGCTGGCGTCATAGGTCACTACAGGTGCGGTGGTCCACGACCTGGTCATCCGCCGAGCGATCGTGCGGCGGATACCGGTCATCCGCTCGCGGCGCCCCTCGGTACTGACCGGAGCAGTGGGAGCCGTGGGTGTTGCGAGTGCTTCTGGTGCAAGCGCTTCCGCTGCTGGTACAGCCGCAGCAGCCTGAACGACAGGAGCTGTGGCCACAGCTTCCACATCGCGGGCAACAATTCGTCCACCGGGTCCGCTGCCGATGACATCGGTCAAGTCGATGCCGCGCGCCCCAGCGATCTTCTTCGCCAAACCGGACGCTCGGATGCGCCGCGAGGGCTTGATTGTGGCAGGTTGGGAGTCATCCACCGCAGCGCTTGCAGCAGCCGATTCGGGCTGCGCGGGCGCAGCCGGAGCAGATTCGCCGGGCATGATGAGGGGCTCATCGGCGGAACCGATCAGTGCGAGCAAGCCGAGCACCGGAACGTCTTCACCCACCGGAGCAACAATGGCTCGCAACACGCCGGAGAATTCCGACGGCAATTCGTTGGTGAGCTTGTCGGTCTCGACCTCGCAGAGGATGTCGCCGACTTCAACCGTGTCCCCTTCGGCTTTCAGCCAGTTGGCGATCGTGCCTTCCTCCATGGTG
>JALHFX010000060.1 GCA_022837595.1 Propionibacterium sp.
CTATCTCACTCAGCTATTGCCCGATCACCGTGGGCGACGTGGACGCCGCGATCCGGTTCTACCGCGATGCCCTCGGCCTCGAGGTCCTCAACGATGTCGCGTCCCACGGTCACCGCTGGGTGACGATGGGGCAACCGGGGCCCACAGCCAGCGCCATCGTCCTTTCAGATCCCGCGGCCGGCCGCTCCCCCGAAGACGGCGAAGCACTGAACGCACTCGTGGCAAAGGGCTCCGGTCCCGGACCCTTTATCTTCACTTCCGACGATCTCGGCGCATTGTTCGAACGGGCCAGCGCCGCGGGTGCAGAGGTTGTGCAAGAGCCCACGATCCAACCGTGGGGCGTCCGCGATTGCGCCTTCCGTGATCCTGCCGGCAATCTGGTGCGCGTCAACCAAGCCGCGTAATTGGGTGTCAGCAAGCGGCCGGAAATCCAACAAGCCTTAGGCGGTTCCGCTACGAGATTCGATGAGCGGCGGCTCGTGCTGAGCCGCCGCGGATGCTGTGACTTTAAGCGACCACGACCTTGACGCGTTCAGATCAGGTCCAGCGCAGTCTCGAGGTCCGCGATCAAGTCGTCAGCGTCCTCCAAACCAACTGAGAGTCTCAGGTGCCCGTAGTCCTTGAAGGGTTGAGGATAGTAGGCAACTCGGGGCCCCTCGTTGGTGGTGTGCAGTATGAGGGTTTCGTCGTGGCCCAAGGACACTGCCGGCGTGATGAGCCGCAGGTTTGAGACGAACCGGTTCTGGGTGTCCGAGTCTCCCTTGACAGCAAACGCAAGCATCGCGCCGTAGCCGCGACCCCGAAATTGTCGCTTCGCTAGTTCGTGTCCCGGATGGCTTGGCAGGCCGGGGTAATAAACGTAGGCGACCTCGGGGTGCGAATCGAGGAAGGCAGCGATCTGCTGGGCGTTTTCCTGGTGCCGGGCCAGTCTCAACGGCAGGGTCACCGATCCCCGCTGAATCAGCCAGGCATTGAAAGGCGAAATCGTGCCTCCGACCTCGATCATCGCGTCGGTCTTGATCTCCCGGATCAGGTCCGACCGTCCAATCACCGCACCACCCATCGCATCGCCGTGCCCGTTGATGTACTTGGTCAGCGACTGGACGACGCAGTCGGCTCCGTCGTCCAGGGGCCGGTACAGTGGCGGCGGCGTGAATGTCGAATCGACGCAGAGCAGCGCTCCGTGTTCGTGTGCGATGTCAGCCAGCGACTGCACGTCTGCGACCCTGGTCGTGGGGTTGGCGATGGTCTCGGTGAAGATCAGCTTCGTGTTGGAGCGAAGAGCCGCGCGCACCGCGTCCGGGTCGCTCGTGTCAACGAATGTCCCCTCGATCCCGTACTTCGCAGGAAAGAGTTCAGCGAACATGCGCCAGACCGCACCGTAGGTGGTGTCCGAAATGACCGCGTGGTCTCCGGTCTTCAATGTCGAGAAGAACAGCCCGTGAAGGGCGGCGACGCCGCTGGCCAGAACAACCGCGTCATCGCCTCCCTCAAGGACCGCAATACGGTGCTGCAGGGCTACCTGGTTGGCGCTGGAATATCTCGTGTAAACCGGAGTATCGGCGCCCGACCAGTCGATTACCAATGGATCGCACGGCAGCGCGTACGAATTTCCCATGAATATTGGCGTTTGAATTACTTCCGATTCTTCGCCAACTGGGTTACCAACGTGATTCGCTTGCGTGGCGAAACCGAGAGTTTCTGGGTTCGCTTTGTCGGGTCTAGCCGATTTATCCGGCCGGGTCATCGTGCCGCCCTTCTCATATCATTCGTCGGGAGTGTCGATAGCAAACGGTGGATGACCCGTTGGATTGTGGCTACAGGTTCTTTTCTTTGATCCAGTCTGCGGCGATGGCGGAAGCTGGTTTTTGTTCGGTCGTGCTTCGCACATTCATTTCCAGCAGTTCGTTTGGTGTCATCAGGGCGTCAATCTTGTTGACCAGTGCTATCGCCTGGTCATCGAGCCTGTCGCTTGCCAGCGGTACCAGATTGGACGCAAGGAATAGCCCTTTGGGGTCGTCGAGAGTGACCAGATCGTTTGCCTTGATCTGGGGGCTGGCGGTCGAGATATCAGCGAGCTGGATGCTGTTCTCGAGGAGTGCCTTGATGGTCAGTGGCCCGCCTTCACCCTCAATGGGTGTGAAGGAGACCGGGACGGCGTAGGTCTCTTGCAACCCCTTCGGCCCGTAGGGGCGTGTTTCGAGTTCGGAGCTGCCACCGAGGATGACCGGATCGGTGACTTTGGCGAGATCTTCGATCGAGGACAGGTTCCACTTTTCGGCGAACTCTCGGGTCACAACGTAGGAGTCTTGGTCGGTTGCCGGAGCCTGATCAAGAACCTTCAAACCATCGGGGGTGGCTTCGACCAGTTCCGCGTAGACATCATCGGAAAGACGTGCGGTGGTGTCGGGCTTCCAGTATTGGAGGAGGTTTCCGGTGTATTCGGGGAACAGGTCAATCTTTCCGGCCTCGATCTCTGGAAGGTAGACCTCGCGCTGGCCGATACGGTATTGCCGGTCAACTGTGTATCCAGCGCTTTCCAGGCTTTGTGCGTAGATTTCGGCAACGATCTCGTTGGAGTAGTAGTCCTGGGAGCCGACCACGATTGCTTCTGACGTGCCGGCCTGCGCGTCGCTATTCAAGGGGTCATTGTTTCCGCAACCGGCGAGTGACAGCATTCCTACGACTGCCAGGGCGGCTGCGGTGAGACGGAATCGTCTGGTCATGATTTCTTCTTTCTTTCAGAGGCCAGGGTTTCTTTCAGAGGCCAACGGTTGTTGGTTGACTTGTGGGTTTCGCGTATCTGTTCGTCACGGCCCGTTGGACGGCTGCAAGTAGGAGTTCCAGAATCAAAGCCAAAGCGACCACTAGGACGGCAGCGCCGAGCATCTGCGGGTAATCGCGGGTTTTGAGACCGGTGAAGAGGAACCGCCCGAGCCCGACATCGGACGTGTAGGCAGCAAGGGTCGCGGTGGCGACAACTTGAAGCGTCGCGGCACGTATGCCACCAACGATCGTGGGAGAGGCGAGCGGCAACTCGACATCGAAAATCACCTGGGCGGGGCTCATTCCGATAGCTCTCGCGCCTTGCGAGATTAAGGGATCCACCGCTTGGATGCCCGCGTAGGCGCCAGCAAGCAGGGAGGGTATCGCGAGCACCACCAGAGCGGTGAGAGGCGCGGTGATGCCGAGGCCTCCGATGAGGCCTACCAGCGTGAGCAGACCCAGAGTGGGTATCGCGCGTCCTGCCCCGGTGAGCGCACCGACGAATCCGCTGCCATGACCTGTGTGGCCGACTGCCACTCCTGCGGGCAGAGCGATAATCCCCGCGATGAGCACAGTGACCAGCGTTATTGCAAGATGCTGGGCCGTACGGACGGGGATAGAGCTGCTGCCGGTCCAGTTCGCAGAGTCAATGAGCCACGCTATTGCTTCGATGAACATCTTCAGACGGCCTCGTTTGTGTTGGTCCGGGGTGTGCGGCGAGGGCGCGTCCAGGGGGTGAGGAGTCGTCCCGAGGCCAGGAGTAATCCGTCGAGCGCCAAGGTAAGGCCTACGGTCGCGAGGATACCGGTCGTGACTTCGGCGACGATGCCGCGTTGCAGCCCGTCGGTCAGCAAGGTTCCTAGGTTTGAGACACCGACGAGCGCTCCGATGGTGACCAGTGAGACGGTGGAAACGGTGACGACCCTGATCCCGGAGATCAGGACAGGCATGGCGAGGGGAAGGTCGACACGCCAGAACACCGATCTGGGCGAGTTACCTATCGCGATCGCAGCCTCGCGTACCTGGGGGTCCACAGAAGCGAAAGCATCCTCGGCGGTACGCACCAACAGCGCTACACCATAGATGCTCAGTGCGATGATCATCGTCGCATTCGAACGCAGCGGCGTTCCGAACAAAACCGGTATCACGATCAACAGCGGCAACGATGGGATGGCGTACAACAAGGTGGCCACGCCAAGGATGGGTCTGCCGATCGCGGGTCGCTTATATGCCAGACGTCCGATCGGCACGGACGCGACGATCGTGATGATGATTGCCGGGATCGCAAGAAACAGGTGGTCGACGGTCAGACTCACGACCTCGGGCCAGTTGGCCGATAGCCAGTTCATGACGCCATCACCCCTACCGGCCGCCCGTCGCCGTCGAAGACGACTGTTCGGCCACCAACCTCATCAGTGGTGAGTTGCCGATCCGCGGTATCTATTCCGATGAACTCACGCACGAATTCGTCCGCCGGATTACTGAGGATCTCCTGCGGGCTGCCCTGCTGGGCGATCACACCGCCCTCGCGCAGGACGACCACTTCGTCGCCAAGCCGGAACGCCTCGTCGATGTCGTGGGTAACGAACAGGATTGTTTTGCCCAGGGCGGTTTGGAGTCGACGCAGCTCATCTTGTAACTCTCGTCGGACGATCGGGTCGACTGCCCCGAAAGGCTCATCCATCAGCAAGATGTTCGGGTCCGAGGCGAGCGCGCGAGCGACACCGACACGTTGTTGTTGCCCACCAGAAAGCTCGGACGGGTAACGGCTTCCCAGGGCTGGATCCATCCCCACACGCTCCAAAAGCCCGAAGGCGGCTTGGCGCGCCTGACGTCTCGGCGTCCCATTCAAGACCGGGACGGTGGCGATGTTGTCCAGGACTGTGCGATGCGGCAGCAGACCACCACTTTGCAGGACGTAGCCAATGGAGCGGCGAAGTGCCACCGGATCACGGTCCCGCACGTCGTCGCCATCAATCAGGACCCGGCCGCTGGTGGGATCGACCATCCGGTTCACCATGCGCAGCAGAGTCGTCTTACCCGACCCGGAGGACCCGACCAGAACCACCGTGCGATGCGAAGGAACGACCAGCGAGAAGTTGTTGACTGCCTGCGCACCGCCGGGGTAGGACTTCGACACCGACTCGAACTCGATCATCCCGCATCCTTCGCACCGCCAGGTTTCGTAACGCGGACTATCGTATACCTCGAATCGATATACACCGTTTCGCGGTGCAGAGTGTGGACAATGACTGAGACCATGTCTTTTGGCCCCGCGGACGGCTCACCGCTGGGCTAATTGGCCCCTGCGACGGATGCCTGGTGGACGAGGGCAAAGACGCCCGCCAACATGGCGCCCCACAGGGCCGAGAGGGTCACCGTTGATCCCACAGTCCCGAGCGAGGCTAAGGAATCAACGGGTTGCCGGATGCGCTGCCGTATGCGGCGGAGTGGTGAGGATGGCGGTGATCGAGGTTGAGCGTCCGGCGTTGCACTTGCTTTCGGTCACGCTGCAGGCGACAAGTGCCACGCGGAGCTGTTTCCGGGCGAGCAGGGTGACGTAATCCCCCGCCTTGGACAGGGGCTCTCCTCGACGGAAATCGAGGTGCGTCGCAGATAATTCACCAGTTCGCGGTTTTAAATGTCCTCAGGTTGTTTGGTGTCTTGGTGGCGAGTTTGCTGTATCTGGCGGCGGGTCGCAACCCGGTGCTGGCGGGCTTGTTCTAGTCCGTGGCGGCGGGCGTCGCGGACGGCTTGGCTGCGGCCGTGGTGTTCGTCGTCGGGTGTGACGCGCCCGACGACGAACACGAAGGACGCGGTGACGCGATCCGTCAAGCACGCACCGACGGACTCACCCGAGCACGCACCGAACGCATCAAGTACCGTCGATTCCAACCACGAACACGCACCGCTCCTGGCTGGGTATTTCTAACCGCGAATGCCGCATTAAGTCAGACACACGTCACCTGAACCTCGCAACGAGTCGATGTCGTTCGAGGCGGGGCCCTACCTGGTGCTGGGTCTGCGTGGGGCACGAAAACACAGCCATTACCTCAGAACAATCCAGGCATAGTGGGTTTCGCCGTCGTCGAGGATCACGCCGATACGCCAGTAGTAGCCGCTTTGGTTCCTCTTTGTCTTCCACGCATAACGCCAGGACTTCCCCACCGGAGAGAATTTATCGCGAGAAGTTCCGCCCCCAGCGGTATAGTCCGCCTCGAACGGTAAGGTCGTCGGAGTTCCTTGAACCGGTTCGATCCATATGGGCGCCGTCGTTGGCCGCACCGGGTTGCCGCGGGCATCGGTGAGCGAGAACTTCACCTGCACCGTCGAACCCGCCCTGAAATCGCTAAGGCGTCCACGGTTCTCGTCCGAGAGGAGCCCGTTGAAGCCGCTCCACCGGTACACCACCCGGTACGTGAGGGTCGCGGTGGTGGTGTTCCCTGCAAGGTCGGTCGCAGATGCTTTGACGGTGTAGTCGCCCACACCGTTGTCGTTGCCACCGGTCACAGTCACCTTGCATTGTCCGGCGAGACCAGATCCTGCGTCTTCTGCCTGGCAGGCCGGGACCGGTACAGCGCCGATCTCGTATCGTGCGCCGTGGGTTACTCCGGTGATCAAGACCTGTGGTGCAGTGTTGTCGATGTCAAGTGGCCCGACCGTGACCTGTGCGGTGTTCCCCGCGAGGTCGGTGACTTTCGCAGTGACGGGGCCGGGGCTTTTCGGCGTGAGTAGGATGGGTTGGGGGCATTCTGCAACACCCGAAAGCTCATCCGTGCACTCGAATGACACCGGCACGGCGGTGTTGTACCACCCTTCTTCATTTGGCACTGATCCGATCAGCGCCTTGATGGTCGGATCGGTGCGGTCCAGATTGACCAACGCTTCGTGTATCCTGGCGTTCCCGGCTGTGTCGACAGCTTGCACAGCCAGCAGTTGACCTGCTCCCTCCTCGGTGATGGTGATTGGCGCTGGACACGACGCCACACCCGAGTCTTCGTCGGCGCATTCGAAGGAGACGGTAACCGGCTCCCGATGCCATCCGGTCTCGTTGGCCAATGGGGACATGGTGTGGGTGACCGTCGGGGCGACGGCATCAACCAGGATCTCGATGCTCACTGGTTCCTCGATATTCCCAGCCGCGTCAGTGCTGAAGAATTCAAGGGTGTGCCGCCCGTCGCCGGACACAATCACAGTCGATCCTTCCACCGGTTCGGCGCCGTCCAGCGACCACCATGTTGAGACCACACCCGACAGTCCGTCTTCAGCGGCGAGTTCCACCGTGACCGCCGATCCGGACCAGCCCGAGGGGACCGTCGCCGACGTCACCGGAGCGGTCCTGTCGATCCGAACCGGCGCAGAGAAGGCTTGCGTGGAGTTGCCTGCTGCGTCGGACACCGAGCCAACGGCGCTGACGAGATCGCCCTCACCGATCAACACCATCTCCTTTGGGCAAGCCCCTTCCGGGATACCTGCAAGGTCGTCGATACACGACCAGGAGATCGTCACGTCATCGGCGTACCAACCCGCCTCGTTCGGCTCACTGGTCGGCACACCTGTCAGGGTGGGCGCCACCGTGTCTACGTTCAGCCCTTCCACCACCGTTGTGGCGGTGTTACCGGCAACGTCCACGGCCTCGCCAGTCACCGACTGGTCTGCACCGTCCTCCACTAGCACCGACTCACTACATGAGGCCACTCCGGACAACTCGTCCGAACACTCAAAGGCCACTGTCACCGGTTTGTTATGCCAGTCGGCCGCATTCGCCGAACCAGAAACGGAAGCCACGACTGTCGGCGGAGTCAGGTCAACGCTCACCGGACCAAAGGTCCCAACTGCGCAGTTCCCGCTAGCGTCGCAGACTGGGGCTGATGTCACCATCTGGTCGGCGCCCTCCCCCACCGTGACCGTGGCGGGCGGGTCAAGTGTCCCGTCGATCTTGTCCAAGGCCGTCCAAGAAACCGTCACCGGCTTCTTGTGCCAACCCGCCGCGTTCGCTTCCGAGTCCACCGTTCCGGTCACCACGGGCGGTTGGTCGTGATCGCCGGCTTCAGCATGTGCAACGGTCACAACCGTTGAGGCGGTTTTGCCGTCTGAAGTGATGACCCACGCAGTGACTCCCCACGGTTTGGGCGCTTCGCCAAAGTCATGGCGAACGGTTGGGCCCTCAGCCGCCATTCCGTCCGAGAACTGCCAAGTGACAGTCGTCTCGGCGGGGATTCCTGTTATATCGGCCGTGAACTCGAATTGGGTCCCTGAATCGTCAACGAGTGCCGCCTCGACCTGCGGAGGCTCCAACAAGTCATGGGATACCGTGGTCCAGGCGCGGGCTTCGGCCCGTTCCCCAAGTGGATTCACATCGTTTGCCATAGCACGGACTGTCCAGGTTCCAGGTTCGGGATCCTGCACGCCAATTCTTGCCGTGTTCTCCGAGGACTCGTAGAACACCCCCGAGGTCTTGCCCGTGATGCTCTGACCAGACGGGCTCACAAGTTCGATCTCAACAGCACTATTAGGCTCAGTGAGTTGAGCGAAAAGGCTTCTAGTCGCGGAGCCCTGCGCGGAGAGACCTCTAGGCAAAGAGACCTGACCGAAGATCCAGCCGCTCTTTCCCTGGACGTCGATGGTGCCCATGGACACATGTTCGCCAGGCATCAAGGTTGCGCTCTGAGTCATTTGTTCTAGATTCCGTAGTGCTTCCGCATACAGTTCTTGCCCAAACGGGTTTGGATGAAGTGAGTACTGAACTTGGCCGATGCCGTGAACGCCGATGAATGGGTTGACTAGGGCGTTGAATCCTCCAGCCCGGTTCATTTCTGCCCCCGTACACAGTTCGTGTCCTCGGAACTGATCCGTGACGTCGACGAATGTGACATGCCCAGGGCCGACCAGGCCTTCCACGTCCTTGACAGCGCCAGCAATGGCACGGTTCAGATCATCGACCAGCTTCCGGACTGCTTGCCGTTCATCTCCGGTCAAGCCGAATGCCCAACTCTCCCACTCACTCACGACGCACGCATCTGCAGAGAAGTCGGTATCCACCAATTGGGGATAGCCCAAGACCACTACCTGGGCGTTCGGAGCCTTCAGGACCACTGAGGTCAAGATCCTCTCGACGCGGCTTCTGATGGTCCCGTCGTAGATATATCGAGGATTCGCTAATCGCTCAGTGTCGCTCAGTTCTTCGGCCGCTTTGATCGCCTTCTTGCTCTGGTACGCGCAAATGAGCTTGGCCGGCAAGTCAACCGGGTTATCGCATACCGCGATCGCCAGAGCGATTTCGTCGATCCGAGACTTCACGTCCCACATGTCGGCATACAGATCCAACCACTCGTTCGATCCAACGACCTCGTGGGCGCCGAGTTCGTTGGTGCAGTCGAATATCAGACAGGCCATCGCGATGTCGGCAAAGCCTGCGTCATTCCCACCGATGGTCAGGGTGACGACGTCAGTGAACTTGTTGACGGCGTCGAGTTGGGGCGCCTGACCAGCTTTTCCTGGGTCCGCGACTTCGAAGTCTCTCGTCACTGCGCCGGAGCAAGCCTGGTGCACTGCAGGTTGCAGCTCTTCTCGAAGGGACGGGTCTTGCGCAATCAAGCGGCTGTAGGCCGCTAGAGAACGATGGCAATCATTGGAGTAGGGCGTTTCGATCCCTGCGGGAACATCCTCGACGTCGACAGCAGTTCCCCACTCGAACGCAGGCACGCCCTCACCAGCAGAGTACGAATCGCCCAGCGACACGTACCGTGCGGGGCCAAACCCCATCTCGTGGCGCAGTGCGGTGGAGCCGTCAGCGAAAGTGGTCTGGATACAGGCATACCGACCCAATGACCTGTCTGCAGAGGGGACATCGAAGGCATTGAACCCAACGGTACCGACGTTCTTGCCGATCGTTTCATGCTCCCGCCACGTTCCCCCGCTGAGCCGGTCCCTCAGGTAAAGCGTGTACCGGGAGGGATCTCCATCAGGGTCTAAGAACGTGTAGTGCGCATAATCTTCCTCGGGAGTTGACAAGACCGTCTGATTTACACGCAGTTTCTCGATGTTCGCTGCACTTGTCTCGGAGTCCGACAGGTCGATGGCCGGGTCCTTGGCCTTGATGGTGCCCTCCGCGTTGGCATTGCCACTTGTTCGTCTAATGAAACTCATCTGCTCGACCAGCGATACCAACGGGTCCTCGAGACTGCCGAATCCAGGGATGACGGTGAACTTTGCCACGAAGTTTCCGCCCGCAGGGATCTCAGCGACAGTTTGGACCGGATCTACGCCGCATCCCAGGACGTACTCGGCTCCTCCTTCCACAGACTCCAGGTCATTTAGTTCAACAGACACGTTGTAAGCAGGGACGTCGGATACGTTGTTGAGTTCCACCCAGATCTCGTACGGGGTCAACTGACGGCCGGTGCTGTCTGCCCAAACCGTCATGGGCAGGGCTGTCCCTCCCAACACATTGAGGCGCTCTTGGGTGGCGGCGGAAAGTCGGACCGACCGTCCGATCGGGTCGACGACACCGACGAAATCGGCTGAGAGGTCGTATGTACCCTCTAAGTCGCCTCTGATCGTCCAAGTGACATTTTGACTCTCACCACCTGGGATGTCTCGGACGGCGACCTGAAGTGATTGTGGGACGGTAGTTGGCGCGAGGGACAGCCCGTTGGGTAGTTGAATGCTTGCTTGTCCCTCGGTGAACGTGAATCCCTCGGTCAGGTTCTGCACCACGAGACGGACGTCGAAGAACTCCTTGAGCCAACTGGCGCGCATTGGAACAACCAGCCAGTGAATGAAGGGCTGGCGTTCGACATATTGCACGGCCGGGTAGAAGCGATACCCGCCGAGAGTGACGTTGCCGCTGGTATCACACGGAGCGTCGGGCTGTTCGATACACACAGAATCGTTCACAACCAGAATGCGGATGGGAGTCGTCACAGGCAGTGTCGGAGCAGGATCCCCTTCTTCTGCCGAGAGGGGAACGAAGTGAAGATCGATGTCCGCCTCGTAGACGTTGCTGTTCGACGGGTCATCCACATCGATTCCGCGTTCGATGATCTCGTCGTAGGTGAGGCGGTTGGCCTCAAGAGTCGTCGCCGCGAACTCGCCCGAGGTCAAAGCGACAGCAACCGAGCCGGAGCCGCCCTGCAGTGTCGCTTGGGTGGCTTTGGGCTGGAACCCTTCGGCCCACACATAAACCGTGGTTTCGCCGTCGGGAAGCCCCTTCAGGACCCCGGCCCCATCTGAGCCAGTGACCGCCGTGAGTCGAGTGCCGTCGGATTGTATCACCGTCAGCTCGGCACCGGACACAGCAGCGCCCGCAGCGGTCACGTTGATCGTCAGCCCGGGTTCGACCGGAACAGGCGTCACTCTGATCAGTGCGGTGTCGGTCGCCGATTCAGACCCTGCCCGGGTGGTCAGCTTGACAGTATACTCGCCCGGCTCGGTATAAGTGTGGTGCACAGTCCTCCCGCTGCCCGTGTGACCATCGCCAAAAGCCCATTCAAAGGCGGTCAACAACTCGGTTGGCCGTGATGCCGCCCCGTCAAACCTGACCTGCTCACCGACCACGACGGTTTGATCGTCACCGGCACTTGCCGTGATCGGTTCCGGCAGCACCACCGAGATCCGGGCCGTGCGCACCGCGCTCAGGCGGCCATCTGACACCACCGCTCGCACCATGTAGTTTCCAGGAGACGCGAATGTGTGTGCAACCGGCTCGACAGGCGGGTAGGGCCCGGTCACGAGCTCCGACCCGTCACCAAAATCGATCTGGTAGGTGAGGGAGTCCTCGTCCGGGTCCGAGGCGCTCATCACCGCCGCTACGCTCAACGGCGCCGAACCGGAGACTGGTGCCACGCTCAGATCCAGAATCGGGGCTTGGTTCGGCGCCCCTTCAACAACCACCGGCAGTGTGGCGGCGGCGTACCCGCCCACTCCGTTGCTGACCGAAAGGAACACCTCGTAGACGCCGGGATCGGGGAACTCATGTTCGATGACTTGTTCGTCATAGGGTGTCGCGATCGTGCTGGTGTGTTTCTCCGTCCCGTCGTTCCAGTCGATCCTGAGATTCAGCGCTTGATCCTGGGGATCCGAGGCAGTCAGGCGCAACGTCACCGCGAGCGGCGCCGGTCCTTGGGCTGGCTCGATCACGGCCTCAAGTGGGATCGCGATCGGGTCAACGGCCACCTCGATCGGAGTGCCGTGGTAGTAGTGATAGCTGCCGTATTCATCCACCCAACTCGTGCCCCACTCAAGCGTCGTCGGCCCAGCTGGAAGGTCACCCATCAGTCGAGTCGTTCGCCACACCCCGTCTGGCGAGGAGTTGAAGATTCCGAAATTCCTCCCGGCAAGCGTGAGGTTCACCTCTGCGATGCCGCCGAAGTTCGAGGTCGGCGTGAACTCGAACGTGGGGCGGCCAGCCAGGACCTCACCAGGTTCGGGGGTGATCAAGGCACCAGGAGCCCGGGTATCGACACGCACGGCAACATCAGTGGTACCGACAAGCCCACCGGCATCAGTCACCGTCGCCGTCAACGAGTACGAGTCGCCGTCAACGAGTACGAACCATCAGCCAACCGGTTGCCGGCATCATCCATCCCATCCAGACTCACATGGGCGTCGTAACTGTAGTAGTAGTAATGGTTCTCGCAGACACCCCGCTGGTAGGTGTCGTGATCACCCTCCGCATAGGTACGCACCACGACCCCGTCGGCATCGCGCAACTCCCAACTCCACGTCACCGGCGAACCATCAACACACCTGAAGTAGACCAACCCTTCACTGATCGTGTCGGCAGCAGACAACGTGACCACCCGATTGCCATACCCCGACCAAATACTCACCACAGGCGCCGTGACATCGGACACCGTCACCGGAGACGAAATCTGATAGCCGTGGGAACTCCCGAACTCATCGTGCCAATACACTGTCGCAGTCAGATACTGCGCACCCATCGAACACACCGTCACATCGGCCGACACCGCGAACACACCATCGGCACCCGGTTGTCCCACCCACCAGGAACACCCCGACCCCACCATGTCGAAGGACACCCCATAGACATCCATGCCCACCGTCGGAGCCACCTGCAAATCCACCACTCCCGAAACCACCGCCTCGGGTTCAGGAGCGATCATCGGGTTCAGGAGCGATCAGGACACCAGGAGCGCGGGTATCGACACGGATGTCAACATCAGTGGTGCCGGCAAGCCCCGCGGCATCAGTCACCGTCGCCGTCAACGAGTAGGAACCATCAGGCAACAGGTTGCCGGCATCATCCATCCCATCCAGACTCACATAGGCGTCGTAACTGTAGTAGTTACGGTTTTCGCAGACACCTCGCTGGTAGGTGTCGTGATCACCCGCCGCATAGGTACGCACCACGACCCCGTCGGCATCGCGCAACTCCCAACTCCACGTCACCGGCGAACCATCAACACACCTGAAGTAGACCCACCCTTCACTGATCGTGTCGGCAGCAGACAGCGTGACCACCCGATTGCCGTACCCCGCCCAAATACTCACCACAGGCGCCGTGACATCGGACACCGTCACCGGAGACGAAATCTGATAGCCGTGGGAACTCCCGAACTCATCGTGCCAATACACCGTCGCGGCCAGATACCGCGCATCCACCGAACATGCCGTCACATCGGCCGACACCGCGAACACACCATCGGCATCCAGTTGATCCACCCACCAGGAACACCCCCAACCCAGCCCGTCGAAGTTCACCCCATAGACATCCATGCCCATCGTCGGAGCCACCTGCAAGTCCACCACCCCTGAAAGCACCGCCTCGGGTTCAGGAGCGATCAGGACACCAGGAGCCCGGGTATCGATAGCCACATTGAGGGATGTCGTTGATGGGATGCCGTCGGCTGCGACCGCGGACACTTCCAGCCGGTAGGCACCGTCAGGAGAGATGGCCCCGGTGTCATCCCGGCCATCCCATTCCAGAGATCGCGTTCCGGCGGCGAACGACTGTCCCGACGCCAGTGTGCGAACCAACTCATCATCACCGTTGAGCACGACAACAGTGACGTTTGCGGATTCGTTCAACCAGAACTCAAGACCGTAGGTGTCCTCCTGCCCGTCACCGTTCGGCGAAAAGGACCGGGCCGACGAAGTGATCCAGATTTGCGGCTGCGCAGCCGCGATGGAGACCCCGAAGCCGAAAAACACCACGGTTGCCAAAACCAGGGATACGATCTTCAATGTCCTTGAATTAGTCACCTTACGCCTCCAGACCGATGTGTGAGTGGGACCAGTTCGGACCTACATATGCCTGAACACGCGCCCCATACCAGTCAGCCCAGGTTCGACCTGATCCAAGCGCGCCCACCTGCATCGCATCCCTACGTGACGGATTCGGACCGTCTAGTTCCTGCCGGGGAAGAGTTGCCACAGTCGGCGGGACTACCTCCACGGTTCCGGAGAGTGCTCTGATGCCAAAGAAAATTGCGCGTTCGGGTACGGTTCTCATGATTCGCCGTTGGATCTTTTGAGGTTATGGGGATGGGGTCCTGCAAAGGCGTAGGAACTACCGATACATCTTCGCACTTCTCGGTAGAGCTTCGGCAGCAGTCTCACAAACCAACCACCATCGAGACTGATCACTGGATCGTGGAGTTCCGAATTTCGGCGTGAGGCTTGGACGAACCGTCCCAGGTTTGATGCCGCTGTCTTTCGAGTTGGAAGGATGGCCTCATGCCGAAGACGATTGATCCCGCGCTCCGTGCGGGAGCTGTCAGGCTCATGGTGGAGCAGCGGGCCGAGTACCCGTCGACCGTTAGGGCGATCGCTGCCGTTGCCCGTTACGAGGGTGTGGGGGCGGAGTCGTTGCACGGGTGGGTCGTCCAGGCCGAGATCGATGCCGGTGATCGTGACGGTCAGATCAGCGAAGGGCATGCCGAGATCCGTCAGTTGAAGGCTGAGAACCGTAGGCTGCATGACCACCTCCCGATCCTCCGGCGCGATCTTCGGGTCGTCGTCCACATCGATGATTTAACGAGTCAGAACAGCAGCCATATGAACCTCGATGGCACGCCCAGCGCCTCAGAGTCGATCGGTAGTTACAGGTTGAGAGACCCAGTCAGCTGACCCAAAGGAGTATTGACACTGGTTTGAAGTCCCGAGCCGAGACTCGAGGCTTCACGGACCCGGACGCGAGCGCGAGGTGTGTCAGAGATAATTCACCAGTTCGCGGTTTTAAATGTCCTCGTGTTGTGTGGTGTCTTGGTGGTGAGTTTGCCGTATTTGGCGGCGGGTCGCAACCCGGTGTTGGCGGGCTTGTTCTAGTCCGCGTGTGCGGGCGTCGCGGATGGCTTGGCCGCGGCCGTGGTGTTCATCGTCGGGGGTGACGTAGCCGATACCCTCATGGAGCCGGACGGTGTTGTAGTGGTCCTTGCGGATGTCGAGCTCGCGGCGTAGCACCGCCGGGTCGGTGATGGTGTCCAGGTGGGGGTGCTCGGCTTTGAGGTGGCCGAAGAACGACTCGATCCAGGCCTGATCGTTCGGGGTACCGGGGCGGCCGAAGTGCTGCGCGATCCGGGTGATCGTCATGAACTCGGCGGTCCGCGAGCGAGGATCGCATTTGGGGCCCGTTATCGCTGACGGCCAGCAACACGGGCAACTCGTCGGGTGTCTGGTCGCCGGTGGGCTCACCGAGGGTCCCCGACGCGAGCTGGCAGGCGAGTGTGGCGTCGTCGAGCAGCCAGGCCTTGCCATCGGCCTCGAGGGCGGCGATGAACGCGTTTTGCACCTGTACCCAGGTTTCCTCGGGCGCGAGCACGGTAGACAGCCAGTATCGGGAGACGACATCGAGCACGGCGATCGCGCACCACCCGGGGACACCCCGGAAGTGGGTGAAGTCGTAGATCCAGATCTGCCCGGGTACCAGTTCCACCCAGTCGGGCCACGGTGTTCTCCGTCGGGGTTCCCGCACGACCGGGATCCCGGGAAGATGCATCCCTCGGCGGTCAGGACCCGTAATACCGTGGATTCCGAGGCGTAGACCATCTCCAGCCTCGACCCGCGGTGGGCGAGTTTACGATGCGACAGATCCACCTGCCCCCACTAGTTCGCGAGGGTGACGATCGCGGCCCGTTCCCAGTCCAGCAGCGCGTGCAGCGCCTCACCCGGTGGCAGACCAGGCGGCTGATCGTCCAGGGTGCCGCCGGCGCGGACCGTGCTGCGCCAGCCGGCCACCCGGGTGTGATCGATCCCGAGCTGGCGGCACGCCCACCGCATCGAGAACCCCTCACTCACGGCATGGTCGACCAAGTCGAGCAGACCCTGCTTAGCTGGCGCATCAACACGGGCCGGGACCGGGCCAGCGGTCAGTCCCACCCGTCTTTTCCCCGTTCCAGATGCAACGCCACAGCCTGCTCCAACACTGTGGCCTTCAACCGGTCGATCTCCGCCCGAGCCTGCTCCAACTCCACCTGCTCGGCAGTCTTACCCCGCCGCCCCGGCACCGCCGCACTCAACGCGTCCAACGCGCCCTGCTTCGCCGTCGCGCAGATCGCACGGATCGTGGTCCGGTCCACCCCATACTTGTCTGCCAGCTCCCGCTGGGTCGCCGACGACGTCAACACCGAGGTGAACACCTCGTACTTCTGCGACGGCGCCAACACCTTCCGCTTCGGCTTCACGACACCCACGGAAGCGGCCCGGGAGGTAGTGTGTTTCTCAGTCATCTCGTTGTCTCCTGCCCTGGTCTATCCGACCATGAAATGAGGAGAATTAAAACCCGATCCTGGTGAACGATCTCTGACGCACAATGAGCGCCTGCCAGCTCCAAGAGCACTCGCACATGGATCGATCCAGACAGCACCACGGTCTGACCCCGCGCACACCACGAGCAAAAACCATCTACAGATTGAAAAAAGAGAGCCTTGAAACACCTAGCCAAACAGCACCTCATTGGCTCCCCGGACTGGACTCGAACCAGTAACCCTCTGATTAACAGTCAGATGCTCTGCCGATTGAGCTACCAGGGATCGACACTTCACGTCTCTCGAAATAAAACGTTAGCAGACCCGGCGCCTGACATCAAAACCGACTCGATTTGCGAGCACCCAGCATCGCAACCGCACCATCCCGCAGTTGTTCAGAAAGCCCGAACGACGCCGTCATTCGAACTCGCTGCGAGTCTCCTCCACGAGCCCGAGGACCATCGACTGGACTCTCGGATCATTGAGGTCACAGCGGCCGAGCCCCTCCACCTGCCAGCTGATCGGATCATCGGACCCGGGCTGTCGGCGTCCGACAACCAGCACGGTGCCCAGGCCATCGTCCAGCTGAATCTGCCGAGACACGACGATGGAGGCTCGCACTCGCTCGGCGAAGGCGTACGCCAATACGCTGTTCTGGTTCAGCGTGATCTCACTGCGAGTGCCATCCACCAGCTGCCAGTACAGTCGTTGGTCCTCCGAGTCCCATCCACCGCGCTGCACATCGACCCAGGCGATCAACTGCCACCCCTGTTCACGGCGCACAACCATCCTGTCGCGCAGCAGTGCCACGAACCCTTGGGGGCCCCGCGCCGACACGAGGACATCCGGGCTTCGGCCCAGCACATTGCGAAGGGCAGCGACTTCATCCCTGGTCAGTTTGTGCGATGCTCGGTCGGCCATGGATCGATTCTCCCATTCGTTTGCAGGTTCAGGCAGCGTCGGCCTCGGTCATGAGTGTGCGTAACCGGCCCAAAGCCCGCGATTCTACCCGCCGTAAGGTTGACACGCTCATGCCCAGCCGGGCGGCCATCGCAGCACGCGTAACCGGCGGCTCATCGATCCCGTAGGAGCACCGCAAGATGAACGCTTCGGAGCGGGGCAGCTCATCAAGACACTCTCGTAGCTCTGCATGCAGGTCATCGGATGGCTCATTGCCGTCGTCCGGCAGAACCGCAAGCAGATCGTCGGTCAGGCTACTCGGTGCGGTCAGCCGCAATGTCTCGGCCACGACTCCAGGATCTCGTCCTAGGTAGTCGGCCAACTCTGCCACCCCAACCTCTCGTCCGAGCACCATCTCGAGCCGCTCTTGGACGCGTCTGAGCTGCATGGCATTGCGCATGCGGAACCGGCTCGCTTCGATCATGCCGCAACGCCGCAGGGCCGCATGTGAGATCGCTGCTTCAACGATCTGCCAGGCAAAACTGGAAAAACGGTAGCCGCGACGGTAGTCCCACCGCTGGATTGCCCAACCGAGCCCCACGCAGCCCTCCTGGAAGAGTTCCTCCGCAGCTACACCCGCCCGTTCTGACCAACTTCGCGCCAGGTTGATCACCATCCGCAGATTCCCCAGATAGAACTCCTCGTGAGCGGCCCGCCCGCTGTCACGCACTCGTGCGAGATCTGCCGGGTCAGCATCGCAACATAGCGAACCGGTAGCCAGTGCGTATTCGGCGGCCAGACCCGCCTCGATCATCGCGGCGAGTCGTGACTCGTCCTCGGCATTCAACAGAACAACAATGGTCGGATCGAAGAACATGCATTCAGCATCGGGGCCCGCGACCCCCGAATCGGCTTATCCACAACGCGAAGACGGACAACACCCGGTATTGGGGAAACACCGCAAAACTCGAACTAATCTGCTCCGGCGCTGATCTGCTCGAGGTCGCGGCGTTGGGTCTCCAGTGCGATCAACTGGGTGAATGCCTGCTTGTGGGCGGACGCCTGCTCGACGGGGTTGATGCGCTGTAAACGTGACTTCAGGTCCGCGAGTTCCCGCAACGTGGTCAACAGCCGGAGTTTTGCGGTGTACGCGGAGGCGTAGGCCTCGTCAGGTTCGTGATGGAGGCTCTCAACCAGTAAGGCCACCTGCAATTGGCGAACCAGGTCATCGGTGGTGTTCTGTTGCAATTGTTCCGTCCAACCATGCGATTGGAAGGGAGTCTCCAGGATCGCGGCGAAAACCGCTCGATAGGCCGGATGTGTGAAGTCCTCCAAACTCACACCATTCCACGCAGTGTCAAAGAGGGTCGGACACTGCAACATCAGCTTCAAAGTGTCGCGTTCAACGACGATACGGCGATCAACAGGATCAGGCCATGGCACTGAGAGACCACTCAGGGTCGGGGATTGATCGTCCTCGGACAGACGCCCGCGGCGCTGCGTGGGCGGCTCCTGGGCGGGCGGCATCGCCCGACGGGCCTGCTGGGAGACGATCTGACGCACCTCTTCGACATCCATACCTGCTAGCTGAGCCAGATCATGCAGGTAGCCCCGCACCAACGAGCCATCACGGACGCTGGACAGCAGCGGTGCGGCTGCGCGAACAGCCTGCACCCGGCCATCGACGCGGTCGAGGTCGTATTGCCCGACCACATTGCGCATGACGAAGCGATAGAGCGGGATGCGCCGCCCGACGAGTTCACGCACCGCGGGCTCGCCTGAGGTCAACCGAAGATCGCACGGGTCAAGCCCGTTCGGTTCCACGGCAACGTAGGTCTGTGCGACGAAGGCCCGGTCGAGGTTGAAGACCTTCAATGCGGCGGCTTGGCCAGCCGCATCACCGTCGAAGGTGAAGATGATCTCACCGTTGAGCACATCGTGGTTGCCCATCAGCCGCTGCAACATCCGGGCGTGGTCGGGGCCGAAGGCGGTCCCACACGAGGCCACGGTGGTGTCGATCCCCGACAGATGGCAGGCCATCACATCGGTGTACCCCTCGACCACCACCGCCTGAGCCTTCTTACCGATCGGCTGTCGCGCGAGATCGAGCCCGTACAGGACGTGTGATTTCTTGTAGACGACCGTCTCGGGAGTATTGATGTACTTCGCCGGCATCCGATCGTCCTCGAAAACCCGGCGTGCGCCGAAGCCAAGCACTGATCGGGCGGAATCCTTGATCGGCCAGACCACCCTGCCCTGAAAATAGTCCCATCCCGATTCGCGGATCAGGCCCGCCTTCAGCAGTTCTTCATCGCTGAAACCGGCACGACGCAGATGATCGTGCAGTGCCCGGCCGCTCTTGGGTGCGTAGCCCATGTTGAAGTGCTCGGCGGCCGACCGATCGAAACCGCGTCCATCAACGAATTGCCGGAAAACCACGGCCTCGGCAGTGGTGATCTGGCTTTGGTAGAACTCACTAGCAGCCTGGTTCGCTGCCAGCACTCGTTGCCGCAGCCCCGGCGCAACCGTCGGGCGTCCGTCGTCGCTGATGCGCAGCTGGACGCCGGTCTTGTCTGCCAGCGTCTGGACGGCCTCAGTGAAGCTCAGATTGTCGATCTTCTGTAGGAAGGTGATGACGTCACCGCCCTCACCGCAACCGAAACAGTAATAGAAGCCCCGCGATGGCGTGACCTGAAAACTGGGAGTCTTCTCGTCGTGGAAGGGGCACAGCCCCTTGAGTGAGCCTCCCCCGGCGTTACGTAACTGCACATAGGCACCGACGATCTCGTCGATGTGGGCTCGCTCACGCACCAAGGCGATGTCTTCATCGTTGATCCGGGTCGCCATGGCGGCAAGTTTAGCCGCGCCCACTGACAGCGGATTTTCACCTCATCGGGGCGACACCGTGGCCCATGCTGCGCGGCAATTCACGGCGCGCCCAACCCAGCAGGTTTTCGGCCTGATCGAATGCGAATCTGTCGGTCATGCCCGCGACGTAGGTGACTGCGGCGAGCACCTGGTCATCGCTGCGGAAGGCCTCCGGCAGCCGCGCGGGGTGGTCGATGTAGTACGAGACGAGATCCTGCAGCACGATGATCACCGCCTGGGATTGCTCCAACGATTCGGGACGAGTGTAGATCTGCTGATAGTTGAATCGCCTCAACTGCGCCAGCGCTTCGGCGTCGTCCGGGTTCATACCGACCTGGCCGGTCTCCACAATGCTGTGAGCAAGGCTGCGGATCAATGCGCTCAGTTGCTCTCGTCTCCCCGATCCCAGCCGCTCGGAGACCGATTCCGGCAGTTCGGTCAGCCGGACGATGCCGGCCGAGGCGGCGTCCTCGAGGTCGTGGGCGCAGTAGGCGATGCGGTCGGCCCAGCTGACGATCTCGCCCTCGATGGTGGCCGGCGCCGGACGAGACCAGGAGTGGTTGCGGATGCCGTCGAGAGTCTCGGCGCACAGATTCAACTCGGCGAGTGCCACGTCGGCACCCCACGGCCCGTGGTCGAAACCGTCCGGTAAGAACGCGTCGAATGCCTCCTCGGAGGCATGCCCGCCCGGTCCGTGACCGCAGTCGTGACCGAGCGCGATGGCCTCTGTCAACGACACGTTCGCCCCTACCGCGCGGGCGACGGAGGTGGCGACCTGCGCGACCTCCAGGGCGTGCGTGAGCCGGGTGCGCTGGTGATCGGTCGGGTAGACCACCACCTGGGTCTTGCCGGCGAGCCTGCGGAAGGCTGTCGAGTGGACGATCCGGTCACGATCCCGCTCGAAACAGGTTCGCTCGGAGTCGGGTTGCTCCACTCGCTCCCTGTTACCGGCGCCGCGGGCAAGGGTCGCTCCCGGACGCAGCCAGGCGGCTTCGCGTTCTTCGCGGGCCTCGCGTCCGATCGGTGAGCCGGTCGCGATGCGCCGATGGCTGTCGCGGTGCGCGGTGACGAGTTCATCACCGTGCCCTGCCATGGTGGCGGCCCAACTGATCGCCCGCGGATTCACCTGAGGCCTATCCGAAGAACTCATGCCTCTAGCCTGGCATATCCGTCTGACGGCGCACTCAGCCGCCGGAGGTGTCGACTTCGGCCTCGCTGAGATCCAGCTCCAAACCGCACCGATCCTCCAGCCACCCCCAGGGCATCGTGACCTTCTTTCGAGGGCTGCCTTGGCGTCCGCGTGGGCGTCCGAGTTCGCCCACCGGATAGGGAATCTGAGGATCGAGCTGAGCCAACAACAGATCGAGCTCGGCCAGGCTACCGACCATACCGAGGGTGTGCCGAAGCTCGCCGCCCACCGGGAAACCCTTGAAATACCAGGCCATATGCTTGCGAAGATCCTTCATGCCGTGGTCTTCGCCCCACAGCCTGGCGAGCAGTTCCGCATGCCTGCGGACGATCTGGCAGACCTCACCGAGGCTCGGCAGCACGGTCTGATCCTGACCGCCGATCGCTGCGGCAAGATCGCGGAAGAGCCACGGCCGACCCAGACAGCCGCGCCCGACCTCGACTCCTGCACAGCCGGTCTGTTCGATCATCGCGATCGCGTCTTCGGCCTCCCAGATATCGCCGTTGCCGAGCACCGGAATGTCGACTGCTTGCACCAGTTGCGAGATGGCCTCCCAGTCGGCGCGCCCCGAATAGGCTTGGGCGACCGTGCGGGCGTGTAAGCAGATCGCCGCGACACCACAGTCTTCGGCGATCCGCCCCATGTCGAGGAAGGTCAGCGGTACTGGTCATGATCTCGCGCACCAGATCGAGCTTCCAGGGCAGCACTCCCCCGCCGCCCTTACGGGTGACCTTCGGCACCGGGCAGCCGAAGTTGAGGTCGATGTGATCGACTCCGAAACCTTCGCACAAGATGCTGACGGCAACTTCCAGCGATACCGGGTCGACACCGTAGGTTTGAACCGAGCGGACATCCTCTTCTGGCCAGAACGCGAGCATTTCGGCGGTCTTCGAATCGCCGACCACCAGGCCTCGCGAGGTGATCATCTCGCAGATGTACAGCCCGGCCCCCTGCTCCCGGCAAAGCTGCCGGAAGGCCGCGTTCGTAACGCCGGCCATCGGAGCCAACACCACCGGAGTGTCGATGACAAGCGCATCTTTGTTGGACGGTGAACTCAGCCGCAAGGCGGGCAGCAGTCGACTCGGTGTGGACTGGATCGTGCTCATCGCATCCAGGCTAGGTCGCCCGCGCAGTCAGGCTGGCTAGCTGCGCTCACTCGACCATTTCCTTGTGCCGCCGCTCCGGCAGGGCAAGCGCGCTTCCGGCCGCGATCAAGAACGATGCGCCGAAGACACCGAAGACCACGGGGTTTCCGCCGGTCGCCAAGAGCAGCGGGACACTCAACGGCGCAATGATCGCGGCGACCCGGCCGGCCGCCGAAGCCGCTCCGGTGCCGGTACCGCGCATGGCCGTCGGATAGATCTCCGGACCGATCGCATAAAGGGCACCCCAGGCGCCCAGATTGAAGAAACTCAGGGCACAACCGGCCGCGATGATGCCTGCGGGCGTGGTCTGTAGACCGAAGAGTACCGCTGCCACGCCTGAGCCGAGCAGGAAACTCGCGAGCGTTGGACGCCGTCCCCATTTCTCGATCAGCCAGGCCGCGACCGCGTAACCGGGCACCTGAGCCAGCGTGATGAGCAACGTGTATTCGAACGATCGCACCAGCGAATGACCTTGCCGCAACAGCAACGTCGGCATCCAGGTGAACGCACCGTAGTAACTGAGATTGACGAAGAACCAAACCGCCCACAAGGCGATCGTCCGCCGACGAAGTTCCGGAGAAAAGAGCGAGACCCGCTGTTGCGCGGACGCCTCGACACTCACTGGTGTGCGCTTGACGGCAGTCTCGATGTCGACGGTAGGAACCACACCCGAGTACTTCTCGAACTCACGGACCGATTTCTCTGCTTCAGTCAACCGGCCTTTCGATTCAAGGAAGCGCACCGACTCAGGGAGCCCATGGCGCACCACCAATGCGTAGGCGGCAGGCACCAGGCCGACGAGCAACGCCCACCGCCAGCCGGCCCAGCCGCCGATTTCCTTCGGAACCAAGAAGTAGCCGAGCAGCGCGGCCATGATCCAGCCGACCGCCCAGAAGCTCTCCAGCCAAACAACCATCCGACCGCGGATACGCTGCGGGGCGAATTCGCTGACCAGGGTGGAGGCGACTGGTAGTTCGGCCCCCAGGCCGAGGCCCACGACGAAGCGCAACGCCATCAGCATCGCGACTCCGGCCGAGAACGCCGCCATGCCGGTGGCGATGCCATAGACCAGCAACGTCAACGCGAAAACATTGCGGCGTCCGACCTTGTCGGCAAGCAGTCCGCCGACCGACGCCCCGATCATCATTCCGACGAACCCGATCGAGCCGATCCAGCTGAGCTGGGTATTCGTGAGCTGCCAATGCACCGCTAGTGCGGTCATCACGTAGCTGATCAGTCCGACGTCCATCGCGTCCAATGCCCAGCCGACCCCCGAACCGACGAGCAGCTTGCCGTGCTCGCGCCCGAATCTCAGCCGGTCCAGACGTTCCGCCCGGCTGGGCAACTGCTCGGTTTCCACCGGCGGATTGTTCATCGTCCCTCCAAATTCAGCGTGGCGCCAATGTACCCGCCCGGGGTTCACCTCGACCACCACTGTTCACGAAGCGGCCTCCCCGTCTCGCCCACAAGACGACGGCTGGGATGATGGAGTAATGATGCAGAGGTTCCGCGATCTTCTGGTGCTCGAGCCTTCCAACCGGTTGGTGATCTCCTGCGATTCCATCGGCGGTATCGGGCCGAAGCCCGCAGATTCGGTGAAAGTAGACGCGCGCACCGTGGCGCACTTCGGCGTCCGGGTGCCGTTGCTCGAGGTGCTCTGTGCGGGCGCGCGTCCGATTGCTTTGGTCAACGCGCTGTGTGTCGAGATGGATCCGACCGGGCAGCAGATGATCGACGAGATCACGTTGCTGGCTGCGCAGGCGGGTATCGGACCGGACGCGGTCACCGGCAGCACTGAGGAGAACGCGCCGACCTCGGCCACCGGCATCGGCATCACGGTTATCGGTGCGCTGCCCGACGAACTACCGAAAGCCCACCCGGGCGACGTGGTTGTTTGCGCGGGGCTGCCCATGGCCGCTCCGGACTTCGATCTATTCATTGGCCATCCCGATCAAGTGACCATCGCTGAGGTGCGCGCGATTTTGGCGAGCGGACTGGTGCATGATGCGCTGCCGGTCGGCTCGCACGGCATCGGCTTCGAGGTGGACGAGATGGCGCGGGTGGCCGGGTTGGAAGTGCGTTGGATGGGCGGTTGGGATATCGATCCGAAGCGTTCGGCGGGTCCGGCCAGCTGTGTGCTGTTCGCTTGTGCCCCTGCCGCGATCGACGAGATCATCGAACATTTGGACGACAACCGCCCGGTGGCTCCGGTGGCTCGCCTGGGCTGACAAAGGCAGCTCTCACAGACTCCCCCAGCCCCACACCACTGATCCGACGACCGCAACCGCCCCGAGCAGCAGCACCACGATACTCACCGCGATCTCCCCCGGACGCCGCACCGGGTCGTGCATCGCGGTCATCGTGCGATGGGCGCCGTAGCCACGCACGGTCAGCGCCACTGCGAGGTTGTCGGCGGTGACCAGTGAACTGGTGATCAGCGGAACCAGGATCGCCGCATTGGCACGCCAACGCCGCACCAGGCCGCGCTGGTCCGGACGCTGTCCCCTGGCTTGCTGAGCCTGCTGGATCTGCTCGCGCCGTCTCGCCAGATTCGGGATGGCAGCCATCGCGGAAGTGACCAGAATCGACATCCAACTGGGCAGCCTCCAGCGCGCGGCCAGGTCGAGAACGTCGTCCACGGATAGGTCATGAATCACCATCCACGTGGCCACGATCATCGCCACCATCCGAAGCACGAAGGTGCAACCCATCAGCACACCGCCGACGGTGAACCGCAGCGGCCCCCATTGGGCCAGCACCTGGAGGTGTGCAGGATCGTGTAGCAGGCGAACGGGGGTGGAGAAGGCCGCGCAGACACCGACCAGCAGGAAGACCGGCAGCGATGCGCGCAGCAACGGCCAGATCGAGCCGATCGGCAGGCGCAGGCCAAGGATGAGCCCGATCAAAGCGCACAGCACGACGAGATTCCACAACGGATGGGCGAAGCTCATCACCATCATCGTGATCGCAGCCAGCACTGCCAGACGTGCCGCTAGTCCGAGTTTCATTTCACTACTCCCGGCTCGTGAGCCGACGCATGGAGCCGGGCCAACTGTCTGGCCGCAGCCACCTCATCGCGGACGCTGGGGTCAGCACCGAAACACGCGTGCCAGAGTTCACGCAATTGGGTCGTGACCTGGGTTTCTGCGGGCCCGTCGGCGACCACGCGTCCGTCATCGATCCGGACGACACGCTGGGCGTAGTGGCCGACCAGTTCAAGATCGTGGCTGATCATCACAATGGTGGTTCCCCGATAATCGCCTGCACACCCCGCCAGTCCTGCCCGGTCGTGGGCTCGTCGATCACCAGGATCTCCGGCTCGGCGATCAGACTGGACGCCATCGCTACCAGTTGACGCTGTCCTCGGGGCAGAGCGAACGGGTTCTGGTCGGCGACGTGCGCCAGGCCGGTGAGATCGAGTACCTCGGCGGTTCGGAGGGCGATTTCGGTGTCCGGCCGCCCAGCCGCCCTCAGCGCGAACCCGACCTCCTCGGTCACGGTGCGGCAGAAGATTTGATGATCGGGATTCTGGAAGACATAGCCGACCTGATCGGCCAGCTGCCAGGTGGCCCGATCGATGATGTCGCGGCCGCAGATGCGCACTCGTCCGGCCGTCGGACGCAGCAGCCCGTTCAGGTGTTTGGCGACGGTCGTCTTGCCCGCTCCGTTGGCACCGATGAGTGCGACGAACTCGCCCGCATGCATGCTCAGATCAATGCCGTGCAGCACTTCTTTTTTGGGTGAGTAGCCGAAACGTAAGCCTTCGAGTTCGATCACCGCGGGCGCTGTGCTGGGGGTTGACGGCGTCGCGGATGGCGGCGCCACGCTCGCGGGCAGCACATCGTGCAGCCAGCCCGCAGTCTGCGCAACGGTGAGCGGCCGGCGTGGAAGCACCGACAGACTTGGCGCCAGTTCGGGAAGCCTGCGCAGGAGTTCGGCTACCAGCACGCTCATGGGCAGGGGCCGAATGCCGAACCGCTCGGCCTGGGCAGGGTCGGCGAAGAAGGTTTCCGGCTCACCCTGCCAGGCAGGTCGGCCACGGTCCAGGACGATCAGGCGCGACGCCGCGCCGAGTACCGCTGCCGGATCGTGCTCGGCAGCGATCACCGTGATCCCGGAGTCTTGGAGTGAGGCGATGACGCGTCGCACGTCAGCGGCGCCGAGCGGGTCAAGCTCGGACGTTGCTTCGTCCAGGCACAGCACCTCGGGTCCGAGTGCCAAGGTCCCGGCGATGGCCAGCCGCTGCAACTCTCCGCCGGATAACTCGCCGGTTGATCGGTGTGCCAGGCCGTCCAGACCCACCACCCGCAGTGACTCGGCTACTCGCCGGTTGATCTCCGCGCGGGGGAGCAGATGATTTCGGGGTCCGAAGGCGACATCCTCGCCGACTGTTCGTCCGATGATCTGGCTCGCGGGATCTTGCAGCACCAGCGCGATATAGCGGGTGAGGGTCTGGACGCGATAGTTCGCGAAATCTGCTGACCCGTAACGGATCCGACCCTTGAAGTCGCCGGGCTCGGCAGCAGAGATCACACCGGTAAGCGCCCGCAGCAGGGTCGACTTACCGGCTCCGGTGGAACCCATGATCGCGGTTGAGCTACCGGCGGGGAACTCGGCGCTGAACCCGTCGAGCGCTTCTCGGTCGGCGCCCGGGTAGCGGTAGCTGATGGATTCGGCTCGGAGCGCTTCTGGCACGCTCAGCTCAGCAGCGACGTCTTGCGCAACGACAGGTAGGCCACGGTAGCGATCGCAAGATTCAGCACCGCACCGATCGCCAGCGAAGGCAAGGTGGCGAGATAGAGCGGCCAACCACCTATTGGCACCATGATCAGCGCCAGCACGGGACTGTTGATGATCACAGCCAGGACGAAGCCTGCGACCAACCCTGCCGTGCCCTTACGGCCGAGCCAGCCGAAAACCCAAGCGCAGGCGGCCATTCCGGCCGCGATGGTCAGGTGAAGCGGCAGCGTTAGCGGGAAACCGGTGATTCCGGCGGTGAGTAGGTGGCCGATCGCAGCGACGACGGCTCCCATCCAGCCACCGAAGCCGATCGCTACGAAGAAACCGGGGGCCGCGTCCAGAGCGACGGTGCCGACCGGAGACGGAATCTTGATCAGGGCGCCCACCGCGGACAGCGCGATGAAGACCGCCATGGCGTTGGTCATGTGGACGGTCCTCCAGCTTGGGCTGGGTGTGAGTACTGCTCATCTGATTCACTTACTCCTCGTCGTAATCATCGGACGGTAGCGGTCGGTACGAACCACGATGCGGCTGGTCTCGATCGGACGATTTCGGGCGGTGTATCCGATCCGGTCGACGCATAGCAAGGGGGTTCCGGGTGTGACGTCCAAGGCCGCCGCCTCGACCTCGGATGCTTCAGTGATGCCATACCGGTCGCTGACCTGAACCACGCCGGCATCCAGTGCCGAAAGCTCGGCGTAGAGAGACTCGCGCTCGGCGATGCCTTCGATGTCCATCCCCGCGAAGGCTGCTGCAGGTAACCATGACTCGCTCAGTGAAACAGGCTCGTCATCAGCAGTGTGTACCCGCGAAATATGGACGATTCGTCCAGCCGGGATCTGATCGGTGGCTGTCTGCTCGTCCGGGGTTTCCATTAGGCAGGCATGCGTGGCACGCACCCCGGGGACGTGACCCAAGGCCCGCATCGTCGCACTGAAACTCATGATGTTGGGCTCTGCCTGGTGAAGATGACGATCGACGACCCGGGTCCCGGTGCCTCGATCGATCTCGAGCAGACCATCGACGATCAAATCGCTGACTGCCTTGCGGATCGTCGTGCGGCTCACCTGATAGCGGTCCTGGAGACTCTGCTCGCTGGGCAAATAATCACCAGGTGCCCAAACGCCGTCGCTGATCTGGGATGCCAGATCACGCTCGACACGCAGATAGAGCGGTTCGCTAGCCAATTGGCCTCCCTCCCCCAACATCGGACATCATGACGTCCCTATGTCTATCACGTCACTGCCGGCGAGTCCATGCCCGCCCTAAAAAGCGGATTGTGTAGATCCAGGGCCCGAGAAGGGCTCCAGATCTACACAATCCGGTCGAGAAGGTGGGCCCGACTCAGGCCTGGCGAGGCATCACGTCAGCAGCCGGGTAGCCTCTCGGCCAGGTACGAGCGCACCTGGGAGATCGCGATCCGCTCCTGCTCCATGGTGTCTCGCGAACGAATGGTCACCGCGTCATCGTCCAGGCTGTCGAAATCAACGGTGATGCAGTAGGGGGTGCCGATCTCATCCTGACGGCGGTAGCGTTTACCGATCGCCTGGGCATCGTCGAAGTCGACATTCCAGTATTTGCGCAGCTCAGCGGCAAGCTCGCGCGCCTTCGGCGAGAGAGCCTCGTTACGAGACAGTGGCAGCACGGCGGCCTTCACCGGGGCCAATCGCGGATCGAGCTTCAGCACAACGCGGGTATCGACACCGCCCTTGGTATTGCGGGCCTGGTCCTCGGTATACGCCTCGACCATGAAGGCCATCAACGAGCGGGTCAGACCAGCCGCAGGCTCGACGACATAGGGCGTGTAGTGGACCCCCTTCGCCTGATCGAAGTACTCCAGCGTGGTGCCCGAATGCTTGCTGTGTGTAGATAGATCGAAGTCGGTTCGGTTCGCGATGCCCTCGAGTTCACCCCAGTCAGAGCCCGCGAAGCCGAATCTGTACTCGATATCGACGGTGCGCTTCGAGTAGTGCGAGAGCTTCTCCTGAGGATGCTCATAGAAGCGCAGGTTTTCCTCAGCGAGACCCAGATCGATGTACCACGCCTTGCGCTGGTCGATCCAGTATTGGTGCCATTGCTCATCGGTGCCGGGTTCGACGAAGAACTCCATCTCCATCTGCTCGAACTCGCGGGTACGGAAGATGAAGTTGCCGGGCGTGATCTCGTTGCGGAAGCTCTTACCCACCTGCGCAACACCGAACGGCGGCTTCTGCCGAGTCGCATTCAAGACATTCTTGAAGTTGATGAAGATGCCCTGAGCCGTTTCCGGACGCAGATAATGCAGCCCGGATTCGTCCTCGATCGGGCCGAGGTAGGTCTTGAGCATCATGTTGAAGTCACGCGGCTCGGTGTACTGGCCACGAGTGCCGCAGTTCGGGCAAGGAACCTGAGTCAATTCAACCGAATCGACGTCCTCGATGCCTTTGCGATGCGCATACTCCTCGACGATCTGATCTGCCCGGAAGCGCTTATGACAGCTGAGGCATTCGACCAGCGGATCGCTGAAAACCGAGACATGTCCGGAGGCCACCCACACCTCTCGCGGAAGGATCACCGACGAGTCGAGACCGACCACATCGTCACGACTGGTGACCATATGGCGCCACCACTGCTTTTTGATGTTCTCCTTGAGCTCGACACCGAGGGGACCGTAATCCCAGGCGGCCTTGGTGCCGCCATAGATCTCACCGCAGGCGAAGACGAATCCACGCCGCTTACACAGATTGATGACCTTGTCGAGAGTACTCTCAGCCATGACACGCCCTACTGTTCTGGTCCCCATATGAGGGACGGCTCCCCGGTACCTGGCTGGCATCGGGCGCGACGTCCACGATCCCGCTTGGATGCGAACGACGACCGTCCACCAGGGTATCGGTTCAAACCCGAAACGAGAACTGCAACGATTTGCCAGGGATCCCCTGGCACATGATAATGATTGTCATGTTCTTCTTGCGATCCTTTCGCGCTACCGTTGCGGCACTTGGCGCCATCGCACTCTTGGCTACCGCCGGATGCTCATCGTCCGCGAGCCAGGATGGATCCGATGCGGACTCCACCACCAACATTGTGGTTGGCGCCTACCCGTTCGAGTACATCGCATCCCAGGTGGCCGGCGACCACGCCACGGTAACCAACCTGCTCGCGCCGGGCGCGGACAGTCACGATCTCGAACTCTCACCGCGTCAGATCGGGCAGGTCTCAGCCGCCGATCTGGTCATCTACCAGTCGGGATTGCAGGCCCCGATGGATCAAGCGATCGAGCAGCAGACACCGACGCATGTGCTCGACACCGCCACGTTCTTGAAGCTGCGCCCTGCCACCGCAGCTGCTGACGACCAAGACAGTCACCAGATTGACCCCGACCGCTATGACCCTGGCGCATATGACCCCCACGTTTGGCTGGATCCAACAAATATGGTCGAGATCGCCAATCAGACCGCAGCGGTACTGTCACAAATTCAACCCGAGAATGCGGACGACTTCGCCGCCAACGCTGCACAACTGAACTCTCGGCTGGCCGACCTCGATTCGCAGTTCACATCGGGACTGAGCAACTGCGCGAGGACCACGTTCATCACCAATCACGCCGCGTTCGGCTACCTGGCGTCCCGATACGGTCTGGAGCAGGTGGGCATCAGTGGGCTGTCCCCCGACGAGGAGCCCAGCCCCGCACGCATTGCCCAGGTGCAACAGATCGCGAAAGATAACGGCGTGACGACGATCTTCTACGAGACCGCCGTTTCACCGAAGGTCGCGCAAACGATCGCCTCTGATCTTGGGCTCAGCACCGACGTACTTGACCCGATCGAGACGTTGAGCCCGGAATCGCGCGGCAATGATTACCTTGAGGTCATGAGTTCGAATCTCGATTCACTGCAGAAAGCGAACGGCTGCGAGTGAACGACCTCGTAATATACGCTCGCGGCGTCGACACCTGGCTGGGCGATCAGCAAATCCTTTTCGATATCGATCTGGACGTCAGGCAGGGCGAAGTCGTGGCATTGCTGGGCGGTAACGGCTCCGGGAAGACCACGTTGCTTCGCACGCTACTGGGGCTGATACCCCATCAAGCCGGCGAGATTGAACTCTTCGGCCGCCCGCTGTCACGGTTCAAGGAATGGTCGCGCATCGGATATGTGCCCCAACGCGGCCGCCTGCAGGTACCGAACGCCACCGTCCATGAAGTGGTCATGCTCGGCCGACTATCACGTCGTCGGCTCTTCGGGTTGCCGCGCACTGCCGACAAAGACGCCGTCGAGCAGGCACTGGAGCGGGTCAATCTGGCGGGCTTTGGTCGCCATCCGATGGCTAATCTGTCGGGCGGTCAGCAGCAACGTGCCCTCATCGCGCGCGCATTAGCCGGTCAGGCCGATCTGCTCGTCTTGGATGAGCCGCTGGCTGCGCTCGATGTGCGCACCCAGACCAGCCTCGCACGCCTGCTCGGCCGACTCCATGCCGAGAGCGATCTCACCATCGTGACAGTCCTACATGAGTTGGGCGCAATGGAACCGCTGCTGCAACGCAGCACCGTCCTGCAGAACGGACGCGTGATCTACAGCGGACCACTCACCTCCGGGCCGCCCACCGACGACTGCAGAGGTGAAGAGCCGATTCAGGAGTCGCTACTCGAACCGCAACTGACGGTGCGCCCTGGCAGGGACGACTGAGGTGGTCTCGATATTTGCTCTCGACTTCATGGTTCGCGCGCTGCTGGCGGGAGCCATGACAGGAGTGATGGCGCCAGCGGTCGGCAACTACATCGTCCAACGCAAGCTCAGCCTCTTGGGCGATGGGTTGGGTCACGTTGCAATCGCCGGCGTCGGGCTGGCGCTGATGACCGGGCAAGCACCAGTCCCGATCGCTGTCGTTGTCTGCGTGGCTGGAGCCGTACTCATCGAGCTGCTGCGTCAAAGCGGCCGGGCGTCGGGTGATGTGGGGCTTGCGATCCTCTTCTACGGAGGGTTGGCCAGCGGCGTACTGATGGCCGGGATAGCAGGGCGGGGCGCAGGGATGCTTTCGCAATTCCTCTTCGGCTCGCTGACCTCGGTCAACCACTCCGATCTGATTGTCGTCGCCGTGATGTCGGGTTTGGTGCTCATCACCGCGATCGGTCTGTCGCCACAACTCTTCGCCGTCTGCGCGGACGAGGATTACGCGCGGGCTCAAGGTCTGCCCACACGAGCACTGAATCTGGTGATCGTCGTGATGGCTGCAGTCACGGTGGCTGTGTCCATGCGCACCGTCGGACTCATGTTGGTGAGTGCCCTCATGGTCATCCCGGTGGCCACCGGCAATAATCTCGTTCAAGGTTTCCGGCGCAGCCTCTATGTCTCCATGGGCATCGGCTTGCTTTGCGCAGTATTCGGCGTAGTCATCTCCTACTATCTCGATTCTGCGTCGGGCGCCACCATCGTTGTGCTGGCGATCATCGTCTTCATTGCCACATTGCCGATCTCATCGATACTCGAACGTCGCCGCCGCACGCGTTGGAAGACCGCAGCGGACGACGAGCGACTCTTCAAGCGCGCTGAGCCACATCCCCCGACCGGTGAGCCCGCCTCGCATCGGGCGATATTGCACGGCGACCACGTGGACTATTTGCACGATGGCCGGCGACACGCGCCACACGGAGATCATTTTGATGAGCACTGACCAGACCTCCTCACGCCCCCGACTGACCAGGCAACGTCAACTGATCCTCGATCGTCTCGATCAGGTGGACACATTCCTGTCCGCGCAACAGTTACATGCCGCGCTGCGAGCTGAGGGAGAGACGATCGGGTTGGCGACCGTCTATCGCGGATTGCAGTGGTTGGAAGAGGCTGGCATCGTCGATAGCGTCCGCACGACCGACGGCGAAGCCACCTACCGGCGTTGCTCGATGGCCCATCATCACCATCTGATTTGCCGCCGATGTGGCAGAGCCGTTGAGGTGCATGGCGAGGTGTTGGAAGAATGGTCGCGCGCGATAGCCGCGGAACATGGCTTCACCCAACCCGAACATTTCGTGGAGATCTTTGGTTTGTGCCCCGAATGCACCACACGCGCAGCGCAGAATGAATCCTCAGACAGCCTATAGGTAACTCACAGAAAGCACACAGCTTACCGCGGTGTGATGGTCACCAAGCTTGAGAAGGAGGCCATTATATTGAGTACGCAGAACCCGAACCCATGGAGCCGTGAAGCCTGGCAGCAGGCCGGCATCCCCCGCAGCCCGCAGGGAACCTACTCCCAAAACGGTGCCGCGCAGCCGTCGAATACCATCCCTACGCAGACCGAGGGTCAGCCCGAAAGCGCCCAGTCGGCGCCCAGGGCGCAACAGTCCGCCAGCTACCAGTACATCGGTGGACCGCAGCAGCATGCGGCCGGCTACGCACCGCAAGCTCCGCAGAACCCCCTCGTCATGACGAAACCGCAAGCCACCAAGTCGCACTCTCGCTTGGCAGGAATCGTTACGTTGGCCGTCTTGGCCGGTGCTGTCGGTGGTGGCGGCGCGGGATACGGCGTCGCGACCTATCTGGGGAGCAACCAGGGTGCCGGTGCAACCACCACCCAGGTTGTCCAGGCCGATGCCTCGCATCCGGATTGGGCGACCGTCGCCGAGGCTGTCTCGAATGCGGTCGCGTCGATCAGCGTGACTGCCGCTGATGGCTCGGAGGGGCTGGGGTCAGGCGTGGTGATCGATTCTGCGGGCCATGTTGTGACCAATAATCACGTCGTCTCTGGTGTCGGCTCCCAGGCGACCATCACCGTCGTGCTCGACAACGTCGCCTACAATGCGACAGTCGTCGGAACCGATCCCGCCACCGATCTCGCGGTGCTTCAACTCGTCAATCCGCCGGCAGATCTGAAAGTGATGACGCTGGCTGATTCTTCGTCCCTGGCCGTGGGTGACGAAGTGATGGCAATCGGTAATCCGCTCGGTCTGAGCGACACCGTCACGACCGGCATCGTTTCGGCGCTCAATCGTCCGGTCACCACCGAAGCCGTGACCGAGAACAAATCACCGGTATCGCGTTCCACGGGCAGCTCCGACTTGGTCGTGACTGCTGCCATTCAGACCAGCGCGGCGATCAACCCTGGAAACTCCGGTGGCGCGCTGATCAATTCGTCCGGCGAATTGATCGGTATCACCTCGTCGATCGCGACCCTGAGCTCCGGCCAGTCGTCCGGCGAATCGGGCAGCATCGGCCTCGGCTTTGCTATCCCGGTGAACCAGGTGAAGTACGTCGCCGATCAGTTGATCGCCACGGGGACGGCCGAACATCCGCAGATCGGTATCAGCGCGCAGGACGCGAGTGGGGCAGGCCAACTGGGCGCCCGAGTCAGCAATGTCACCTCGGGTTCGCCTGCTGCATCGGCCGGCATCCAGCCCGGCGATCTGATCACTGCGGTCGACGGTGCTTCGGTGAGCTCCACCGAATCACTCGTTGCGCTGGTTCGGGCAAGCCAGGTGGGCCAATCCATCACGCTGACCGTCGAGCGTAACGGACAATCCAGCGATGTGGACGTCACCACGGTTGCCGCTTCGAAATAACTCTTGACCAATAATCGGGCCTAGATCTGGCCGGCGGTTCGCTCTGGGTTCAGCGAACTGCCGGCCAGATTGTTTTGCTCTGACTTCGTCAGCGGACAAGCAGCGGTAGCGAGCGCAATCCCCGCTCCATATGCCAGGACGCGAAAGCGGCGATCAGCCCACTCACCTCGTTGCGGGCACGATCCGTCGCATCTGTCGTCGCCTCCCAGTCGCCACTGATCAGTGCAGAGACCAGGGTCCAGGCCTCATCGCTGGGCATCGCGGTGCGGGGCGGTCGGCATGCCAGACAGACCATGCCGCCGGCTTCGGGCGAGAATCCAGCGTGCGGGCCCTCAAGTCCGCAGCAACTGATAGCGCTCTGAGCAGATAAGAGTCCAAGATCATCGTTGCTGGTCGCGGCCCACAAGGAGTACCCGCACCAAGGGTCCGCAGTGCGCCAATGAGTAGCCGGTACTGCTGCAGTGCCGGTTGCCCCTCTTCGGCAACCAGCCGATCCGCGGTCTCGACCATTACCTCGCCCGCGGTAAAAGCTGCGTAGTCGAGACGCAGCGGAGCATCGTAGGCATGCAGAGTCTCGGCTTGAGTGATGACGTCCAGGTTTCGCCCGCTGGCGAACTGCAGATCGACATGACTGAATGGCTCGAGCCGCCCGCCGAATTTCGATGAGGTACGGCGCACGCCACGTGCCACTGCCCGGATCTTGCCATGACTTCGGCTGAGTAAAACGATTATTCGGTCGGCCTCACCGAGCTTATGGGTGCGCAGCACCACAGCTTCGTCTCGATAGGTCGGCATATTCACCATTCTGGCCCATCGGCATAATCGCCTGAGCCGAGCTTCTCAAAGAACCGTATTGGCTGCCTGGCGGACATGACCTATCAAGATGCGGCCCTCGCGAATCGTCTAGAGTCCCTCACATGGCTGATCATCCTGCCCGCCGCTCCCCCGCACCACACCCGAGCGGCGCACAGCCCCCCGCAATTGCACCTCAGCTCCTGCCCCAACATGTCGCAATCGTGATGGACGGCAACGGCCGGTGGGCCAAAGAGCGTGGGCTGCCACGCACGAAGGGCCACGAGGCGGGCGAAGCGGTACTCTTCGAGGTCATCGAGGGTGCCATCGAGATGGGCATCAAATACCTGTCTGCCTATGCCTTCTCGACGGAGAACTGGAAACGTTCCCCCGATGAGGTCCGTTTCCTGATGGGCTTCAATCGCGAGGTCATCCATCGCCGCCGAAACGATCTCGACGCACTCGGGGTGAAAGTCCGTTGGGCGGGTCGGCGTCCGAAGTTGTGGGGCAGTGTGATCCGCGAGCTCGAGGATGCCGAGGAACAGACCAAGAACAACAACGTGCTGACCATGCAGTTCTGCGTCAACTACGGTGGGCGCGCCGAGATAGTCGATGCAGTCCGCCAGATCGCCCGCGATGCCGCAGCCGGGCGGCTGAATCCCGACCGGATCTCCGAGAAGAGCTTCCGACAGTATCTGGATGAACCGAGCATCCCCGATGTCGATCTGTTCGTCCGCAGTTCGGGCGAGCAACGGATCTCGAACTTCCTCATCTGGCAGTCGGCCTACGCCGAGCTCGTCTTCATCGACAAGTACTGGCCGGATTGGGATAGGCGTGATCTGTGGGCTGCCGTCGAACGCTATGCCACCCGCGACCGTAGATTCGGTGGCGCTATTCCCAACGAGCCCGGCGCCGAAGGGTAAGTCAGCAAGCGGCACCGATTCCGTCCCGTTCCCGAGATGGGTCAGCCGAGCCCCGGCCGTCTTCATCACCTGTCGAGCGATCCCCCATGTTGTCGCGCGCTGCCCATGAGCTACCCTTAACACTGTTCATGATTTAACACTGTTAAATGACGTTGACCTGGGAGAACACCGATGAACCTCAGCCAGATGATCCAGCGTGGCCTGGAAGGGCAGTCCGCAACCCGCGCCGAAGCTCTCGAGATTCTGCGAAGTCACGACGACGAGTTGATCTCGATAGTGGCGGCCGCAGGCAAGATCCGACGCCGCTTCTTCGCCAACAGGGTCCGGCTGAACTATCTGGTGAATCTGAAGAGCGGTATGTGCTCCGAGGACTGCTCGTATTGTTCGCAACGGCTCGGTTCCCGGGCCGAGATCATGAAGTATTCGTGGGCCGATCCACGGACTGTCTATCAAGCTGTCGAGGCAGGCATTGGTGGTGGAGCACGCCGGGTCTGCCTGGTGGCATCCGGACACGGGCCGAGTACCCGGGAGGTCAACCGTGTCAACCGCATGGTGCGCGATATCAAGAACGATCATCCTAATGTCGAGGTCTGCGTGTGCCTGGGTTTCATCGACGACCAAAAGGCCGCCTCCATCAAGCAAGCGGGTGCCGACGCCTACAATCACAACGCCAACACCGCACGCAGTCACTACGGCGAGATTTGCTCCACACATTCCTACGACGATCGAATCGATACGGTTGAGATCTTGAAGCGCAATGGATTATCGCCGTGCTCCGGGGTCATCGCTGGCATGGGCGAGACCGACGAAGAGCTCGTCGACGTCATCTACGATTTGCGTGAGCACGGCGTCGAATCGGTTCCGGTGAATTTCCTACTTCCCTTCGACGGTACGCCCCTCGAAGGAACTACCGACCATCTGACACCGCAGCACTGCCTGCGCATCCTGGCCATGGTCCGCTTCGTTCACCCGGATGCGGAAGTCCGCGCTGCAGCGGGGCGCGAGATGCACATCCGCACCATGCAGCCACTGATGCTCGAAGTCGTCAACTCGATCTTCCTCGGGGATTACCTCACCAGCGAAGGCGCTGCCGGCGCCGCAGACCTTCAACTGCTCGCTGATGCGGGTTTCGTTCCTGAAGGCGGTGACAACATCCCAACTGAGATCGCTGGACTGGCCGAAAGCCACGGCGTCCCCATCCGCCACCGCGGCATCGGCAGCGAGCTCCCGGCAAACGTCTGACCGATCCGCGCTTGCTTGGCAACGAGCGGAAGAGGCTACGAGACTGCAGACCCCCAGGTGCGGGAGAGGTTATCGTCCACGATCGGATTTGGCCGGAGGACGATCCCCTCGAATGGACGCCACCATGTCGAGTACTCTGCGGGTGGCGCGCACATCGTGCGCCCGGAAGACAGTCGCACCTTGCCAGGCTGCTATCGCGGTTGCTGCGAGAGTACCCTCGAGACGTTCATCGACATCCAGATCGAGGGTCTCCCCCACGAAATCCTTCCGACTGATCGCCATCAGTACCGGATACCCCAATGCGACCAGGCGGTCGGTGGTGGCCACTAGCCGTAACGAGTGCTGCGTTGTCTTTCCGAAATCTAGGGTGGCATCGACCAGCACCGCATCCGGCGCCACACCCGCTGCAACGGCGCGTTCAGCTCCGGCAGCCAGGACGCGCAAGACATCGTCCACGACGCCGTCGTCCGGCCCATAGTCCACACCGCGCGGGTCGGTGCGCGGCGGCAGACCTCCGGTATGCGATACGACATAACCACTACGCTGCTCGGCAGCGACCTGGACCAGATCCGGATCTGCACCAGCCCAAGTGTCGTTAATCACGTCGAATAGCCCGGCGCACGCCGAGGCCACCTCGGCTCGCCAGGTGTCCAGACTGATCAGCAGTCCGGGGAAACGTTCCCGCGCCAACTTCAAGAATGGGCGAACCCGATCGATCTCGGCGGCCTCGGTGACCCATTCGCCTTCCTGGCCCGCTCGTACTCCCCCGATATCGATGATCTCCGCCCCCTCGTCGATCATCGCTGCGGCGCGGGCTGCTGCGGCATCCAAGTCGAGATAGCGCGCTGGCGCGTAGAAAGAATCGGGGGTTCGGTTGATGATGCCCATCACCGCTGGATGGGCGGCGTCGAATCGGTGACCGCGGAGCACCAGCGGTGCGGGTTGGACAAAGCTCACGGACTCGAGTCTGCCATGCCCACCACCGCTGGCGCCTGCGATCACATTCTCCGCAGGCGCGCACCGCCGCCGAATCAGCCGGCGATCGCCAGCGAGTCGGCGGTATGCCGGTTCACAGCGCTCATGACCGCCTTCAGGGAGGCTGTGGTGATATCAGGATCGATACCAACACCCCAGTGCACTTCGGTGTCGCCGTTCTCGATCTCGCACTCGACGTAGGCCGCCGCCTTCGCGTCACCGCCAGCAGTCAGCGCATGCTCGCTGTAATCGAGAACACGTACCTTGGCTCCGACGGTGGTCAGTGCATCCACGAACGCCGACACCGGACCGTTGCCCTCACCGGTGATGATCTTCTCGATACCGTTCGAGACAATCCTGGCCTTGATAGTCGCCCGGCCGTCCTCGCTGGTCTCCAAGGTGAAGCCCTTACCCCACAGCGGCTCGCGACGGTTCAGGTATTCGTCGGAGAAGATCTGCCAGAGCTGCTCGCTCGTGACCTCGCCGCCTTCGGAGTCCGAATGCTGCTGGACGACCCGGCTGAAATCCATCTGCAGCCTGCGCGGCAGCACCAACGAGTGATCGTTCTTCATCAAGTACGCCATACCGCCCTTGCCTGACTGGCTGTTGACGCGGATCACAGCTTCATAGGTACGGCCGACATCGAACGGATCGACCGGCAGATATGGGGCCTGCCAGGGGACCTCATGGATACCGACGCCAGCGTTGGCAGCCTTCTCCTCCAGATCTTCCAGACCCTTCTTGATCGCGTCCTGGTGCGAACCGGAGAAAGCAGTGTAAACCAGGTCGCCCGAATAGGGCTGGCGGGCCGGTACCGGCATACCGGTGCAATACTCCACAGTCCTGCGGACCTCGTCCAGGCGACTGAAATCGATTTGCGGGTCGATGCCTTGGGTGTACAAGTTCATGCCCAGGGTCACCAGGTCGACGTTGCCGGTGCGCTCACCGTGACCGAATAGGCAACCCTCGACACGATCAGCTCCGGCCATCAGCCCGAACTCGGTGGCCGCGATCCCCGTGCCACGGTCGTTGTGGGTGTGCAACGAGACGCAAACGTTCTCGCGCGAATTGATATTGCGGCAGAAATACTCGATCTGATCGGCGTAGGTGTTGGGAGTACTCATCTCAACCGTGGCCGGCAGATTCAGGATGATCTCGCGATCGGCATCGGGCTGCCAGACATCGACGACCGCATTACAGACCTCGACGGCATACTCGGTAGGAGTCTGGGTGAAGATCTCGGGCGAGTACTCATAGCCGAACTCGACATCGGGGAGGTACTTCTCCGCGGCCTCAATCACCCAACGCGTGCCGTTGACAGCCAGTTGCTTGCACTGTTCTTCGTCAACGCGGAAGACCACCCTGCGGAACAGTTCGGCGACCGCGTTGTACATGTGGATAAATCGAAATCGGTCTGCGAAGCAGAAGGGAACCCGATCTCGATCTCCTTGTAGCCCATGCGAACCAGCAGATCGAACAGTTTGCGCTTGCGTCCCGGCGTCATCGGGTCGATCAGCGCCTGGTTTCCGTCGCGCAGATCGGTCGACAGCCAGCGCGGGGCATGAGTGATCGACTTCGTCGGCCATTGACGATCAGCCAGCACGATCGGATGGAACGGCTCATAGCGGACGTACGGCATGGGCGTCGGCTGCTGTACCGGACGCGGCTGAGGCTTGGTGCGGGGCTTGGGATAATGGTGGATCTGCGTGGTCATGATGGTCTCCTTGGCTGCAAATTGAAGATTTGGTGTCAGTCGGACGCGCCAACAACTCCGCAGCGAGAGGGACTGGCCTTAGCGAGTCTCGCTGCGGCGACCAAGGAGGAGCGCCGAGGCGGCGCGCTGGGTCTGAGCCACGCACCAAAGATAAGCCAAGATCCCGCTGATTTCCAAATGAGGCTCAGCTGATGGACATGACAACAACGAAACAACTCTCCCGAGATCGCCGCCAAGCCTGCGACAATAAGAGATGACAAATGCCGACCGAGCGTCCATCGTGACCAGACGACGGTAGTCAACGTTCGAGTCATCTCCGCGACTAGATTGGTGATTTCTATGGCAAACCTGAATCGCTCCAATTTCCCTGTCGACCGCCGGATCGGGGCGTCCGCCCCCGATGCCACGGGTATCGTGCACCTGGGTATTGGCCAGTTCCATCGTGCGCACGCAGCTGTGAACACCGCACTGGCGATGGCTGAAGCAGGCGGTGACTGGGGCATCGTCGGAGTCGCCAACCGCTCTCGCCGCATCATCGACCCGATGCTCGATCAGGACTTCATCTACTCGATTCTCCAGCTGAGCCCCGAAGGCACCGATGTACAACTGGTCGATGTTCATCGACGGCTCTTCGTCGCAGCCGAGCAACCCGCGGAGGTACTCGCAGCGATTGCCGATCCCGATCACAAGATCGTCACGTTGACCATCACCGAGAAGGGCTACAACAAGGACGGTGTCACCGGGCATCTCATGACGGACTCGGCCGAGATCGCTCCTGGTTTGGCGGGCCCGGACAACGCAAAGGCGCCGCTGGCTCAGTTGGCTTGGGGCCTGGTGAAGCGCTCCCAAGAGTCCAAGGCTCCGGTCACCGTTTTGTCGTGTGACAATATGCAGTCGGCAGGAAACACCACCAAGGCGATGGTGACCGAGTTCTTGCAGGCAGCCGGTGTTGACGACAACACCATGTCGTGGATCGCGGAGAACGTTTCCTTCCCGAATGCGATGGTCGACCGGATCGTGCCCGGCACCACCAGTCAGACCAAGGCCCAGGTCGAGATGATCCTCGGTCTGCGCGATGAGGCGCCGGTGCCTGCTGAGGCATTCACCATGTGGGTGTTGGAGGATGATTTCAAGGCTGGTCGACCCGCCTGGCAGGCTGCGCCCGGCGTCACTTTCTCCGATGATGTGGAGCAGTACGAACTGGTCAAGCTGCGTTTGCTCAACGGTTCGCACTCGCTGATCAGCTATCTCGGCGGGCTCAGCGATTCGCCGACGATTCCTTCGGCGCGGGACAAGGAGTTCGTGGCTAAGTCGGTATATGCGGCGATCTATAACGAATTCCTGCCGAGTATCGATCTGCCGCACGGCTTCGACGCGGACGCCTATGTCGAGCAGCTCTTCCATCGCTGGCAGAACCATGCCCTCGGGGACAAGACGGCCCGTGTCGGTTCGGACGGTTCGGCGAAGCTCTTGCAGCGCATCCCCGAACCCGCACTTCGGCTGTTGAAGATGGGCCAGATGCCGAACGAGATGGCTCTGACCGCCGCGTCATGGATCGCCTGTGTAGCTCCGCCTGCCGGTTTCGATCCGGGCCAGATCGCTGCCGAGATGGAAGAACCGCAGCGCGAGAACCTCGCCAAGGCAACCGCGGGTGCCAAGAGCATCCACGAACACGCCGAGAGGATCATGACCGGTGGCTTCTTCCCGACCGAACTTGCTGAGCACCAGGAGTTCACCGATCGGGTAGGCGAGTTGCTCGAGATCATCGTCACCGATGGTGTTGAGACGGCCGCGAACGACGCACTCGGCGAGTGAGCCTGCGAGCGATCACCCAATAGTTACAATTGGTGGCCCCGATCTATCGGATTGGGGCCACCAATTCGTTGGTACGTCGAGCATCGGGTCCGTGGCGTCTCGGGCTGGGCTTGCCGTCGGCCAGATCGGACGACCGGCTCCGACGGTTTTCCCGCCGCCTGCTTTGTCAGAAACCGAGCCGGTTCAAGTGCTTGGGGTCGCGTTGCCACTCCTTGAGCACCTTCACCTTGAGATCCAGATGCACCGGAGTACCGAGTAGTGTGCTGATCTGACGACGGGCGTCCGTACCAACCTGCTTGATATGTTCACCACCGCGCCCGATCATGATCGGTTTCTGGGAATCGCGCTCGACCACCAGCGAAGCATAGATATCGAGCAGAGGCCGGTCCTCTGGACGCCCCTCTCGTAGGCCCATCTCGTCGATCTCGACGGCTATGGAATGCGGCAGTTCATCACGAACGCCTTCCAACGCGGCTTCTCGGATCAGTTCGGCCACCAGCGTCTCGGTAGGCTCGTCGGTTACCTCGCCGTCGGGATAGTAGGCGGGACCCTCATCGAGCATCGAGATCAGCACCTGCGCGACCTCGTCCACCTGGTCACCCGAGAGCGCAGAACATGGCACGATCTGTTCGAACCTGACTCCGAGCTTCTCCTCCAGGGCAGCGATCTCGAGTAACTGCTTGGCCATCCGTTCGGGGCTCACCAGATCGGCCTTCGAACAGATCGCCGCGAGCCGGGGCGGATGAGCCAAGGAGGCTACCTCGCGCACCAGATACTCATCACCCGGACCGACGTGCTGGTTGGCGGGGAAGACAACCGCGACCACGTCGACCTCGCTCCAGGTGGCGTAAACCAGGTCGTTCAGTCGTTCTTGCAGTAGCGATCGTGGTTTGCTCAACCCGGGTGTGTCGATGATGATCAGTTGTGCGTCGGGACGAGAGATTATGCCTCGCACAGCATGCCGCGTGGTTTGAGGCTTGCTGCTGGTGATCGCCACCTTCGTACCTACCAGCGCGTTCATCAGCGTCGACTTGCCTGCATTGGGGCGCCCGACGAAGCAAACGAAACCAGATTTGAAACCTTCGGAAATCTCTGGCTGTTCAATCATCGTCCTCATCCTCTGATTCGTCGGCGTCGCTATCTGCAACCATGCGCACGAGTACGGTATCGATCTGGTGGCGGCGTCCGGTCGATTTCTCAGCGGTGATCTGCAAGCCGTTCCAGGTCACCCTCGAACCGAAGATCGGCACCATGTTGAGTTCCTTCGCCAACAGGCCGCCGACCGTCTCGACATCTTCATCATCGAGTTCCAGCCCGAAAAGGTCGCCCATGTCGTCCAATGACATCCGGGCAGAGATCCGCCAGACACCCGGCTCGATTTCCTCGGCAAGATCGGGCTCGGCATCGTATTCGTCGGTGATCTCGCCGACGATCTCCTCAACGATGTCCTCGATCGTCGCGATCCCGGCTGTCCCGCCGAATTCGTCGATCACGATCACCATATGATGCCTGCTGATCTGCATCTCGCGCATCAGGTCGTCGATCGGCTTGGAATCCGGGGTGAACGAGGCTGTCCGCATCAGCGAACCGACCGTCTCGCGCTTCTCGGCCTCGGGATTGTCGTAGACGCGACGCATCAGATCTTTGACGTAGAGCACACCGACCACGTCGTCCAAGTTCTCCCCGATCACCGGGATCCTGCTGAATCCCGATCGCAAGGCCAGCGAGAGACCCTGTCTCAGGGTCTTGTCGCGGTTCAGGTAGACCACATCGGTGCGCGGCACCATCACCTCGCGTACGATCGTGTCCCCCAGCTCGAAGACCGAATTGATCATCTCGCGCTCGCCTTCGCTGGCACCGGCGATCTTCTCGGCTTCGGCAATGAATGGACCGTCGGCATATCCGCGTCCCGGCGTGATCGCGTTGCCGACCCAAATCAGCAGCTGTGAGACCGGCCAGAGGATCACTGAGAGCACCGACATCACCTTGGCCGAGGCTCCCGCGATACTCTCCGCGTTTTGCCGTCCGAGCGTGCGGGGGGCGACACCCCATGCCACGAAGGCCACCAGCGTCATGATCAGCACGGTCACCCACAGCCGAACGCCGATCCCCTCGAAATTCGAGACCAGCACCAGGCAGACCAACACGATCGAGGTGACTTCGCAGACTACCCGCAAAAATGCCGCCGTCGTGATCTCGGGAGCTGGATCGTCGGTGATTTGTTTGACCGCAGCCGCACCGCGCTTCCCATCGGCCGCCATCTGTTCGGCCCGTGTCGGTGTAATGCTCAGCAGCGCGGTCTCAACTGCTGATCCGATGCCTGCGAGCACGGCGGTGAGCACGGCGACGCCGAGCATGATCCAATCGAGACCGGTCACTGGCCTGCCCTTGAGCGTTGCCAGTCGGCGATGATCGTGTCGTTGAGACCGAACATCACGGCTTTCTCGGCAGGTTCTGCATGATCATGACCGAGCAGGTGTAGTAATCCGTGGATCAAGAGATATTGGATCTCCTCCGCGGGTTCGCGACCGTTCTCTGGTGCCTGCGCCGATGTGAACTGGGGGCAGATCACGATATCCCCCAATACACCCCGCGGTGGGGCCTGGCCCGGTTCCGGAGCCCGCAATTCGTCCATCGGAAAGCTCATCACATCAGTTGGACCCGGCAGATCCATGAACCGCTGATGCAATTCCGCCATCGCATCAGGATCGATGAGCAGGATAGATAGCTCTGCCTGTGGGTGGATCCGCAGCCGAGCAAGGGCGAATTCCGCCAGCTGCACCAATGCGAGTTCGTCGACCTGCTCGCCCGACTCGTTGTTGACCTCAATCATCGTTTTCCCCGCTGTCCACGCGACGCGAAGGCATCTACCAACGTCGAATCGTACCGGTCGTAGGCGGCAACGATGTCGCCAACCAGTTTGTGCCGTACGACATCGCGCTTGGTGAGCTGGCAGAACGCAATATCACCCACGCCGTCGAGGATCTCCTGCACCGCGCGTAAGGATCTCCTGCACCGCGCGTAGCCCGCTGCGCACCCCGCCGGGCAGATCGATCTGGGTAATATCGCCGGTGACCACGATCTTCGAGCCGAATCCGAGCCTGGTCAAGAACATCTTCATCTGCTCCATCGACGTGTTCTGTGCCTCGTCGAGCACGATGAAAGCGTCGTTGAGGGTACGCCCACGCATATACGCGAGCGGTGCCACCTCGATCACACCGCCTGTCAGCAACTTCGGGATCGAATCCGGATCGAGCATGTCGTGCAGGGCGTCATAGAGCGGACGCAGATAGGGGTCGATCTTGTCGCTCAAGGTGCCGGGAAGATAGCCCAGCCGCTCGCCGGCCTCGATCGCTGGACGTGTCAGGATAATCCGATTGACTTGCTTGGATTGCAAAGCCTGAACAGCCTTGGCCATCGCCAAATAGGTCTTGCCGGTTCCGGCCGGCCCGATGCCGAAAGTGATGGTGTGCGTGTCTATCGCATCCACATAGCGCTTCTGGTTGAGCGTCTTCGGGCGAATCGTGCGACCGCGGCTCGACAAGATGTCCTGGGTCAGGATCTCAGCCGGATGCACCCCGTCGGCGCCCATCGCGATAACCCGCTCGACAGTCTCAGCGCTCAAACCTTGACCGGTGCGGATGATAGTGACGATCTCGGTTAGGGCCTCGGCAGCGGCAGCGATATCGCCAGTGGTGCCGTTCAACGTGAACTGATTGCCACGCACATGAATGTCGGCAGCCAATTCGCGTTCCATGATTCCCAGGAATTCATCGCGAGGGCCGAGGACGGTGACCATATCGATGGAAGCCGGTACCTCGAAGGTCCGGCTACCTGGCAGATGCGCAACAGTGCCCGATCTCGGCCGAGGTCCGGCTGCTTCCTCAAGAGTTTGATGGCTGGTAGTCAGGACGATCCTTCCGTAGCGTTCTCGCCAATTCTAGCCGCGCATCCGCGCCCTTCCAGGGCCAGGGACTTGCCCATGAGCGACCGAGTCGAAGCGCTCTGACGAGCAAACCGCAACCGCGAGCTCAGTCGATGTCGTCTTCGTCGTCCGGGTTCTCAAGGTCCTCTTCCGAAATGATGTGCATCGCTGCCTCTTCGGCGCTGGCCGCGCCACCCGAGATTCCCACGTCTGAGGCGATCGATTCACCTTCGGTATCCGGACCGCTGCCTCCACCAGGGGCAACCAAACGACCGGCGCGCTTGCTGCCGACCTGACGATTCTCACGATTGGGATTCCACGGCCCGCGCAACTTCTTGGGATCGGTTTCCGGCTGCTCCTGAGCGATGCGTTGCTCAAGGGTCTCACCCTGCTTCATCTCGGATGCGGTATTGCCGAATCCCTGGGCAGGAGACCAATTGTCGGGCGCAATATAACCCTCATCGAGAACATCGTCCACGCCGCGATCGATCAGCGAATCGGCTTCACTGAGCTGCTCCATCTGCTCGGAAGGATCGGGGATATCTTCGCTGTTAGTCGTGTTCTCTGTCATGTTCCGATACTGCCATTACCGAGGCTGTGGCGTGCGCGGACGCGCCAAGTCGGCCGCGACGACCGGGCTGACGCCGCGGCACTCAGCCGCGATTAGGTGAGCGGTTGGACGCGGTCGCCACGCAGCATGCTGGCCAACGTCTGGGCCCAATGGTCTTGAGCGTTCAGGGCAGGTACGAGTGCGAACTCCGTGCCCCCGGTTGCGGTGAAAATCTTCGCCTGCTTCGACCCGATATCGTAAACGGTCTCCAGGCAGTCGACCGCGAATCCGGGGCAAACCACCAAGACGCGCTCTACACCGGCTTTCGCCCAGACCACCGATTCGGTCTCCAAAGCAGGCCCCAGCCACTTCATCGGTTTGATCGCGGATTGGAAGGTGACGCGGAGTTTTTCGTCGGGCACCCCCACCGCTTTGGCGAGCAGATGAGCAGTAGTGCGGCACTGCTGCTGGTAATCCATGCCCACTCGAGCTCCTCGTATCTGATGACTCAACGGGATCGAGTGGAATGAGATCACTACCAGGTCATAGACATCGCTGAAATACGGACGCATGCTCGTGGCCAGCGCGTCGATATAACCGGGATGGTCGTAGTAGGGACGCAGGACCCGGAGTTTCGCGTCGGGGAAGCGAGCACTGACCTCGGCGATCGCGTATTCCGCGGCGCTGGCATAGCTGGAGTAGGTCTCCTGCGGGAAGAGCGGCGCGATCACGATTTCCTCGGCGCCGGCCAGTACTCCGGCAACTTCCTCGATCCCCGGTTGTCCGTATCGCATGAACGGAAGCACGGGATGCTCGAGACGCTCGCTGAGTTTGGCTGCCAGGGCCTCGCTGTGAACGGCCAACGGAGAGCGTCCACCTGCCTCAGCGAAGAGATCCCGGTAGCGGGCCGCAGAACCGTTCACTCGTCCGGGGACGATGACCCTATTGACGAGCACCCGGCGGACCGCATCCGGCAGCCCGATCATGTATGGATCATTCAGGAACTCCAAAAGGTATTCCTTCACCGCAGCCTTGTCCGGGCTCTCGGGGGTTCCCGTGTTCACCAGTAGCGTCACAGTCCCTGGCATGCCGGTCTCCTCATATCGTCGTGTCCGGGGCGAATCGTGGGTGCCGAGCGTCCTCCATAGAAACGACCGAGCACTTCGGTACGGCAGGCCTCGAAGTCGCCGGAGACCAGTGCCGCTCGAATGGTGTCGACAAGGCGCACAGTGAACCGCTCATTGTGGATGGTGGCCAGAGTGGCAGCCAGAATCTCTTTTGCCTTGAAGAGGTGATGCAGGTAGGCGCGGGTGAAATGGGTGCAGGTGTAACAGTCGCAGCCGTCCTCCAACGGGGTGAAGGCCCGCCTGTTCGCAGCGGTGGTCACATTGAAGCGACCGGACGCGGTGTAGATCGCCGCGTTGCGTGCCACTCGGCTCGGGTTGACACAGTCGAAGGTGTCGACACCCGCCTCGATCGCTGCGAAGAGGTCGTCGGGTTCACTAATACCCAACAGATGCCTCGGTTTGTCTTGCGGTAACTCGGATGTGCACCACGAGACGATCTCGCCTAATCGTTGCTTCTCCAGCGCTCCGCCGATGCCATAGCCGTCAAACCGCTGGCCGTCGACTTCGGTGGCCATCAAACCGCGACAAGCCTGCCTGCGTAGGTCTTCATACTGGGCACCCTGGACCACACCGAAGAGCGCCTGATACGGACGATGGGTTCGCTGCGCAGTCAGTTCGCTGTGTGCCACCAGGCAACGTTTCGCCCACGCCTGAGTTCTCTCAACCGATGCCTCCTGGTAGCCGCGGGTGTTCATCAAGGTGGTGAGCTCATCGAACGCGAAGATAATGTCGGCGCCCAGTTCGTGCTGCACCCGCATGCTGACTTCAGGCGTGAAGCGGTGCCGGTCGCCGTTGATGGGCGAATGGAACCAGACGCCGTCGTCGTCCACGTGGGCCTGCCGCTGCTTTCCCTCCGCGATCACATCGTCGTTCTGTATTCCGGTGACATCCATCGCGAGCACCTTCTTGAAACCCGCACCCAAGCTCATCACCTGGAAACCACCCGAATCGGTGAACGTCGGTCCCGGCCAATTCATGAATGCACCCAGCCCACCGGCTTCATCGATGATCGCGCTGCCAGGTTGTAGATAGAGGTGAAAGGCATTCGCGAGCACCGCTTGTCCACCCAATTGAGCAATCTGCTCGGGCAAAATCGCCTTCACGTTAGCTTTGGTGCCCACGACGATGAATGCTGGCGTCTCGATCTCACCGTGCGGGGTGGCGATGACTCCCGCCCGCCCCAGGCCATTGGGCAAGACGGCATCAACCCGGAAGCTGAAATCGTCCGGACTAGGTGGATCATTTATCATCAGTCTGCAATGTCTTTCCCCGATATTCGATCTCGGCCTCGTCGGGAGTGATCTCCCCACTGCGGATCCGTTGTTTCAGCCGGCTCTTGTCCCGCCGCGAGCAGATCATCTCACTGGCCAAATACATGATTACCATCGGCAGCGAAAGGGCGAGCATCGAGAACGGATCTCCCGATGGTGTCGCCACCGCGCCGAAGACGAAACACAAGAAGACAGCGACAGTGCGGGCCTTCTTCAGCTGCCAGCTCTTCAGCAATCCGACGACGTTGAGCATCACCAGCACCACTGGCAGGAGAAAGCTGAGGCCGAAGACCAGGAGCATCCGCATTTCGAGCGACAGGAAATCATTGAGATCCTGCAGGTTGGCCACCCCGGCCTGGGCTACGGTGAAGCTCAGCATGAACTCGAAGGCCCTTGGGAGTATCAAGTAGCCGACGACCACACCGGCCAAGAAAAGTGGGATTGCCGACAGCAAGAAGAGCCGCGCAGCCCGCTTCTCCTTTGTCAGCAGACCCGGGACGATGAACGCCCACAGCTGGTACAGCCAGATCGGGCAGGACGCGATGACGGCTGCAAGGCCGGCGGACTTCAGTGCTAGCAGCATCGGCGCGGCGACGCCTGAATTGACGACCTGGATCTGGGCATCGGGATTCGCGGCACTCACTGCGGCGGCAGCGATCTGATACGGGTGCAGGATCAGTTCGACGATCGGCACGTAGAAGATGAAAGCCACGATGAAGAAGACCAAGACGGCTATCAACGAGATGATCAGACGGTAGCGGATTTCTCGAAGATGATCCCAGAGCTCCATCGTCCCGTTCTCATCGAACTGGGGTGGCCGGAGCCACGCAAACCTCCCTCGTGGTTTGTTGCTGGTGTTGGCGTCGGCCGACATCGGCCGCTCCTACTGCTGTGGGGCAGGCGGCTGCTGGTTTTGCTCCTGGGGCTCGGCGGCCTGCGGCTGAGGATTGAAACTCGGTTGCTGGGGCTGGGCGGGAATCTGCGGCGTTTCAGCCTTCGCTGGGTCGTCCTTCCTCAGATCTCTGGTCTCTTCCTTGAACTCGCGGATCGCCTTGCCAGAAGCTTTACCGAGGCCGGCGAGCCGGGTGCCCCCGAAAAGCACCAAGACCACGATCAGAATGATGACCAGTTCTGGCCAACCAATAGAGCCCATGACTTCCTCCAGCTTTCGCGACGCCTGTCGTTCTCAATCGTATGCCGAGGCCCCTGCCCGACTCCAACCAGCGCGAATCCGTGCTGTGGCTTTGGCTACGATGCCCCGAACAGGATCTCGGTGCGCTCAATCGTTTCCCGAGCGGCCGCGGCAGCAGCTTCTCCCGCACCGGTCGGTGTCACGGTCAACACTTGATCGCCAAGCCTCAGGAGCAGAGCATCAAGCCAAGCCGGTTCGGCAACTGCGAATCGGACGCTCGTGCTGCCATCTGGATTCCTCACGACGCCACGTGCAGGGTAGTAGTCGACCACCCAGCTGGCTTCTGCGACCAGATCCACGGTGACTTCCCCATCGGAGTTATCGAACCAGCCGTCGGGTAGCTCCGGCGCCGCGCCGTGATCCTCGCCTCGCTGCTCGAGGAGAACCACGTCGACGATGCGGTCGAGCCGATAGGTGCGCCAATCCTGGCGCTCTAAGCTCCAAGCCTGCAGATAGGCGATCGAATCGCGCATTTGGATCTCGGCTGGGTCCACCTCGGGATAGGTCGTTCGTCCGCGAGCCGCACCATCGTAGGTCAGCCGAACCCTTTGATGACCAGCTATCGCCGCAGCTAGTGTCTCTCGCACTCGGTCGTCACCGGTGCTCACGGATAGCCAGATCAAATCCTGCTGGCCGGTCACCTGCGAAAGCTTCTCGGCAGCGCTGCGGGCCGCAGCGCGACTCGGCCCGGTCGTCATCTCTGCCACGGCTTGTAGCGCGACGAGCAAGGAAACCGCTTCGTCGGCTGTGAAGCGCATTGGTCGGGAGAGGTAGTCGGCATTGCTGAGGTGAATGATCCCTTCCCCGGTCGCAGCGTCCATGTCGATCTCGATCAGATCGTCTGGCAGACCGCCAGGCAGCCCGCACATCCACAGCACGTTCAGGTCGGCGACGAGTTGCTTTCTCGTGATACCGAACGCTTCGGCGGCGGTCGCAACGCCGACACCCGGGTTTGCTCGCAGATAGGGCACCATCGCGAGCAATCTGGCCACCTGTTCCTGGGATGTCATCGCTGCTCCCCTGTCTCGGACAGCTCCCGGGCCTCGCCATGTACCGCGAGGACGCCGCGCAGATGCGCGAGTACTGCGGCACGCAATTCAGCCGGCTCCAGCACGATGACGTCCGGTCCGTAGCTTGCGATCTCGGCCACCGCGTTGTTCTGGTTGAGCCGCACTCGGTAGGCCTCGAATCCTGAGGGAAGCTCGATCGGCGAGTGCTCGAGTTCGCCGCGACGCCGAAGAGCAGGTGCCCGTTCGGAACGGATCGCCAGAACAACGTCGAAATCCGACTTGATGCTCAACTGCTCGGCGTAGTCTCCCAAAGCCTCATTGTCGGGCGGCACGAACGAATCCGGAGGGCCAAATCTGGATACTGCACCGGCGATGCGGGACAACTTGAAGATCCGGGGAGCCTGCCTATCGCAGTCGAATGCGAGCAGATAGCTGTTGCTATTGCGCAGCACCAACCGCCAGGGCTGAACGGTACGTTGCTGTCCACCTTTGTATGTGAAACGTACGGTCTGACGTTCGATCATCGCTTCGCGAAGTGGATCGAAGGCTGCTTCGCGCACGCTCAGCCGGGGTGCGAGTGCTCGCAACCGGCTCGGGTCCGGATCGACTCCTGCGGCTCTCAGCTTCGCAAGAGCCTGCCGGGTCTGGTCTGCGACGCTCGCCTGCTGCCAAACGGTGGCTGCCAAACCCAGCACCATTGCTTCCTCACCGGTGAACTCGCACGGGGGCAGCTCAAAGTCCGTGCGCACGATCCGGTAGCCGGGCTCGTCATCGAAGAAGCGCTCATTACTACCAGTCTCGACCGGGATACCCATCGCCCGCAGATCATCCTTGTCGCGTTCGAAAGTGCGGTTGAAGTTCTCGTCGCTGAGGTCCCGGTATGCTTCAACTGTTTCGCGGATCTTGGCTCGAGGCACATAACGTCGTGAGCTGAGCAGCAGAATCGTCAGATTGACCAGTCTCTCCGTCTTGCGTGCAGCCACCCATTAACGCTAGCAGGCGTTCTTTGCGCGGGCGCTGGACGAGCGCTGTCGAGTCCAAGACGTAAGCTCGGCTCCATGAACATCGGACGATTCGCCCCCAGTCCCACGTCCGATTTACACCTGGGGAATCTGCGTACCGCGCTGCTCGCCTGGCTGTTGGCTCGCGATGGCGCCGGCGGATTCGTCTTGCGCATCGAGGACTTGGACCAACAACGCGTCTCGGCAGCCCCACACATCGCAGAACGTCAGCTGGCCGATCTCAGTTCGTTGGGCATCGACTGGGATGGAACGGTCGTGCGCCAGTCGCAACGTCTTCAGCTCTATCGTGATGCCGCCGCGGGGCTAGAGACCTATGAGTGCTACTGCACTCGCCGTGAGATCGCGGAGGCATCTCAGGCCCCGCACGGGGCGTATCGGCCCTATCCGGGGACCTGCGCGCGGTTGAGCGAGAGCCAGCGGGCTGCCCGGCGCGCGGTCCGCCCGGCCGCGATCCGGGTCCGAGCCGGTGGGGCAACCGCGACGGTGCACGATCTGCACGCAGGTGAGGTGAGCGGTGACGTTGACGACTTCGTACTCTTCCGCGCCGACGGTACCCCGGCCTACAACCTGGCTGTCGTCGTTGACGATGGCTTGCAGGGTGTCACTGAGGTGTGCCGAGGTGCCGATCTGCTCGAGTCTGCTCCCCGGCAGGCTTGGTTGGCCGGCAAGCTCGGTTTCGAGCCCCCAAGCTACGCGCATGTGGGGTTGGCATTGAACTGTTCGGGTACCAGGCTCGCCAAGCGGGACGGCGCAGTCACTCTCTCGGCTCTGGCAGCATCCGGTGTGAACAGTCAGCAGGTATTTCGGATGATCGCCACCTCGGCAGGGCTACCAGAGACGAGTTCTGCCCCAGAACTGCTGGAGGCTGTTCGTGGACGCGATTGGTGGACCGCCGCCAAGATCTGGCAGCCCTGGGTCGTCGACCCTCAAGGCCAGAAACCGCCGTCCGCCTCGCAGTAGCTACCGAAAGCCACATCCGCCCACAGCATCTCCCGAAACCCCCACCCACAGCAGCTACCGAAAGACGCACCCCCACCCCTACCCACAGCAGCTACCGAAAACCACACCCCTACCCACAGCAGCTCCCGAAAACCACACCCCCACCCCTACCCACAGCAGCTACCGAAAACCACACCCCCACCCGCAGCGGCTACCGGAAGTTTCAGCGGCTACCGAATGTTCGGTAGCCGCTGAAACTTCCGGTAGCCGCTGTGCGGCCGCACGAGCATTCCGGTAGCCGCTGTGCGGCCGCACGAGCATTCCGGTAGCCGCTGTGCGGACGCGTGAGCATTCCGGTGGCCGGTGCGACGATCGCGAGCTGTTGCAAACAGCCACGCATCCCGGCTGCTGCTGACTCGTGCCTCGGCACAGTCGGCGGTTCTCAGTTCCGGGTAGTTCTCAGCTCCAGGTTGTCGTCAGCCCAGGTGGATCGCAGCCTGGCGAAGATCTCCGCAGAACCGTTTGGCCTCTAGCCGTACTGCTGCGCGAAGAGCAGATCGACCACGCAGGTAGCGGAGGTATTGGGGGCCATCGACGGCGTCCGGTTTCCATTGGGGTAGGCAACGCTGCCGGGCATCGTGACGAGCACCCGACTGCCGATCGGCTGGCCGACCAAGGAACTGAACAGGGTCTCATGCACCGCGGCTCCAAGGGCGTCGGTGACTGCCGGCCCGGCGTAATCGTTGTAGTACTCCGTCCCGTCCCACGTCATGCAGACCGCATGCGAAGTCAACGCATCACTCGACTGCAGAGCCGCGCCACTGCCTTTGATGATCGGGTAGACACCTACGTCTGTCGGCTCGGCGAGACCGCTGGGGATCGTGATCTGAGGCACGCCACCTTCCTCGCTCACCTGCGGGACGTCGGCGGGCAGCGTCGTGGTCTCGCCGACTGGACCCCCGAGTTCTGAGTCGAGGATGTCGACGATGAACAACAGCGTGTCACCGGGCTCGATACCCGCACTCGGCTGGCCGTTGGGGTCATAGGCCTGCGAACTTGTGATGGCGATCGCGACACGACTGCCGACATGCTGACCGACAACACCGGTTGCGAAGCCGGGGATGAGCTGGGAGAGCTGGAAAGTCGCGGGGCTACCGCTGAGCCAGGTAGAGTCGAAAACGGAACCGGTGCGAGCATTCAGACCCTCGTAACGTACCGTGATCGTTGCGGATGCGTTCGGGACCTCCGGACCGGTGCCCTCAATGATCACCTTGGTCATGGTCTCATCGACCTTGAAGGGATACGGTGCCTCGACAGTCGGCTGAGTATCCCAGTCCCCGCTGACTTCGACGCTGTCAAGACTCGTGAGCACTGTGGGTTCAACGGTTGGTGTTGCGCTGGGTGTCGCGCTCGCCGCAGTGTCAGACATAGTCGGGCTCGTGGTCTCGACAGATTCACCGCCGCAGGCGGCCAGAGTCAAGGCCAGAGCCAAAGCTCCGGTAACTGCGCCCAAACGGGCACGACGAGTTGGAGAGGACTGTATTCGATCGTCACGCACCAGTGCAGATTACCCGACTGGGCGGATAATCGGCCCATCGTCAAAGCTCGACGATATCGAGCAGAGCCCCTAACTCTGTTTGAGTCAGCTCACGAGTCTGCCCAGCCTGCAGCTGCCCCAGCTTCACCGGACCGACCGAGATTCGGGAAAGTTGGCGCACCGGATACCCGACCGCGTCCATCATCCGGCGCACAATGCGGTTGCGTCCCGAGTGCAGCGTGATCTGTACAAGGCTGCGCGACGAGGCGCGTTGCACGAGTTTTAGCTTGTCTGTTTTGATAGGGCCATCCTCCAAGGTGACGCCCTTCTCCAAACGACGCAAGGTCTTGTTGTCGAGTAGGCCTTCGACTTCGACGAGGTACGTCTTCGGCACCTCATGTCGGGGGTGTGTCAGCTTATTCGCGAATTCGCCGTCGTTGGTCAGGATCAGAAGTCCTGCGGTATCGGTGTCGAGCCGTCCGACATGGAATAGCCGCTGATGCCTGGGCACATACTGCTGCAGGTTGGGTCGTCCTTGAGGATCGTCCATCGTCGAAACGACGCCGCGCGGCTTGTTCAATGCCAGGTAGAGGTGTCGGCGTGGGGGTGGGATCCGCGAGCCATCGACCCGAATCACGTCCCGATCAGGGTTGACCCGCAGTCCCTGTTCGTTCACGATCTTGCCGTTGACTTCGACGCGGCCTTCAGCGATTAATTCCTCGCTGGCGCGTCGGCTTGCCACGCCCGCTTGTGCGAGCACCTTCTGCAGACGAATGCCGTCAGCTGGCTGGTCAATCATCAGTTTTCTCCACGTTGTCAGGGGTAATTGCCAAGGCAGACAATTTCATCGGCTAAATCGGCTGCCTCTGGTAGCTGGGACGCAATCGGCGGCAGGTCATCCAGACTAGCCAGCCCGAGGCGCTCAAGGAAGCGACTGGTCGTAGACAGTAACCCCGCACCGGTGGTCTTGTCTCGGTCTTCTTCGGCGTCCAAGCCTCGCGCGATCAACGCGCGCACAACGTCCTGTCTACGGCCAATCAGCTGAAGGAGTAGATGGGACCCTCGAAGTTGCTGAGCCGGATGAGGAATGACCCGCAGGTGCGTGGACCCTGGTCATTGCCGCAGGCGATCCAAGACTTCGAGATTCTCACCACCTACTTGAAGCTCATCGGCGAGCATGTCGATCGCGACGCGTACCAGTCGTCCCCGATCGACGTTGATGCCGTGATCGGCACGCAAACGCAGCCGAATCTGCTCCAGGCTGAGCAGTTCTTCAGTGCTGACATAAACCGTGATCTTTTCGTCATGTCGCACCCGACCTGTCGGACCGGTCGCCTTCTTCGCCGGCTGCGGAGCCGATCCAGAATCGCTCTCGCTCGCCGAAGACTCTGTTGTCGCCGACTCAGTCAGTCCGCGAAAGAGCTCGTTAGCGCCAGGCAGCTTCACCCGACGTGACATCTGAGCAACACCTCTCGGGTGAGCATCCGATACGCTTCGGCCCCGGGTGAAGTAGGCGCATATTCGGTGATCGGCTCACCCGCAACAGTCGTCTCTGGAAACTTCACTGTCCGCCGAATCACGGTATGGAAGACCGTGTCGCCGAAAGCCTCCAGCACACGCTGCAGAACCTCACGGCTGTGCAGGGTACGCGAGTCGAACATCGTTGCCAAGATGCCGATGACCTCCAGGTCCGGGTTCAGTCTGTCGATAACTTTCGAGATGGTATCCGTCAGCAAAGCCACGCCGCGTAGCGCAAAGAACTCGCATTCGAGCGGGATAATCACTTTGTCGGACGCCGTCAGCGCATTGATCGTCAGCAGACCGAGTGATGGCGCGCAATCAATAAGAATGAAATCGTAGCGATCACGGACGCGGTCGAGCACCCGTTTCAGGGTCTGCTCCCGAGCGACCTCGCCCACCAGTTGGACTTCAGCAGCCGAAAGATCGATATTGGCGGGCAACAGGTCCATACCGTCGGTATCGGTGGATAGCACGATCTCGTCGAAGGAGTACTCCCGACTGAGCAGCAAGTTGTAGATCGATTGGTCCAGATTGTGCGGATTGACACCAAGCCCTACAGAAAGCGATCCCTGCGGATCGAAGTCGACCAGCAGAACCCGTCGACCGGTTTCTGCGAGCCCAGCACCGAGGTTGATCGTGCTCGTGGTCTTGCCCACGCCGCCCTTCTGGTTCGTCATGGAAATTATGATCGCGTTTTTGGGACCAGGCTGTGGGGGCGACGGCTCAGGCAGATCAGGTAGTGGACGACCGGTAGGCCCGAGTTCGATCTCCGGCTCATCGGGTTCGGCATCATCGACGATGTCGACCTCAAACAGGCCGTCATCCGCCCGCATTGATCGATCATTCATGCGCGTGCTCCTTAAGGCTGGTGACAAAGCAAGATTAATCGACATGTCACCTTCCCCGCGGCCAATGAGACGACTCGCCGGGCCTGCAGCACGACTCTCGATCGCTGCTTCACGGTTTTGCGTGCGCGCTTTTCAAACCGTTCGAGACGGACGAATATCCTGAAAGTGCGAATAGAAGCCTGAAATTGTGTGTATATGGGTATTCCCCTGTCCCTCTTCCGTGTGGGAAGAAGAACAGGGGAATATGTGGTGTCCGGCAGTGACCTAGTCTCCCACAGGCTCCCGC
>JALHFX010000172.1 GCA_022837595.1 Propionibacterium sp.
GAGCACCTGGTTTGTGAGCGCTGCGGCGACATCGTCGACACGTCTGCCGATCTCCTGGATGAAGTTGCCGAGCGAGTCCGTCTCCAGCACGGCTTCCTCTTACGTATCGGGGCTACCTCGCTCCAGGGCACCTGCAACACCTGCCGGAAGGCGTCAGATTCCGGTCAGGCGTAGGCGATCGGCACCACCTGCTCGCAACTCACGCTGGTATCTCACACCCCGGGCCCTTGACGCAGGCCGTCTGCGTGTGATTCCTTATTGCAAGTGCATTGCAATAAGGAATCGGAGGGGTAGCTGTGCTCACCAGGTCGAGGCCCTTCAACATCGCTGCTGCGGCAGGCTCGACCATGCTGGTCTTCGGACTGATGAGTTGTGGCAGTGACGAGCCGTCGACTCCCCACCCAGGGGGAACGCATGAGAGACTCATCGCCGCCGATGGAACCTACGTCGACCTACTCGTCTCACAGTTGGAGCTGCGGCGATGATCGCGTTGCTGGATCACGCGCGTCCGACCGCGGATGTCAGTGACGACCTTGGCGCCGGGGCTCGCCGCCGACGCTACCTCGCGCTGCTCGGTGCACTGGTGGTCGTCTTCATTGTGACGCTGATGGCAGGAGTCGCGCTCGGTGCGGTGTCCATCCCGCCGGGAACCGTACTCGACATCGTCGGCTATCACGTGCTGGGGAGCCCGGGCGAAGCGACGTGGAAACCATCGCAGGAGTCGATCGTGTGGCAGGTGCGGGTGCCGCGGGTGCTCCTGGGTGCGGCCGTCGGCGCCGGCCTCGCGGTGAGCGGGATGGCACTGCAGGCGATGGTGCGGAACCTGCTCGCGGACCCTTATCTGCTGGGCGTGAACTCCGGAGGATCGACGGGTGCTGCGGCAGCCATCCTCTTCGGGTTCGGTGCCGGGTGGGGTGAGCACGCACTTCAAATCTCCGCCTTCCTCGGAGCGCTGGCAGCCGCATTGCTGGTGTTCGTTATTGCTCGATCGGCCGGACGCATCACGTCCACTCGTTTGCTGATGGCAGGGGTGGCGGTCGGATACGCCCTCTACGCGCTGACGAGCTTTCTCATCTTTGCCTCCGACTCCGCCGAGGGATCCCGATCGGTGCTGTTCTGGCTGCTGGGCACGCTTGCTCTCGCTCGGTGGGGGGCACCTCTCTTCGTCGTTCTCGCTGTTGTCGTCCTGGTGGTCGGCGTCCTGGTCATCTGGGGCCGCAAGCTCGACGCACTTGCCATCGGCGACGAGACCGCCCACACTCTCGGGGTCTCGCCCGTTCGATTCCGTCTGGCACTGTTGGTCCTGGTCGCGCTCGCGGTGGGCGTGCTCGTCGCTGCCGCGGGGAGCATCGGGTTCGTCGGCTTGGTCATTCCGCACCTCGCTCGAAGAATGGTTGGCGCCACCCATCGCAGGGCGATCCCGATCGCCGCCTTGGTGGGCGCGATCTTCCTCCTGTGGTCGGATCTCGTTGCGCGCATGGTGCTCAGCCCGCAAGAACTGCCCATCGGCATCATCACTGCGCTCGTTGGAGCGCCGTTCCTGCTTGTCCTGGTGCGGCGAATGCACGCCGGTACGGAGGCGTCATGATCGAGGGGCACGGGCTCGTATACGCCTACGGATCGGTCGAGGTCGTCAGGAATATCGACGTCACGGCAGCCAACGGGCGAGTTCTCGGATTGATCGGTCCGAACGGCAGTGGCAAGACCACGCTGGTGCGCATGCTCAGCGGGATCGTGAACCCGCGCCGCGGTCACGTCGTGCTCGACGGGCGTCCGATGAAGTCCGTCAGCCATCGCGATATCGCCCGGCAGATCGCGGTCGTGCTCCAGGAGTCGGCCGGCGACCTGCCGATGACGGTCGCCGACATGGTCCTCCTCGGGCGGGCGCCCCATCAGTCGACCTTTGCACGGACCTCACGCAGCGACCACGAGATCGCGGCCGCCGCTCTGACGCGAGTCGGTGCTCGACACCTCGCCGACCGAGTCTTCATCGGACTCTCCGGCGGGGAGAAGCAGCGAGTTCTGATCGCGCGGGCGCTGGCCCAACAGCCCAGCCATCTGGTTCTCGACGAGCCGACCAACCATCTCGACATCCGGTTCCAGCACGAACTGTTGGCGATGGTCCGAGGGCTGGGCATCACCACGATCGTCGTGCTCCACGACCTCAACCTGGCGGCGCGCTACTGCGACGACATCCTCGTCCTTCACCAGGGTGCCGTTGTTGCGCACGGCTCCTGCCAGGACGTGCTCGATCCGCATCTCCTCCAGTCCGTCTATGGAGTCGGTGTCGAGCGCCTCGAGACCAGCCGAGGCCTCCAGTTCCTTTTCCACCCGCTCGAGCCCGGCGAACAACTACTTCCCGAGGAG
>JALHFX010000173.1 GCA_022837595.1 Propionibacterium sp.
TTCATACGGTAAAGCTGCTCGATGACAAAACGGCAGCGTCATCGGGCGATCTCACCAAACTCCACGGATTCACGGGGAGTTTCATTCATTCAAGGAGCCACGATGAGCGAACAACCAGCAATGCAAATGAAGATAATCCCGTTCAACGAAGAGATTATTCCGGGGCGGTTCGCAGGCAAAACGGTGATCGTTACGGGTGCGGCCTCCGGTATCGGACGCGCGACCGCCCTGCGGATCGCCAAAGAGGGTGGCAGAGTCATCGCCTCCGACATCTCTTCCGAACGACTCGAGGTGCTGGTGGCAGACCATCCCCAATTGAATCTGGTGCCCGTGGTGGGAGATATTGCTGTACAAGAAGATGTTGATGACATCATCAAAACAGCCACCGCCGAAGATGATCTTTACGGCCTGGTCAATAATGCCGGCATTATGGATAACTTCCAGACGATCACCGAAGTGAGCGACGAAGTCTGGGAGCGGGTCTTCTCCGTGAACGTCTGGGGCACCATGCGCATGACGAGGGCTGCAATACCCCACCTGCTCGATAACGGCCGAGGAAGTATCGTCAATCTCTCGTCGGCTGCTGGCCTGGGCGGTGGTGCCGCTGGCGTGGCATATACCGCCTCAAAGCATGCCGTCATCGGGATGACGAAGAATACTGCGGTCATGTACGGACCCGACGGCATTCGATGCAATGCGGTCGCACCTGGAGGGGTGGTCACGAATATCGGCGGCCAGATCCTCTCGCAACGAGCCGCCGAGCGTATCGGAGCGGCGATGATGGTCACCAGTCCCGGGATAGCCACGCCCGAGGCGCTGGCAGCGACCATCACCTGGCTGCTTTCCCCCGACGCCTGCAATGTCAACGGCGCCGTGCTGAGTTCGGATGGCGGCTGGAAGGCCTTCTGAGCCGACCGGATCGTCACCTTCGTTCGGCTGGATCTGTGGATTGCGGCTGGGCGGCGTCCGGCCCATCCGCGCGACCTGGCCGACGATCAGTCCAAGATAGGGACTCGCTTGCGCGCGTCAGCCACCCTTGCGAGGTCGATATCCACGATCAACAGACCAGGTCGCGAATCCAGTTCGGCGACCAGATGCCCGTAGGGATCGGTGACGCGGCTGAGGCCGATCCCGAGCGGATCGCTGCCGCGCGGCGGGGTCCACGCCTGGTCGCAGGCCGCCAGATAGGCTTGGGCGTCCATCGCACGCGCGCGGGTGAGCACGTTCCACTGCTCGTCCTTACCCGGCCCGGCCCCCCAGGACGCGGGGACGACCACCAACCGTGCGTCGCGGCGTCCGAGTTCGATGAATTGGTCTGCAAAGCGCAGGTCATAGCAAGTGGCGAAGCCGATTCGGGTACCGAGCGCATCGATGGTCACCAGCGAGCCTCCCGCGACCACGGTGTCGGATTCTCTCGCGCCGAAAGCATCGAAGAGGTGAATCTTGTCGTAGCTGGCCTCCACGTGCGGCCCGGTGATCAGCAGCGTGTTGCGAACTCTGTCGATTGGTGCAGGGGTGAAGATGCCGACCACCGCGATCACCTCCGACGCTGCGGCAGCGGCGCGGACCCCGGAGGCGAAGGGGCCATCGAGGGGTTCGGCCAGCTCGCTCAGGTTCGAGCCGTAGCAGGCCATCGTCGCCTCCGGGAAGACAACGAGTTGAGCTCCACGCTCGGCTGCTTCAGCGATCTTCTCGCTCACTACCGCCAGGTTCTCGACTGGATCAGACCCTGAACTCAGTTGGACGAGCGCGAGGCGTAATCGGGCCGGATCCATCGCATCTTTCTTGGTCACCTCTCTATTCTCGGCTGATTAAGCTCGGCGCTGCGTCCAATGGAGCCGTTTGCCCAGGCGGGGAGGCTCTGCTCAGGTGTGTTGGCCGGGGTGACCTTTCATCGATCGCAATGTTCCAACGGTGACCCCTGGTACCGTCGTAGGTGATGTCCAGAACAGTATTCATTGACTTTGATGGAACCCTCGCCGACCACGGACGCGTGCCCGCCGCCCACCTCGACGCGGTCGGAGAGGCGCGAGCCCGTGGCAACCAGGTGTTGCTGTGCACCGGACGACCGAAGTCACTGGTGCCGCATTATTTACAAGAATCCGTCTTCGACGGTCTGGTGCTGGGAGCTGGCAGCTATGTCGAAATCGACGGCCAAGTCCTACTCGACACCCGGTTCCCCGACGAGATCGCGTCGCGAACCGTCTCGTTGTTCGACGAGCACCAGGTCATTTACATTCTTGAGGCTCCGCAGGCCGTTTTCTGCCGAACCGGCTCCGCCGAACACATCCGCACATTCTTCGACGGGAAGCTGTGGTCGATCGA
>JALHFX010000061.1 GCA_022837595.1 Propionibacterium sp.
GCGTTGGGGTGTACCCCAATGCCACAGCCTTGTTAGGGAGTGCGCGCCACGCGTGTCATCATGCCGCGCCGGATTCCGAAGTACCCGGCCTCGCGCAGTGCCCAGAGGAGGAGCCACCCGGCGAGGATGAGGATGAGAGCAAGGTCGGGGAGTAGTGGCATCTCGAACCTCCGGTGGTGTCGAACCGGAAGTCTTTCCACCCGGTGACGAACCGGGTTCGGCCGCCGGGACCCATTGGGGTCCGTGGTGTCGACGGCCGACGGATTCGGGATACTCCCCTCCGCGTTGCTACCATCACCATAACAGGAACAATGATTCCGGTCACCTGGTTCGTATTAGCCGGTGTTCTGGAGGCCGGCGGCGGCACCGTTGACGGTGAGGAGCAGGACTTGGGCCCAGTCGTCGCTGTCCGGTTGGGGCGTCTCGCGGACGTGGCGCAGTGCGCGCAGCTGGAGCTGGCTGAGTGCGTCCACGTCGGGAGCGCGGAGCGCGACCCGGGTGCGGAGGAAGGGCTTGTTCTCGAGGAGCGAGCCTTGCTTGAGGACTGCCAGGACGAGGCCGCGGGTCAATGTGAATTCGTCGAGGATCATCCGGGTGATGTCGGGTCGTCCGCCGAGCTGGAGGAAGGCTTCAGCCAGTCGGGGATTGGCCTTGGCGAGACTCATTTCCGCGACGTCGATCATGGTCGCGAAGAGGGGCCAGGAGTGGTAGGCCTCTTGGAGGTGGGTGAGTTCTCCGGCGGCGTGGAGTCCCGAGCCGAGGCCGTACCAGCCGGGAAGGTTGGCGCGGATCTGCGCCCAGGCGAAGACCCAGGGGATGGCACGGAAATCGCTGAGGTCGCGGCCCTGGTCAGCGCCGCTCCGGCGGGCGGGCCGGGAGCCGAGTCGGAGTTGGCCGAGTTCCTCCAGGGGGCTGGATTGTGCGACGACGTCGGCGAATCCGGGCTGTCGGACGAGGGTGTGGTAGGCCTCCCGGGAGGCTTGTTCCACGGTCTGTGCCATGTCGGTGAAGCGGGCTGCTGCGACGCGGTTGCGTTCTGCGACCTCGGGGGTGTCGGCCTGGAGGACCGCTGAGGTCAACCGTTCGAGGTGGGCTTGGGCGAGGGTGACGTCGGCGTAGCGGGCGAAGATGACCTCGCCCTGTTCGGTGACCTTGAAGCGGCCTGCGATGGAGCCGGGGGGTTGGGCGAGGATGGCACGGTGGACGGGGCCGCCGCCACGACCCAGCGAGCCGCCTCGGCCGTGGAAGATGGTCGGGTGGAGGTTGTGCCGCTGCGCCCAGGCGACCAGTTCGGTCTGGGTTTGGTAGAGGGTGATGTTGGCGCTTGCCGGGCCGACGTCCTTGGCGGAGTCGGAGTAGCCCACCATGATCTCGACGTGGTGGTCGGTGCGCTGCAGCCAGCTGCGGGTGCTCGGCAGGGCGAGCCAGTCCTCGAGGATCGTGACCGCGTTTCGAAGGTCCGTACCGGTCTCGAAGAGGGGGACGACATCGAGCCGGAACGGGGAGTCGGTGACTGCGAGACGTGCGAGGGCGCGCACACCTGCAAGGTGTTCGGCGGACTGGGTGAAGCTGATGATGTAGCGGCCGCAGGACTGGCTGCCCCATCGCCGCTGGAGCCAGGCCATGACCCGCAGGGTGTCGAGCACTTCCCGGGTTCGGTCGCTGCGCGGCTGCACGGGGGCGGGCCATCCGTTGGTGGCGAGGGAGTCCAGCAGTGCCGCCCGTGTCGGGAAGGTGTCGCGGGAGGCGGGGTCGAGTTGGTCCAGTAGTTCGTCCAGGGCGGCGGTCAGGACGGCGCTGTGTTGCCGGACTTCGATCTCGGCCAGATGGAACCCGAAGGTCTGGGTGAGCCAGATGAGGTGCTGCAGCTCTCCGTGCGCGGCTCGCGCGTCGCCGGCATCTGCCAGGGACTGCTGGACGAGCTTCAGGTCGTCGACCAGTTCGTTGGGTTCCCGGTAGGCCAGGTCGATGGCGCCGTCGCGGGTCGCGGCGAGGCGTTGCGCGACGAAGAGGAGTTTCTGCCGGTGTGGCTCACCCGGCGAGGACGATGAGATGGTGTGGAAGACGCTCGGCGCTGTGGCTGCGTCCGTGGCCAAGGAGTTCAGCAGCGCGGGTGAGGGCGGGGTGCTGTCCTCGCCCATCGTCAGAGTCTGGGCTACCCGGTCGGCGCCCGCGACGAGGGCCTTGAGTGCGTGATCGGCCTGGATGGCCATGGTCTGTCGGGTGACCTCCGCCGTGACGTAGGGGTTGCCGTCACGGTCTCCTCCCACCCAGGATCCGAATCGGATGAACGCGGGAACCGGGGATTGCTCTCGCCCCGACGCCGCCCCGAGAATGGCGTGATCGACGGACCGGTACAAGCGCGGCACCGCCCGGAACAGGGTCTCGTCGAAGACTGACATCACAGCCCGTACCTCGTCGGCCGGATGAGGGGGGGTACGGCGCAACGGTGATGTCCGGCTGAGGATGTCGATCTCCTCCAACATCCGTCGTCGCGACACCTCCTTCTCCCGGACGCCGTGGTGCGAGTCGTCGTACCGGTCCAGCTGGAGCGAGATGCGGCGCAGTGCGGCAGAGACGGCTCGCCGGCGCGCCTCGGTCGGGTGAGCTGTCAGCACCGGGTGGATCCGCAGCATGTCCGTGCCCTCGGCGAGCCGGGCCAACCCACCCACGGCGGGCCAGACATCGGAGGAGACGGTCGACTGCGGTCCTCCGCCGCCGCGCAACAGCCGCGACCGGTGTCGTTCCTCGGCGAGGTTGATCAGGTGGAAGTGCACCGTCAGTGCCTGGGCGAGATGGGCGGCCTCCTCCGCCCCGAGAGCGTCGGCCAGGTCCGCGGGCTCGCGCGGGTCACCACCCGCGGCGGCGCGCGCCGCGGCGTCGCGCAGGTGGCTCATCAGGTTCGCGACCGAGGCACGGCCGGCTTCCCGGAGCACCTGGCGATGGAGGTCGGTGAGCAGCGCCACGTCAGCTGCCAGCAGTCCATCCAGTCCCGGGGTGCGCCCCTCCCCGGGGGCACCCGCCGCGTCAGCCGCACCCGACATGACAATCACTCCTCACCGGTTCCGGAATAAACGATCGGGTACCATGATGGACCATGACCTCAGGTGAATGGACGTTTCTCTCAAACCACGGACACGTCTTGGTGGCACTGTCGCGGGACCCGGGTGCCCGACTGCGGGACATCGCCGCACAGGTGGGGATCACCGAGCGCTTCGCCCAGCGGATCGTCGGGGACCTCGTGGCAGGGGGCTACGTTGTGAAGGAGAAGGTTGGGCGGCGCAACCAGTACCGCATCGCCCACGGCGCCAGGTTCCGTCACGACCTGGAGGCCGAGGTCACGATCGCGGACTTCGTCGCCCTCACCGTGAGACGACCCTGAACCCGCCGGGCGGACAGCCACCACACCGCCAGCGTGGCCGGTACTCGCCGCCCTCACACCGTGGCGCCCGCACCTCTCCCGCTCTGCAACCATCCACTAACAGTAGTGCAATAGTTCCGGAATTGCGTGACATCTGTGTGGTGGGTACGGTACGGGTGTGATGACCACAGCCTTCGGCGATCTGCTGCTCGGGAACCAGCGTTATGCCCGCTCCGCGCCCCGGCCGCTGCAGGGCATCGCCCGGGCGGGTGTCACGATCGTGACGTGCATGGACTCGCGGCTCGACCCGCTCGGTATGGTGGGGCTGCGGCTCTGGGACGCCAAGGTGATCCGCACCCCGGGTGGGCATGTCACAGCTGATGCGGTGGTGGGGTGCATCCTTTCCACCCATCTGCTCCACGTCCACCGCATCCTGGTGGTGCAGCACACCCGGTGCGCGATGGCCAGTGGGGACGATGGGGCCCTCCGTGCCAAGGTGGCCGCGGCCACCTTGGCCGACCTGGGATCGCTGACCATCGGAGCTGACCCCGACCAGCGGGCGCGCCTGCAGGCGGACACCACGATGTTGCGCGACCAGCCCCTTCTGGCGGAGGGGGTGGTGGTGGGCGGCTTCCTGTACGACGTCGACACCGCCCGGCTGGAGCAGGTCAGCTGACCCGCCAGTTCCGGCTCGGCGGAGGACTCAGCCCGCGTGTGCCCGCCGTGCGCGGGTCAGCGCTTTGCCCACCTCGATCACGGTGAAGAGGCTCACCCCTGCCGCCGCTGCCACCAGCAGGTCGGCGGGCGCGAGGGGCTGCACCTGCAGGAAGTCCCCCAGGGGCGTGTACAGCGCCGCCAGTTGAAGGGACAGGACCACGCCGGCGATGGCCAGCAGGAGGGGGTTCGACCCGGGCCCCACCTTCCACAGGGACTCGTGGAGTGAGCGGATCGCGAACGCCTGACCGAGCTGCAGGAACGCGAGGGTGGTGAACAGCATCGATTGCCACGATGGGTTGCCGGCCTCGTGGTACCAGATCGCCACGCCGAGGGCGATCGCGCCGATCAGGAATCCGATCCAGATGGTGTGGACGCCGAGCCCACCGGTCCACAGGCTGCCGCCGGGGACGTGTGGGGGGCGTCGCATGACGTTGGGCTCCGAGGGTTCCTTGCCCATCGCGAGTCCGAGCAGTCCGTCCGTCATCAGGTTCAGCCACAGCAGTTGCAGGGGTAGCAGGGCGACCGCGGCCGTGGTGTCGAGGTCGGTGAACAGGTACGGGATCGGCCAGCCCACCATCACGATGATCTTGCCGAGGTTGCCGGCCACGGCGAAGGAGACGAAGCGGCGCAGGTTGTCGTAGATCACGCGGCCCTCCTCGACCGCGCTGATGATGGTGGCGAAGTTGTCATCCCGGAGGACCATGTCCGACGCCTCCTTCGAGACGTCGGTCCCGGTGATGCCCATCGCCACCCCGATGTCGGACTTCTTCAGCGCCGGGGCGTCGTTGACTCCGTCACCCGTCATCGCCACGATCTGACCGTCGCGCTGCAGGGCCTCGACGAGCCGGAGCTTGTGTTCCGGTGCGACACGGGCGAACACGCTGACCGTGCGGGCCGCGTGATCGAACTCCTCCCCGGAGAGCCGGTCGAGTTCCAGGCCGGTCAGGACGACCCCATCGCGGCCGATCCCGATCTCCTGGGCGATGGCCCGCGCTGTCAGGGGGTGGTCACCGGTGATCATGACCGGGCGAATTCCCGCCGTCTCGCACTTCGCGACAGCCTCCGCCACTTCCGGCCGGGGCGGGTCCATGATGCCCACCATGCCGAGCAAGGTGAGTCCGTCCTCCAGGTCGGTGTCCACACCGCTCTCGATGGTCCGGAAGGCCAGGCACAGCACGCGCTGCCCCGCGGAGGCCAGGGTGGCGTTGGTCGACTCGACCCAAGCCCGGGCGGGGTCATCGAACGGGTGCGGACCCCCGGCCGTCCAGACCGAGGAGAAGTGCGGCAGCAGACCGTCCACCGCGCCTTTGACGAAAGCGATGTCCCCGGAGGCGGCGGCAGCGAACTCCGTCAGGTCGCCCCTCTGGTGGCGGGTGCTCATCCGCTTGCGTTCGGAGTCGAAGGGGCGTTCCGCGATGCGGGGCATACCGGACCGCAGGTGCGCGACGTTGATACCTCCCGCCGAGGCCGCTTCGAGGAGGCACGTCTCTGTGGGGTCTCCGATCAGCTTGGTCTGTCCATCGATGCGACGGATCTCGGCGTCGTTGCAGAGCACACCGGCCACCAGCGCCATCCTCGCGGTCTCGGAGGGCACCCCATGTCCCGGCACCCATTCGGCCTCGCCCGGGAGCGCGAGGCGTGCGACCGTCATCCGGTTCTGCGTCAGGGTCCCCGTCTTGTCCGAGCAGATCACCGTCACCGATCCCAAGGTCTCCACAGCCGGTAGCTTCCGGATCAACGCTTCCCGGCGCAGCATCCGCTGTGCCCCTACCGCCAAGGTGAACGTCACGACGGCGGGCAAGCCCTCCGGAATCACCGCGACCGCCACCGAAATGGCCGTCAGGACCAGGTCGCTCCACTCCTCCCCGGCCAACGCACCCAGGCCCGCGACCACCCCGGCGGTGACCAGCCCAACGACGGCGAGCTGCTTGCCGACACTGTCCAGGCGTTGCTGCAACGGCGTGCGTTCCTTCTGCACGCCCTGCAGCAGATCCGCGATCTTCCCGAGTTCCGTGGCCATCCCAGTGGCCACCACCACACCCACGCCCCGTCCGTAGGCCACCTGCGTTCCCGAGTAGGCGAAGTTGAGCCGATCACCCAACGGGGCGTCCACCTGCCCCAGCGGGTCACTGGTCTTCTCCACCGCCTCGGACTCCCCGGTGAGCGCAGCCTCCTGAATTCGCAACGACGCAGTCTCGAGGAGACGCAGGTCAGCGGGCACCACCGCGCCAGCATCCAGATGGACGATGTCACCCGGTACCAGATCTGATGCCGCGACCTGACCGAGCTGGTTGTCGCGCACGACCCGCACGAACGGGACCGTCATCCGCCGCAACGCCGCGATCGCCCGTTCCGCCCGGTACTCCTGCAGGAAGCCCAACAACGCGAACAACAGCACGATCCCACCGATCGCGCCCGCCTCCAGGAACTTCCCCAGCAGCAGCGACAACAACGCAGCAGCCAGCAGGATCACCACCATCACGGCGGTCAACTGCTCCCACAGGATCTTCCACGGCGACTTGCCCCCACGATCGATCAGGACATTGGGACCATGCCGGTCAAGACGGGCCCTGGCTTCCTCGCCAGTGAGACCGCGCGACGAGGAACCCTGGTCCTCCAGGACCTCCGCGGCAGTAAGGACGTGCCACGGCCGCGGTCGGGCGGGTTCGCTCAACACAGGGGGGACAGATGTCATGGCAGTCCTTCGGTGACTTGTGAACAAAGCACCACGGAGTCTTTCCCACCCTACGGGCCGACGCGACGGACAGGGCTGTCGAGAATGACGTCACGCCAATTGAGGGATACTCCCTCCTGGTACCCGAAGACTACGGTGACATCACGACCCCCGCAACAGCAACGCGGGCGGGCGGCGTGCGGCCGACAGAGAACAGGAGACTCAATGAAGGCGACTCGTCTGCAGGTCGTTGATCCCCAGCACTTCACCGATGCGGACCTGTTGCCCTTCGCCCGCCTGCTGGCGGCTGGCGGGACCGTCGCCTTCCCCACCGAGACCGTCTACGGATTGGGCGCGGACGCCACGAATCCCGCTGCCCTCTCATCCGTCTTCGCAGCGAAAGGGCGGCCCTCGGACAACCCCCTCATCGTTCACGTGGCAGCTCCGCAGGATTGTGAACCGCTGGTGAGGACTGTGACGCCCCTGGCCCGCGTCCTCATTGCCCGGTTCTGGCCCGGCCCCCTCACCATCGTCCTCCAGAGGTCCTCCAGGGTGCCGGACCTGGTGACCGCCGGGCTGGAGACCGTGGCCGTGCGGTTGCCCGCCCACCCCCTCGCACGGCGCCTGATCGCCCTGGCGGGCGTTCCCATCGCCGCGCCCAGCGCCAATCGCTCGGGACGCCCCAGCCCGACCCGGAGCGGCCATGTGGTGACCGACCTCATGGGGCGCGTGGATGGCATCATCGACGGCGGACCCTGCGCGGTCGGCTTGGAATCAACGGTGGTGGACGCCACCGGCGCCCAGCCGGTGATCCTGCGACCCGGGGGCGTGACCCGGGAGATGATGGCGTCCGTTGCGGGGCCGGTCGCGATACACCCAGCGCTGACGCGGGCAGGTGTTGGGGAGGAGGGACACTCGGGGGCGCCCCGATCACCGGGGATGAAGTACACCCACTACGCCCCGCGCGCCCGCCTGGTCCTCGCCCGCACGTCCAGATCAGGAGCCACAGACCAGACCCCGCCGGCCAACCCGGCGGCAGTGGCAGAAGTGGCTCGGGTGCTGCTGGCGCTGGCACAGCGCCAGCAGGCCGAGACCATCGGCATTCTCTGCACCGATGAAACCGCGGCTGTCCTCGGCGCCCTGGCAGCGGAAATGAAACCACCACCACTGGTGGTCAAGACCCTCGGAAGCGCCGCCAACCCCGAAGAGATGGCGGCCAACCTGTTCCTGCGGTTCCGGGAATTCGACGACTCCCCCGTGACCCTCATTCTGGCCCAGCCCCTCCCGGAGAAAGCCATCGGCCACGCCCTCATGAACCGACTGGAAAAAGCCGCCGGCCATCAGTGGGAGGAAGCCTGAACCACCATGGCATGTCAGTGGGATCCGGCACGGGTGGGCGGTGGAAGACGCCAGTGGGCAGGGAATCAGTCATCCTCCTGGTCGTTCTCCACTTGTTCGTCCTGCTCCTCGTCTTGGTCCTGTTGTTCTTGCGGCTCTCCTCGGTCTTCAGCCGTGTCGCAGGAGACTGCCATGGTCAGGGGCAGGGCGGCTGCGATGGCCAGACCCGCTGCGACACGGCGGAGGCGACCGGAAACTGGTGACAGGGGCGTGGGGGACATGGGGTCTCCGCTTCTTCGATGTCGTGGTTGATCGTTTAACGGGGACCCGGAGTATTCGGGACGGGCCCTTCGGTGCCGGGGTCGGGCCGGTCCGAACTGATCTTGTCCAGTCCTGCGCGAGCTTGGTCGCTGCCGGTGCGGATCTGACTCTGGTAGCGACCGCCGGTCTTGGTGTTGGCGATGTCACCCAGTTTGGTGATGCCTTGGTCGATCTTGGAGCGATGCTGGGTCACGGTCCCGCTCGCCGCTGCGCGGGCTTTGGCGAGCATGTCCTTGAGTGCCATGTTGTCCTCTTCCTTGGTTTTTCGGGGGTGGTCATCGGTGGGTCTGACGGGTGGAGGTGGACGATCTCCAGTTGCAGGCCGCGGTCGGCGGCTCGGTGGCGTCCTGGACGTTCCTGTCCACGGGTTGCGCAGGCCGGGATCGCGCCGGCGATGGCAGTGAGGACCAGGAGTGCCTCGCGGGTTACCGCGATGGTGGCAGGAAGGAATTCCATCGCGAGGATGTCGTTCCGGAGCCTCGAACACCCGCCCCGCCCAGCAGCGGAGTGGCCCAGAGCACCGCGTGGCGGCGTATCAGGACCTTGAACCGGCCCGAACCCCGCCGTACCGCTGAACGCAGGATCCAGCCGGGTGTTTGCGTCGCCGGGTCATGCGATACCTGGTGCAGGGCAGGGAACGCGGCGAGAAGGTAAGAGCGAGGTGACCGGCGAAGTACTGATGCCCGAACTGGGCACCGAGCACTGAGCCCCCGATCGAGGGCGGGGTATCCACGGAAGCACTCCAATCCTATGATCGGAGGTCTCTCCCGGCCCTGGACGGGCCCGCTCGCCGGAACCCGCGTGGGCCCGTAGTGACGACGAAACGTGGGTGGGGTACTCCCCTCTTGTCCGAGCGTACAGCAGATCAGGGTGGTTAGCTCGCTGGGAGAGCCTGGCCCCGCTCGCGCCCCGGGACACGTGCGATACCCATCGGGAAACTCGCCTCGTGGCGGCCCATCACCTGCCGCTGACCCGATGACCAACCGGGTCCGGGGGCAGGGCCAGCCAGCATCATCCACTCTGCCGCCCTCAACCCACCATCGCCAGGACCGTCGCGGGTTCAAGGCGGACTTGCGCGCGCGACGCATACACTCGGCGGACACCGACAGTGCGAAGCCGACGGGCTTGCGCCGTGCTGACGTCGGCCCCAGTTTTCGGGATACTTCCTCTCACGGACACTTGGAGGACAGCCGCAACAGGCCGACACGGGCTGCGAGGGCACTCAGTGGGTTCGGTGCCAGTTGGAGAAGGTGAAGAGCAGGGCACCGATGAGGGTGACACTGACCCCTGTCGCCAACAGCACGTCCGATTCCGGCCGGGTGACGAGCACCTCGAGGAATCGCACCACCATCACCAGCAGCAGCGTCCCAGCCACTCGGCCCTTGAGGTGGTCGAAGGAGAGTGTGGTGAGGCTGGGGGGCAGTTCGAGGTCCCCCACGAACAGCTCCCACAGTCCGTAGCCGACGACCAGCATCACCGTGGCTATGAGGATGGCGTCCATGCTCTCGAACAACTTCACCAGCGCCGCGTCGGAGTTCTCACTCTCAGTGAGCAACCTGAAGAACAACCAAGCCTTGTTCAGTGCCCAGAGGAAGGTAACCAAGGAGAGCAGTAGAGCTGCGATAGCGCCGATAGCCGCGATGTAGTGGAAGCGCTCGAGACCTCGTTTGATCGCCCTGACAGCCGGCACGGAGGGCTCTGCGCCGGGGACGTCCTCAGCCTCGGCCCCCTGGGCCGGCTCAGTCGTCATCATCGTCCTCGGTGATGAGCGTCGGCTTGAGATTGCAGCACCGCAGGCATCATGCCGGAGAGTCTATCCAGTTCGGCTACCCGAGCATCGCCGCCCAAGCCGGCCCGCACCGGCGGATCCCGAGGGCGCGCCAGTCACTGCTACGGGTGCGGACCGGACTACCCGCCCAGGCCGGGGAGGAGAGGTCGGCACTGTCGGTGGTGATGTCGAGGGCCGGTTCGCCCACGACCCGAACCCGATCCCTGTCGAGTGGAACAGGGTGAGGGGCCTGGCGGGTGTGGACCGCAGGACCGAAGCGGGCCGACGGGAGTACGCGATCCTGCTGCTGTTGGTCACCTACGGCCAGCCTAGTTACCGCCGCCGCGGTCCTCGCCGTTCGGTGGGACGATTGTCCCTGTCATCACATTGAGACCATTCGCCTGGCCGGCCGCCTCCCTCTCGACCCGCCGCCCGCTCCGCACCCCGAGCTCGAAGGACACGAAGGTGACCAGCGACAGCACCGTCAGCGGCACCACGAACAGGAGCATCACCGTGCTGAACGGTTCCAGCGCATCGTGGCCGGCGGCGTCGAGCAGCAGGTAGGCGGTGTACGCGACGAAATACCCCACGAGCACCGCGCCCTCGAACCGGCTGATCACGTAGCCGGTGAAGGCGAGTGGCAGGAACGCCAGCGCCACCGCGACCATGAACGGGAGGTCCAGTTCGAGGGCACCGCCGCTCACGGGCACGCCACCAGGGGCGACGATCCCCGCGGTGCCGAGCACCATCCCAAGGTTGAAGATGTTGCTGCCCGCCACGTTGCCGAGCGCCATCTCCCGCTCGCCGCGGATCGCGGCCGTCACCGAGGTGGCGAGTTCCGGGAGGGAGGTCCCGATGGACACCACCGTCAACCCGATGACCAGGTCGCTCAGGCCGAGGGCCTGGGCGATCCCGGTCGCCCCGCTCACGAGAAGGCGCGCTCCGAGCACCAGCAGCGCGACGCCGACGACGACGAACGCGGCATGGCGGGCGACCATCCGCCCGCGCGAGCCGGGGATGCCGTCCGTGCCCGTGGTGTCCCCGCCAGGCGGGCCGCCCGGTCGGGCTGCGGTGGCGCGGGTCGCGTCGCGGGCGCGACGGCGCGAGGCGGTGACAACGATGACGAAGTAGAGGAGGAGGAATCCGAGGAGGCCTGCCCCGTCGGCGCGCGAGATACCCCCGTCGAGCGCCAGCACGAGCGTGAGCACCGAGAAGCCGATGAGGATCGGCAAGTCGGAGCGCACGAGCCGCGAACTGACGCCGATCGGCAGCACGATCGCCGAGATGCCGAGGACGAGCAGCACGTTCACGATGTTGCTGCCGACCACGTTCCCAGCGCGATGCCGGGGCTACCCGAGAGTGCCGCATCCACGGACACCGCCAGCTCGGGGGCCGAGGTCGCCGCAGCCACCACGGTCAGGCCCACCACCAGCGGGGACATGCCGAAGAGGCGAGCCAGGCCGCTCGCGCCGCGGACGAGCACCTCGCCCCCCGCGAAGAGCGCGAGGAGCCCGCCGACGATCAGGACTGCTTCCACGGCACGAGCCGACGGCGCACGGCCACCGTGGCGGCAGTCAGCCCTCGTCCAGCCCCCCGGAGCGCGGCGATCAGCGCGACCACCAGCAGTAAGAGCTGATCTGTGTCAAGAATTCTGGACGGGTCTGTAGTGGTTTTCTGGGTCAGGCCGCCAGGGTGGCGGCGGTGGGGGCGAGTGACTCGAGCAGGGCTCG
>JALHFX010000174.1 GCA_022837595.1 Propionibacterium sp.
GCGCGCGCGACCTGCGAGCCTAGGGACTTCTGCTCGGCACGGGCGGATTCGAAAGCACCGATGGCTACGCGACGCGCCTCGTCGGCCTCGATCGCAGTATCCACCAGTTCGGCGGACTCTCCACGACTCTGCTGAGAACGGCGAAGACGGTCAGGATCGGTGCGCAGCACCTTCGGGTCGATCATGCAGCTAAGCCTAGCGAAACCGTCTCGAACCGATCGCACTGATCGCAGGTGGTCATTTGCGTCAGACCCTATCTTCTAGGCTGTATCCAAGCGTTCAGGAGAAGGAGCAGATGTCAGCCAACAGCACCGGACCCGCCGGCCCTCGGCGGGTTGCCGTCGTCTACCACCCGATGAAGGTGGAAGAGAGCACTTTCCGCAGGCTGGTCACTTTGAAATCTCTCGAACATGGCTGGTCGGAGCCGGTTTTTCTCCCGACATCTCTTGCTGACCCCGGCCAGGCTGTGACCAAATTGGCGTTCGCCGCCGGCGCCGAACGGATTCTTGCCGCGGGTGGCGACGGTACCGTCCGTGCAGTCACCACAACACTTCGAGACACCGCCGTGCCGAGCGCCATCATCCCTACGGGGACCGGTAATCTACTCGCCCGCAATCTTGGCATCTCGCTCGACATTCTGACCGCGCTCGATATCGCCTTCACCGGGAAGGTGCGCGATGTCGATCTGGCGCAATTGGTCGTCGACTATGACAATGAGCATCCTGCTTACTTCACCGGAATGGCCGGGGTCGGGTTCGATGCGGCGTTGATGCTCGACACAGATGCCCGGCTCAAGAGGATCGTAGGATCAGCCGCGTACCTGGTCGCGTTCGCACAACAATTGGGCTATAAACCACGTCTCGTGCATTACCAAGTTGACGATGGCCATCCTGCCCAACGCAAGGCAGTCTTGATCTTGGTGGGTAATACTCGAAGCCTGCAAGGTGGCCTCGATTTGTTTCCGAACGCTGCGATCGATGACGGCCGGATAGATCTACTGCTGGCGTCGCCGCACACGTTGGCGGGTTGGGCTCGGGTGCTCGCCGCGGTACTGCGCCCGCTACGGCGCAGCAAGGCAATCGAGTATCACAGTGGCCGCAGGTTCGTCATCGACCTTGAGTCGGACGCGCCGTGGGAGCTGGACGGCGACACGGAAGGCACCGGCCATCATTTCGAGTTCAGCGTGCTACCTGGCGCGTTGAAGATCATCACCAATCGGTAGCTGCTACCCAAAGGGCAGCAGCCCGCTACCGATCTGTCCCGGCCCACCAACAGCAGCTACCGATCTGCACAGGCCGACCAACAGCAGCTACCGAAAATCGCGCTGACTACCGAACATTCGGTAGCTTCTGCGATTTTCGGTAGCTGCTGTGTGGGTGGCCGCGGTTTTCGGGGGCGGCTGATCCGGCGCACGACCCGACGTTGCAGGTCACCATTGGCCAGAGGCGTAGGGAGCTTTACTGGCCACGGTTGCCGGACGGCATCTGGCCAGAGGGCAGTCTGGGAACATCGGGGTTGATCCGCTGCAACCATTCCAGCGCCGACTGGTAGTCGGAATCGCGTCCGCCGAACGGGACCTTTGGTTCCTTTCCGTCGGCTCGCGGATAGCTGCCAAGAAAAACCACCCGCTTGCAGATCCGGTGGAGGCCCATCAACCCCTCAGCCAGCCGGGCGTCCGAAACATGGCCTTCGGCATCGATACTGAAGCAGTAGTCACCGAGGATCTTCTTGGTGGGACGAGACTCAACCCTGCAGAGGTTCACGCCGCGGGAAGCCAACTGCTGCAAGATCTCGAGCAGCGCGCCCGGCTCGTCCTGCCGCATATAAGCAACCAGGGTGGTTTTGTCGTAGCCCGTGCGCTGGGGGCTGGGACCGGGCTTTGTCACCAATACGAACCGGGTGGCAGCCTGCCCGTTGTCGCTGATATTGGACGCCAGACTCGCCAGCCCATATAGTTCGCCGGCCACCTTCGCACAGATTGCCGCGTCGAAGCCGGAAGCGGGGTCTGCCACAGTTTGCGCCGCGCCGGCAGTGGAGCCACGTTCGACGATGACGGCCTCGGGCAGCTGGGCATCCAGCCATCCGCGCACCTGCGCGATCGCGTGTGGGTGGCTGATAATCCGTTTGATATCGCTGAAACCGGTCCCGGGACGCACGCATAGATCGAACGAGACCGGGATGACGATTTCTTTGACGATCTGTAGTGGTGATTCGAAGAGTGCCAGGTAATCGAGGGTGGCGCTGACGCCTCCTTCGATGGAGTTCTCGATGGGCACTAGAGAGGCGCTGACA
>JALHFX010000175.1 GCA_022837595.1 Propionibacterium sp.
CTCGGTAAGTGCGTTGTACCTCGTGAGAGCGCCACAAAGGCGCAGTTGGAACAGCAAGGAGCAATAGTGAGCACCATTTACAATCCTTTCCGTGACATGGATCGCGTATTCAACCAACTCGCGCGCAGTGCAGCAGCGGAAGCACGCACCATGCCGATGGACCTGTATCGCGACGGCGACGAGTTCGTTGTCAAGGTTGATCTGCCGGGCGTGAACCCTGACAGCATCGACATTGACGTTGATGATCGTACGCTGAGCATTCACGCCGAGCGGGTTGAAGAGAGCGTCAGCTCCGACGAGAGCCACGGCTGGGTCAGCCGTGAGCGTAGCCACGGATCCTATGCGCGTCAGTTGACGCTCGGCCAGGGCCTCAACCTCACCGAGATCACCGCGCAGTATCAGGACGGCGTGCTGACGTTGACGATTCCGGTTGCCGAGGAAGCCAAGCCCCGTAAGGTGAAGGTAAGTCACGTGAAGGTCGCCGGCGAGGTCGAGTCAAACGACGAAGCTGAGGCGATTCAGGACTGACCTTTCGGTCCGCCAGAAGTTTCGGTGCCCGCCATTCCTTTGGAGGAGTGACGGGCACCAGGCGTGTCTTACACAGTCCGCGGATTGGTCGTAGTCGACCTGAGTTTATATAGCAGGGGCAGTATCGGCTACTATCTAGCCTGCGGGCGCATAGCTCAGTTGGTTAGAGCAGCTGCCTTACAAGCAGCAGGTCGTTGGTTCGAGTCCGACTGCGCCCACAAAGATGCCGCTTCTCAGGAAGCGGTGCGGGTAGCCTCACGAGACGTGGTCGACTCGCCGAGCGGTAGATATGTCTTGACCTGCCACTGGTCGCCGACCGGGCCGGCAGAGAATTCGCCGCTCACGCCCAGTACGCGCTCGGCCATGCGGTTGATACCAGTGCCTGTGGACGAGCTCACCCGCGGTGCCGAGCCGTGAACGATCGGGCTGGTGATTGTCATGGTGACCGCGGTCGGCTGCACATCTATCACGAAGCGCACTTCGCCGGGCGCCGAATACTTGATGATATTGGTCGCGGATTCGCGCACAACGCGCGCCAGAACGATCTCTACGCCGCGGGAGATCCCTTCGTCTCGGGGATCGCCCTCTACGACAGTGGCATGGCCCGCGCCACGGAATTCGGCGCAGGCTTCTTCGATGGCTTCTCCAAGGTCTCCAGAGGGAACCTCTATCCCCGTGGGTGCGTCCTCGGCAAGTCTGATGATGTAGCGGAGATCGCTAAGTGCTTTGCGCGACGCCGAGCGAATCGCTTCCTGGGAGGTATCACGCATCTGCTCATCGTCGAGCAGTTGTGTGTGAAGAGAGATGACTGTGAGTTGGTGGGCAATGCTGTCGTGGAGTTCGCCAGCGATCCATTGACGCTCAGCTGCGATCGCTTCGCGTTCATGTGCCTCTTGCTCGGCGAGTTGGTCGGCGAGCAGATGGCTGCGTTCATAGCCCATGCGCAGTGCAAAGCCGAGAATGCCAGCGATGGCAGCGATCAGTAGGTATCCGCCGATATCGCTTGGTGATACCGACTTCGGCGTAACGTGCGAACTGGCAACGACGATGGTGATTAACAGGCCGGTAGCGTAAACGGATAGGAGTTGAACCGAGCCCAAGCGAAGAACCATGAATGCCGCTAGAGCCCCTGCAAGAATCAGTCCTGCGCCGCCCTGAATGAACAGTGATGCGGTTACAGCCGCACCAAGGCCCAACGTGGCTACCCATGGCCAACACGCGTACAGGCCGAAGACGAACGTGGTGATGATACCGAGGATCTGGTTCGGGCTCATAGCCGCGCCGTCCGCAGATCTCACCCAGCTAATCACATCAACGCTAGCCATAACGCCGATGAGGACTAGCAACGTGGCGCGTTCGATTCGACCCAACTGTTCCGTTTGGGTGAATCTCGCGCGACCAAGAGTCGCGCGGAACGTGGTTCCGTTCTTCGGCATGGCTACCAGTATGACCTATGCGCACGCTAGACTAGCGACCGAAACCGAAAAGACGATTGAGAGTATCCCAGATCGACATTGTCGACACCTCCTTAAGTGTGTTGCGTTCTTGAGCGTGTGGCGTTTTGTCCAACTGAGTTCTATTCTTTCGGCTCTTCGGGACTTAAACATCCCCTAAATGTCTGGAGTTTTACTAGACTTATGGCTAGCGATTCGCTAGATGAAAGTCCAACTTCGACCGGCTAGAATGATCCCATGACCGAGATTCGGGTGTTGATCACAGACGACGACCCACTAGTAAGGCTTGCCCTA
>JALHFX010000006.1 GCA_022837595.1 Propionibacterium sp.
TTGCGCGCCGACGAGTCAATGACCTCATGGTCATAGGCCCGAAGCCTGATGCGGATCTTTTGTCCCGCCACGGTTGTTCCTTCTACTCGTCCCTGCCGGGATCCGGACCGGAAAATGGCCCAAATCCCGCCCAACATCGCTTGTCAATGCCGTATTACTCGACCCCCGCGGTCGGGTGTGTCGCACACGGTTCACCGCACTCACCACAAGCCCTCTGTTCAGATGCCTGCCAGCTCGCAGCACTCACCCGAATCGGGCGGAGTGCCGGCGCAGTGGGCGATGCCCACGTCCAGCTGGTGCGGCTTCACCGGCGCTCACGCAAACCCGGAAGCCTATGCTCCAGGACCCCTACGTATTCGTCCGGCCTCGACAGTTCGCCTGTCTTATCCGCGGCGTCCACATAGTGGCTCCAAAGGAGCAACCTGTAAATGATCGCATGGACGAGGGGGTGGTTTCAAATCGGGTTCTCGTTCTACTGTGGCGCCCATGCCACTTATGGACCCGTCAGCCGATCCCACGGGCTTACAAACCGCGTTGGACGCCGCCCGCCGTTGCGCTTCGACCTATCGGGCCCGCGTGGCTCCCGGGCAAGCCACCACTGATCTGACGCTCTTCCGTTTCGGAGCAGCCGACCTGGGCTCACCCGACAGCGGACTCGCGATGAGGCTCATCGCGCGGCATTGCGAGCTGCGAGGCCTGCCTTATGGACGCGACGGAGCGTCATTGGTTTTTCAACGGTACGCTCACCGGCTGTGCGGAATCGGCGTCTGCTCGTGGACGCTGACAGGCGGCCTGCTGCTGGATCTGCGCGCCACGAATGTGGCGACCGTTATTGAGGGCGTCAGTCCGAAGGAAACGCTGTTGGGTGCGCCCGGGCTCTGGCGTGGGGCCTGCGTCGATGATCTGATCAGCGTATTGATCGACGAACACCTGGCGCCGATGATCGACTCGTGGCGAGAGGCCTGCACGATCTCCGCCCGCAACCTGTGGGGCAATATCGCGGCCTCAATGGCTTTGGCAGTACGCCGGGTGGCGACGGTGATCGGCGTCGACGCAGGACTCGAGCTGGGCGCTGCGATCGAGCGCGCCTGCCCGAAGTTGGCCGGCCTTGGTGAGTATCGGGTCATCGAAGTCGACGGCCGGCAGGGCGTCTTCTATGACCGACGCACCTGCTGCCACTGGCACGCGGCCAGGGACGGTAAGTACTGCAGTTGGTGCGTCCACACCCCGCCCGATGAACGCCTTGAGCGCTACGAAGCGATACTTAAACCGAAAGACGCCTGAGCCGCAGAGATTTGACGTCCCCTGGTTTATCGTGCGGAGCCGGAGCCCGTCTTGGCCCCGAAAGCGACACGATGCGTGGGCAGCGTGGCCTTCCCCGCTGATTGTGTAGCGCAGGCGTCCATCACGGGCTGCTGCGCTACACAATCAACCGGAACCCGCGTGGCCGATCCCCGCACCGCCTGCTAGCGTGCTCGTGTCGGTAGCACCACCAAAGGTGCGCAGGGAATCCGGTGTGAAGCCGGAGCTGACGCGCAGCGGTATGGGTGAGACCCGTCACAGTAGGCCACTGGGAGCGATCCTGGGAAGGCGTGGCGGTTCGCGAAACAGCCCGAGCCCGAAAACCTGCCGACACGGTTTTCGGAGCGACCGCGCGATCGGTAGAGGCCCAGCCAGCCAGGCGTCCGCCTGTCCGCCGGCGCCGCATCAGGTCGATCCGATCGACGAAAGGTATCGATCTACTGTGCGGCCACATCGTTTACGTATCGCCCTCAGCACATTGCTCGGGCTTCTATTGGTTCTGACTGGGTGCGGTAGCCCGTCAGACTCGTCCACCCCCGTGACCTCGGCCACGTCCTCTTCCGCCTCACCGTCCGGGCCGCTGACCATCACCGATGGTGTGGGACGGGAGGTCACCCTTGACGCGCCGGTCACCACAGCTGTGGTTGCCAGTCGCTACAACATGGAGCTCATGCGCGCGATGGGCAACGTCGACAATGTGGTCGGCGTCGATAAGAACACCGCTCAAGACACTGTCTATTGGCCCCAGTTCGGCGACGACTCCGTGATCGGCGCAAGTCAGAGCGACTTGAACTATGAGCAGATCATCGCGCTCGCCCCGCAGGTGCTGATCACTCCGAAGAACGGCTCGTACGAGACGGACATCGAGAAGCTGGCTCCGGCAGGTATTCAGGTCATCGTGGTCTCCGGCTACGACACCGCAAACTTCACCGAGCAGATCGACATCCTCGGCGAGGTCTTCGGCAACGAGCAGGGCGCGAAGAAGGTCTCGGACCTGTTCACCTCCACCATGGATTCCGTTGCCGAGCGGGTATCGGGCATTGAGCCCAAGAAGACGATCTACTGGGAGTACGGCGACGACTTCACCACCGCGATCCCTGGCACGTCCAACGACGGCTGGCACCAGATGATGGTCTCCGCAGGCGGAGTCAATATCTTCGGCGATCCAACCATCACCACCAAGACGATCGACCCCGAGGCCGTGCTGGACGCCGATCCCGATCTGATCATCAAGGTCACGTCGGGCAAGGCACTGAAGAATACCGGCGTGTTCACTCCTCCGACCACCGAGGAATTCGCTGAGATCGCGAACGAGATGGTCGCCCGCCCAGGCTGGTCGGACCTGACAGCAGTCAAGGACGGCGACCTCTATGTCACCACCGGCTTCGCCGCCGGGGGTCTCGGCAAGGCGATCGGCGTTGTCTACACCGCGTCGTGGTTGTATCCCGAGCAGATGAGCGACATCAACCCCGACGAGATCTTCAACCAGTGGATGGCGATGCAGGGCATGACCGCTGACGGCAGTTCTTACGCCTACCGCTACCAGGCCTGACCCATCGCAGCTGCCCGTCCGGCCTCAGCGGACGGGCAGCTGCGCCACAAACCGCCGTTTCGTTTCATGAAAGGTATCGATCACCATGCGCAGGCATCCATTGCGCCTCTTACTCACTTCACTGCTCGGGCTCCTACTGGTCATCACCGGTTGTGGCAGCCCCTCCTCTGAAAGCTCGCCCACACCCACCTCGTCGTCATCGGCATCGGTTTCGAGCAGCCCGATCACCTTCACCGATGCCTCCGGACGCGAGATCACCCTCGACCAGCCGGTGACCAGGGCCGTGGTCGCAAATCGCTATAACAACGAACTCATCCGTGCAATCGGCAGTATCGACAACGTCATCGGGGTCGACCAGAACACCGCGCAGGACACCGACTACTGGCCTCAGTTCAACGAGGGCGAGATCATCGGCGCCAGTGGATCCGACCTCAACTACGAGCAGATCATCAGCATGAACCCGCAAGTGTTGATCACACCGAAGAACAGCACCAACGAGACCGACATCGAAAAGCTCGAGCCCGCCGGCATCCAGGTGATCATCGTGAACGGCCACGACACCGCCACCTTCGCCCAACAGGTAGACATCCTCGGTGAAGTCTTCGGCAACCAAGCCGGTGCCAAGAAGGTAACAGACTTCTTCACCACCACCATGGACGAGGTCGCCCAGCGCGTAACGGGCATCGAACCCAAGAAGACCATCTACTGGGAGAACAACGACGACTTCACCACCGCGATCCCGGGTACCTTCAACGACGGTTGGCACCAGATGTTGGTCGCCGCCGGTGGCGTGAATATCTTCGGCGACCCGACGATCAACACGAAGACCATTGACGCCGAGGCCATCCTGCAGCAGAATCCCGATCTCATCGTCAAGATCACGTCCGGCAGCTCGCTCAAGGGCAGCAGCGTCTCGACGCCTCCGGCCACCGAAGAGTTCGCCGACCTGGCAAACGAGATGGTCGCCCGCCCGGGCTGGTCGGATCTCAGCGCCGTTCAAGACGGCGACTTCTACCTCACGACCGGGTTCGCCGAAGGAGGCTTGGGCAAAGCTGTCGGCGTCGTCTACATCGCGTCATGGCTCTACCCGGAGCAGCTGAGCGATATCAACCCCGACGAGGTTTTCGCGCAGTGGATGGCGATGCAGGGCATGCCTGCCGACGGCAGCTCCTATGTCTACCAATACTCGGCCTGAGACCACCACAACCGATGACCTGCTGGAACGGATGCGGCTGTTCCGGTTGCGCCGTCTGGCAGTCATCGCCACGGTCACGATCCTGCTCGTCGTCTGCGTTTGTGTGTCGGCGTTGCAGGGCGTGACCGATATTTCGCTGGCCCAGATCATGCAACGCCTGCTGGGCTGGTGGCCGCTGGGCGACCGGGAGCCTGCGACTCAGCAGCAATGGGTGGCGTTCTCGCTGATCCGAGCCCCCAGGATCGTTGTCGGGCTGTTGGCCGGCGTCGCGTTGGCCGCCGCCGGAACCATGATGCAGGTCATCACAGGGAATGCGATGGCCAGCCCATTCACCACCGGCATCTCGAACGCAGCAGCTTTCGGCGCGTCCATGGCGATCCTCAGCGGCTGGAGATTGGCCGGTTCGCAGGATCTCGCGACCATCGTCTTGGCCTTCGCTTTCGCGGGCCTGTGCTCGATCCTGGTCTTCGGTATCGCGACGCTGCGCGGTATGGGCCGTCACACCATCGTCTTGACAGGTATCGCCTTCAGCTACCTGTTCAGCGCACTGGGCGCCCTGATGCAGTTCATCGCTGACGAGCGGGAACTCGCGTCCATCGTCAGCTGGACCTTCGGTGATCTTGGTAGTGCGAACTGGAAGCAAATCGGGATACTGGCCATCGTTGTGGCCGTCGGCACAACGATGGGAGTGATCCAGTCGGGCAGCTATACCTTATTGTCCAGCGGCGAAGAAGGGGCCATCGCGATGGGCGTCGATGTGCTCAAGCTCCGCCGGGTCACCTCGGTGATGGTCACGTTGCTCGCGGCCACAGCGGTCAGCTTCACCGGTGTCATCGGGTTCGTCGGTCTGGTAGCCCCGCATCTGGCCAGGCTGCTGGTCGGCCACGATTACCGTTTCACCTTCCCGCTCAGCCTGCTGACCGGGGCACTACTGGTAGTCGGCGCGGATCTGCTCGGCCGGACGATCGTGTCTCCTTCGATCATCCCGGTGGGCATCGTGGTTTCGGTGGTCGGCGTGCCGGTCTTCATCTGGCTGATCTTGAGGCGCGGAGGCAGTTGAGATGCTCGAGATCAAAGACCTGAGATTCGCCTACCCGCACAAGCCGGTCTTGAACGGGATCGACCTCGATGTGGAGCGCGGAGAACTCGTCGCGTTGCTCGGCGCGAACGGATCAGGCAAGTCGACCATGGTGAAATGCTTGTGCGGCGTGCTATCTCCAGAGTCAGGGATGCTTGTGCGGCGTGCTATCTCCAGAGTCAGGGACAATGAGCCTGGACGGCGTCGACCTGCTCAACATGTCAATGCGTGAACGCGCAGGACGCATCGGCTATGTACCGCAGTCGATGGGCGCCGATGAGACCGCGCTCAGCGTCCACGAGACCGTGGCACAAGGCGTGCAACGCCCCGGCTTGCGTTTTTCGCGTACCGAGCAGCGGCAGCGCACTATTGCCGCGATGTCCCAGGTAGGCCTGCTCGATTATGCGTTCACGCCGGTCAACCGGCTCAGCGGCGGTGAACGGCAGCGCGTCTTCATCGGGCGCGCACTCGCCATGGACACCGACTATCTACTTCTGGACGAACCCGTGAGTGCTCTCGACCTCAAATATCAGGGTCACATCATGCGGTTGCTACGTGATCTTGCTCGCGATGGACGCGCAGTGTTGACGATCGTGCACGACCTGAACCTTGCTGCCGGGTTCGCCGACCGCCTGGCACTGCTGGACGGCGGTCGCATCGTGGCGGTCGGAAGCGCCTCTCAGGTATTGACCGCTGATCGACTCAGCGCCGTCTACGGAACCCCTGTCGAGGTGGCCGAGGTTCGCGGACGCACCGTCGTATTACCGCCGGTTTGAGCTATCTGAATCCGGTCTGCAGAATTATCGAGTTCACTTTTACTGCTATACGCGTAAAAAACGTACTCGATAATCCTGCAGCGCCCGCGCGGACGACGAGCCCGGCTCAAAGTTCGGCGATCAGCCGCGCGATACGGGCCAGGCTCGACTGTTTGCCGAGGATCTCCATCGATTCGAAGAGCGGTGGGGAGACCTGCTCTCCGCTGATCGCCACCCGCACCGGCGCGAAGGCAAACTTGGGTTTGAGCCCCATGTCTTCAACCAACACCGTCTGTAGCTTCTGGTGGATGGCATCAGTCGTCCACTCATCCAGTTGTTCCAGGGCCTGCGCGGCGAGCGTCAACACCTCGGCGGCATTGTCTTTCAGCTTCCCGACCGCCACCGGGTTGAAGACCAGCTGATCGTCCGCAGTGAACAGGAACTGCAACTTCGGCAAGGCCTCCGCCAGCGTCACCAGACGTTCGGAGATCAGCGGAGTGGCCGCCAGCACGAGCTCGCGTCCGCCCTCGGGAATCTCGCTCCACTGCCCCGATTCCAGGGCATAGTCGACGATTCTGCTGGCCAACTCCCCGGTGGGCAGCGAACGGATGTAAACGCCGTTCAACCAGTCGAGCTTCTTGACGTCGAAAATCGGCCCGACGGTACTCACCTTTGCCCAGTCGAAGCCCTCTACGAACTCGTCGAAGCTCGTCACTTCCTGCTCGCCATCGGCCGGCGGATAGGCCAAGAGCTGCAGAAAGTTGCGCAGCGCCTCGGGCAGATAACCCTGCTCGCGGAACCACATCAGTCTGGCGGCCGGGTTCTTGCGTTTCGAAATCTTGGACTTATCGGTATTACGCAGCAACGGCATATGCGCGAACAGTGGCGCCTGCCAGCCGAGCCAGGAGTAGAGCAGCAGATGCTTGGGGGTCGAGCTGATCCATTCCTCACCGCGCACCACGGTGGTGATCTTCATCAAGTGATCGTCGACCACGACCGCGAGGTGATAAGTCGGGAAGCCGTCGGCCTTCAAGATCACCTGGTCGTCGGGGCGAGGAGCTTTGACCTCGCCGCGGATCAGATCGTGGAAGCTCAGTGGCACGTCGTCAGGGATCAGCATCCGCACAACCGGCGTCGGACTGAAGCCCGGCAGTTTCGCCCGCTCGTCGCGGGTCATGCCCAAGCAGAGCCGGTCGTAGCCGGTATCGGCTTGTTTACTGGCCTGCTGTTCGGCGCGCATCTGCGCGAGCCGCTCACCCGAGCACCAGCAGTAGTAAGCATGACCGGATTCGATCAGCTGCTCAACGAACGGACGATAGCTGTCCACGCGCTCCGACTGCTTGTAGGGAGCATACGGGCCGCCGACTTCGGGGCTCTCGTCCGCGTCTAGGCCGAGCCAGCGCAGGGAATCATAAATCTGCTGCTCGGATCCTTCAACCAGCCGATTACGGTCAGTGTCTTCGATGCGGAGCACGAATTGACCGCCGGTCTTGCGTGACCACGCCTTGTCGAATAACGCCATATAGGCGGTGCCGACATGTGGATCACCGGTGGGACTGGGAGCAACACGGGTGCGAGCTGGTGTGGTCACGCTGCCACATCCTACCGTTTCTGGCAGGAAGGGTCGTCGTGTCGATTGCCGAGACGACCGACCTGGGAGCCGAACCCGCGTCCTGGCTACCTGCACTTGACCGCCCTCGTGAGCTTGTCAGCAGGCCACCCCAACCGGACGATTCGTTAACGGTCGCTGAGAGTTGCACCCAAGATTGCCTGACTCGCCCAAGAATCTCTCGCTGAGCGCCCCCCGATGCCGCTACCGTGTGTGCATGCGAGTCCATGACGTACTGAACCGAAAAGGCCGCGATGTCGTCGTGGTCTCCCCCAATGCCACCGTGGCCGAGTTGCTGCAATTGCTTGTCAAGCACCGCATCGGATCGGTAGTAGTGGTCGACGACGGACGACCGGTCGGCTTGGTCGCTGAGCGCGACATCGTCTGTGCCCTAGCCGCTGCCGAGAACGATGTCCGCTCCCTGTCAGTCGAAGACGTGATGGAGACCGACCTCCACGTCGCAAGTGTGGACGACGACACCGCAGATCTAGCCGCCACCATGACCGAATTCCGTATCCGTCACCTTCCCGTCGTCGACTCTGACGGTAAGTTGCTCGCGATCATCAGCATCGGCGACGTGGTCAAGGCGCGTCTCGATACCCTCACCGATGAACGCGATCAGCTCATCGGATACGTTCAGCAGTAAACGCTTTGATAATCGAGTTCCTGAGGGCGTCCGGTCGACCGGACGCCCTCTTCGTTTGGTCTGGATCGGCGAGGACCGCGACGCCTCGGGCTCAGGCCGTGGCGTAAGGAAGCCAAACGCTCGACCACCCGATGATCGGCTCTCCCCACGAATTGGCCGGGGTGTAGAGCGACATCATGCCCACTCCCCCATTGGATGCACCGTTGCTGAAAATCATCCCATCACCGGCGTACATGGCGACATGTCCGAACGGGTTACCCGCCGGCGAACCATCATAGAAGACCAGTGCACCCACCGGAATATTGGAGAGATCGTATTGCATCTGTCCCGCGCTGGTGATCATCCTGGCCGCATCGGTGGCCGAGTTGACGCCGGAACTGGAGTACCCGTAGAAGGTAGCCACCAAGGCCAGGCACATATTGCCATAATTCATGTTGCCGACCATCGACTGTGCACGGGCCATCGCCTGGTCGACACTGAACGGCTGGAGCTGGCCGCTGGCTACATTTGCCGTGACCCATGAGGTCTGAGCACTCACCCAGCTCGCCGCAGAGGCCTGGGCTGCCGCAGCCGCAGCAGCCGCCGCAGCATCGTTACGGGCCTGGATCTTGGCCGCGAGCGCTGCTGCGCGGCTACGCAGGCCCTCGTCGGCATCCAGAGCGGCATTGAATACGTCTTGCGCCGCCTGCATGGCAGACTGACTGGACGCCACCTGAACGGCGACCTCGTTGGCCGCGTTCATGGCCTCCAACGACTTGCGTTGAGTCTCCTCGAACTGCGCCAGTGCAGCATCCCGGGCCGCCTGGGCAGCCTTCTCCGCGGCTGCCATCGCGTCGCGCTGTTTCTCCAATTCATCGAGTGCAGCGTTCAGCGCGTCGAGTTCTCGTTGCACGGTGCCGACGGTGTTGGTCATCCACTGCACCCGGTTGTTGATATCCCCGGTGTTCAGGTTCGATAGGAAGACCCCGATACCTTGCAGGGATTTGTCCTGCTGAGACTCCTGCTGCGCCGCGATCCCGACCCTCTTGCGCTGCTCATCGACCGCCAACTGTGCAGCATCGACCGCATCTTGAGCCGCCTCGAGGTTCTGCTCCGCTGTCTGCAATGCGACGGACGCGCTGATCGCCTGTTCCTGCGCACTGGATTCAGCGGCTTGTGCTGCGGCCAGCGCGGCTTGCGCTCTCTCGAGTTGAGCTTGCGAATCGGCGAGCACTGCGTTCGCGCCATCCAGCTCGGACCGGCTTGCATCGATGCCGCCTTGTGAAGCCTCCAGCTGAGTCTGCAACTGCGCATACTGATCATCGAGCTCGTCAGCGTGACCACTGAGGGTAGCTGGTCCGATCAAAAGCGCCACGGCGAGGCCTGTGGTGGCGGCAATCTTGCAGATACCCATTCCGGTGCTGCGAAATGATCTGGCGGTCGTATTCGAGTCGAGGGGAAGGTCCCGAATCACGTCGTCCTGCTTTCTGTTGTCCAGGCAGTTGCTTGCAGCTGCCGCTTTGCCGAACCTAGGGGAATCCGGGTGGAAGCGCCACGGCGTCCGTCCGCGTGTCGCGAGATCGGTCCGCTGTGAATCGCAGAACCCATGCGCTGGGCCGAGCATGACTGAGGCCCGCCCCCGAACGGGAGCGGGCCTCAGCTAGCGATTTACTGGCGCGTCAGTCTACTTGACGAGCTTCGTAACGCGGCCTGCGCCGACGGTATGGCCACCCTCGCGGATAGCGAACTTCAGACCTTCTTCCATGGCGATCGGCTTCTGCAGCACGACGTTCATGTCAGTGTTGTCGCCGGGCATGACCATCTCGGTACCCTCAGGCAGCGAAACGGTTCCGGTCACGTCAGTCGTCCGGAAGTAGAACTGCGGGCTGTAGTTCGAGAAGAACGGCTTGTGACGGCCACCCTCCTCCTTGGTCAGCACGTAGACATTGCCCTGGAACTCGGTATGCGGGGTGACCGAGCCCGGCTTGACGATAACCATGCCGCGCTCGACGTCTTCCTTCTTGGTGCCCCGCAACAGCAGGCCGACATTGTCGCCTGCCTGACCCTCGTCGAGGATCTTACGGAACATCTCGACACCGGTGACGGTGGTGGACTTCGTCGGAGCCAGTCCGACGAGCTCGACGGTCTCGCCAGTCTTGACGATGCCGCGCTCGATACGGCCGGTAACGACGGTGCCACGACCGGTGATGGTGAAGACATCCTCGACCGGCATCAGGAACGGCTTATCGGTCTCGCGCGCGGGCTGCGGGATGTACTCATCCACGGCGTCCATGAGCTCGAGGATCGACTCGCTCCACTTCGGGTCACCGTTCAGCGCGGGGAAGGCCGCCACGCGGACGACCGGGCAGTCGTCACCATCGAAGTCCTGCTCGGACAGAGCCTCGCGGACCTCCATCTCGACGAGCTCGATGAGCTCCTCATCGTCAACCATGTCGCACTTGTTCAAAGCGACGACGATGGCGGGGACACCAACCTGGCGGGCCAGCAGGATGTGCTCACGGGTCTGGGCCATCGGGCCGTCAGTTGCCGCGACGACCAAGATTGCGCCGTCCATCTGGGCGGCACCGGTGATCATGTTCTTGACGTAGTCAGCGTGACCGGGGCAGTCGACGTGCGCGTAATGCCGCTTCTCAGTCTGATACTCGACGTGCGAGATAGAAATCGTGATGCCGCGCTGGCGCTCTTCTGGCGCCTTGTCGATCTGGTCGAACGCGGAGACAGCGTTCAACTCCGGGTACTTCTCGTGCAGCACCTTGGTGATCGCCGCCGTCAGCGTGGTCTTGCCGTGGTCGACGTGGCCGATGGTGCCGATGTTACAGTGCGGCTTGGTCTGCGTGGCACACCTATGTCGTGGCTGTGGGAGGTTCCCGCAGCACTATTGTCCTGATTTCAGACAGCTAATCAGGGCCGCGGGCATTCACCCACGAACCTTAGTAATTGTGGTCGCCCAATCGCCGAGAGTCAAACCGGTAAGGTACTGCCGCCAGCGAACCACGTCCGACCGGTCCAAGTCGCCCAGCAAACCCGCTACCGCCACTAACCCCAAACTCTCGCAACCCGCTCCCCACCACCCGGATCGTGTAGGTTTGCGGCCCGTCGTGGGCGCCGAGGCTACACGGTACCGAATAAGTCTCCGTGCACGATACGACGGACGCCCCAGGACCTCGATCCCGGGGCGTCCGTCGTGTCTGAGTCATCGTCAGGCGATCAGTTTTCGCCGCGAGCCTTCGCCACGATCTCTTCGGAGATGTTCTTGGGAACCTCGCCATAGGAGTGGAACTCCATGGTGTAGGTGGCCTGACCCGAGGTCTTCGAGCGAAGATCGCCGACATAACCGAACATTTCGGCCAGCGGGACGAGCGCGCGCACCACGCGGTTGCCGTGCTCTTCGTCCATCGACTGCACCTGACCGCGACGCGAGTTCAGGTCACCGATGACGGTACCCAGGTACTCCTCCGGAGTCGTCACCTCGACGGCCATGAGCGGCTCCAGAAGGGCCGGGCTGGCCTTGCGGGCAGCCTCCTTGAAAGCCATCGAGCCAGCGATCTTGAACGCCATCTCTGAAGAGTCGACGTCATGGTAAGCGCCGTCCGACAAGGTGATCTTGATGTCCTCGACCGGGTAGCCGGCGAGTACACCGAACTGCATGGCGTCCTTCACGCCGGCGTCCACTGCCGGAATGTATTCCTTGGGGATCCGTCCACCGGTAACCGCATTGACGAACTCGTAACCCGAGCCCGGCTCCTGCGGCTCCAAGGTGATGATGACCTTCGCGTACTGGCCCGAACCACCCGACTGCTTCTTGTGGACGTAGTCGACGTTCTCCACCGGGCGGCGCAACGTCTCGCGATAAGAGACTTGCGGCTTGCCGATATTGGCCTCCACGTGGAACTCGCGCTTCATGCGGTCGATCAGCACTTCGAGGTGCAGCTCACCCATGCCGGCGATGATGGTCTGGCCCGTGTCCTCATCGGTGTGCACCTGGAAGGTCGGGTCCTCGTCGGCGAGCCGCTGAATAGCCAGAGCGAGCTTTTCCTGGTCGGCCTTCGATTTAGGCTCGATGGCCTGCTCGATAACCGGGTTCGGGAAGTCCATCGACTCCAGCATGACCGGGTGCGCCGGATCGCAGAGCGTATCGCCGGTGCCGGTGTTCTTCAGGCCCATGACCGCGCAGATATTACCCGCGGGCATGAATGCGATTTCTTGACGCTTGTTCGCATGCATCTGGTAGATCTTGCCGATGCGTTCCTTCTTGCCGGTCTCGGCGTTCAAGACCTGGCTGCCCGACTTGAGCACGCCCGAGTAGACCCGGACGAACGTCAGTCTGCCCAGATGCGGATCAGCCGCGATCTTGAAAGCCAGCGCGGCCAGCGGTTCGTCCTTATCAGGACGGCGCTCAATCACCACGGACTCGTCACCAGGCTTGAAGCCTTGGATGGCCGGAACGTCCACCGGAGCCGGCAGATAGTCGATGACGGCATCCAGCAGCGGCTGGACGCCCTTGTTCTTGAACGACGTACCGCAGACCACGGCCGTGAAAGCGTTGGCCAGTACACCGCGCCGGATCGCGCGCTTGATTTGCGCGATAGTGGGCTCTTCGCCCTCGAGATAGGTCTCCATCAGCTCGTCGTCCTGATCGGCGATGAGTTCGATCATCTCGGCGCGAGCCACATCGGCAGCGTCCTTCAACTCCGCCGGGATCTCTTCGACGACATAGTCCTCGCCCATCTGGGTCTCGCCGCGCCAGGTCTTGGCGTTCATCTCGACCAGGTCGACGACTCCGAGGAAATCATGCTCGGCACCGATCGGTAGCTGCAGGCGAACTGGGATGACCTGAAGACGATCCCTGATGGTCTGGACGCAGTGATCGAACGAAGCACCGGTTCGGTCCAGCTTGTTGACGTAGCAGATGCGCGGCACAGCGTACTTGCTGGCCTGACGCCAGACGGTCATCGACTGCGGCTCGACACCGGCGACACCATCGAAGACGGCGACCGCACCATCCAGGATGCGCAGCGAACGCTCCACCTCAACGGTGAAGTCGACGTGCCCCGGGGTGTCGATGATGTTGATCTGGTAGCCCTTCCAGAAACAGGTCGTGGCTGCCGAGGTGATGGTGATACCGCGCTCTTGTTCCTGCTCCATCCAGTCCATGGTGGCCGCACCGTCGTGCACCTCACCGATCTTGTGGGTGATGCCGGTATAGAACAGGATCCGCTCAGTAGTGGTGGTCTTCCCGGCATCGATGTGAGCCATGATGCCGATATTGCGTACCTTGTTTAGGTCGGTTTGCAGGTCGAGTGCCACGAAAACCCCTAATTTCTTGTCGTGTGTGTGGCGGGAGTTGGGATGGATATCGATCACGTACGGTTCGACTCCGCGTAACCGAAGCCAGACATGCCAAAGGTCGCCCCCAAACGAGGGCGACCCCTCAGCGCGTCACCAACGGTAGTGAGCGAAGGCGCGGTTGGCCTCTGCCATCTTGTGAGTGTCTTCACGCTTCTTGACCGACGCTCCCAGCCCGTTGGAGGCATCCAGGATCTCGTTCATGAGTCGCTCCGACATCGACTTCTCGCGCCGGTCGCGCGCATAACCAACGAGCCAGCGCATGGCCAGGGTATTCGAGCGGGCGGGCTTGACCTCGACCGGAACCTGATAGGTGGCACCGCCCACGCGGCGGCTACGCACCTCAACGGCAGGACGCACATTGTCGAGCGCCTTCTTCAAAGTCTGTACGGGATCGACACCGGTCTTCTCACGAGTACCCTCGAGAGCGGTGTAGACGATGCCCTGAGCGACCGTCTTCTTACCGTTCAGCAAGATCTTGCTCACCAACTGCGATACCAGGGGCGAGCCGTAAACAGGATCAATGATGACCGGGCGCTTGGGCGCCGGACCCTTGCGAGGCATTACTTCTCCTTCTTCGCGCCGTAGCGGCTGCGGGCCTGCTTGCGGTTCTTCACACCCTCCGGGCAGATCCTTAACGCGGCCACCGCGCACGAGCACCATCGAGTGCTCCTGCAGGTTGTGGCCCACGCCCGGAATGTAGGCGGTGACTTCGATTCCCGAGCTGAGGCGCACGCGAGCGACCTTGCGCAGCGCGGAGTTCGGCTTCTTAGGGGTAGTGGTGTACACACGAGTGCACACGCCACGGCGCTGGGGGGAACCCTTCAGCGCAGGCGTCTTGTTCTTATTGACCTTGTCAGTGCGGCCCTTGCGGACCAGCTGCTGGATGGTTGGCACCTGCTGGTATCTCTTTCCGTCGAGTGGTGAGCGTCGTAGTTAACGACACTCACCTCGTTGTCTACTTCCCTGGCTGCGGCACGTCACTTCGGCTAAGAAACCACCGATATCTCTCAGACGAGCGGGAGCCGCCGTGCGAACTCCGCACTTGTCCTAGGCTCCTCGCAACGTTTAGGTGCCCAGCTCAACCGCCAGGGTACGCACATGGTGCCGGACAGACCGGACACGACTGTGCAGTCTACCCGCTGCCCTGCGGCCGGTCAAAACTATCCGCTCAGACTCCGTGCAACACTTTTCCTCGCGGTCCCAGGTGGCAACCGGCTGCCAAGGTTGCTAGATGGCAGCATCGTAGGACATTTCCTCGCGGCCCGAGGGCGCAACACCCCGCTCAACCAAGACTGGACGACGACCCGGACGCCACCCGCCCAGCGGCTACCGATCTGCACACCCCCGACCCACCAGCAGCAACCGACCCATCCGCCACGAACACCAGCGGCTACCGATCTGCACACCCCCGACCACAGCAGCTACCGATCTGCACACCCCCGACCACAGCAGCTACCGATCTGCACACCCCCGACCACAGCAGCTACCCACAGCGGCCACCGAAGATTTCAGCGACTACCGAACATTCGGTAGCCTGCGCTATTTTCGGTAGCCGCTGCGTTGTGGGCTGCGCATTCCGGCAGCGGCTGCGCATTCCGGTAGCGGCTGGACGCGACACTGCGCATTTCGGTAGCCGCTGCGTTCCAGGCTGCGCATTTCGGTAGCCGCTGCACTTTCCGGTAGCAGCTGCGCTTGCCGGAAGCCGCTGATGTGGGCTGCCCGGTATGTGGCCGAAAACGCCCGGCGAATGACCGAGGGGTATCCGGGAAGCTTCCCGGATACCCCTCGTGTCTTGCTATTCGTGTTATGTGTGCTGCATTCAGCGCAGGTCGCGATAATCCATATCGTCCAACGGAACCGCAGCCCCGCCACCCGAGCCGAAGTCATAGTCGAAAGCGTCGTAGCTGAGGCTGTAGGCATTCGCCCTGGCCTCGGCCGTCGGCTCGACCCGAATATTTCGGTAACGCTCCAGACCTGTGCCGGCCGGGATCAGCTTGCCAAGGATGACGTTCTCCTTGAGACCCAGCAGGTGATCGGACTTAGCGTTGATCGCGGCATCGGTGAGCACCTTGGTGGTCTCCTGGAAGGAGGCCGCCGAAAGCCACGAATCGGTGGCCAAGGACGCCTTGGTAATACCCATCAGAACCGGACGACCTTCGGCCGGACGTCCGCCCTCGGTCAGAGCCTTGCGGTTGGCCTGCTCATAGGTCCGCCGGTCGATCAGCTCGCCGGGCATCATCTCGGTGTCACCCGAATCGATCACGGTCACCCGGCGCAGCATCTGCCGGATGATGATTTCGATGTGCTTGTCGTGGATCGGTGCACCCTGAGTGGCGTACACCTTCTGGACCTCGGCCACCAGATGCTCCTGCACCTTGCGGACACCTTGAACGCGCAAAACATCCTGCGGATCGATCGTCCCTGCGGTCAACTGGTCGCCGACATTGACATGATCTCCGTCCGCGATCACACGATGCACGCCCTGATGATCGTCGAATTCCAGGCGAGCACGACGCGGCACGAGGTATTCGACATCGGTCTGGCCGTCATCGCGGACGATGATCAGCTTGCGGCCACGGTCGCCATCCTCGATCTTGATCCGTCCGTCGGCTTCCGCCACCGGCGCTTTGCCCTTCGGCGTACGGGCTTCGAAGAGCTCCACGACGCGCGGCAGGCCCAAGGTGATGTCATCGCCTGCAACACCACCAGTGTGGAAGGTCCGCATCGTCAGCTGCGTACCGGGCTCGCCGATCGACTGAGCCGCTTGGATACCCACAGCCTCACCGACATCGACCAACTTACCGCCGGCCAGCGAGCGGCCGTAGCACATTGCACAGGCTCCGGTCGCAGCTTCACAGGTGAGCACTGAACGAACCTTGATGGTCGTCACACCCGCCGCAAGGAGCGCCTTGATGTGATCCTCAGTCATATCGGTGCCGGTGGGCACGACGACCTCACCCGATTCAGCGACCGCATCGGTCGCGAGGTTACGCCCCACGACACTCGTATCGAGAGCCTTCACCGGGCGCAACGTGCCGTCCTCAGCGGGGACCGCGATGGTCTTGGTCAGGCCGCGCTCAGTCCCGCAGTCCTCCTCACGGATGATGACATCCTGCGAGACGTCCACCAGACGACGGGTCAGGTAGCCGGAGTCGGCAGTGCGCAGTGCGGTATCAGCCTGTCCCTTACGGCCACCGTGCGTGGAGATGAAGTACTCCAGAACAGTCAGACCTTCACGGAAGTTCGACTTGATCGGACGCGCGATGATCTCACCCTTTGGGTTGGCCACCAAGCCTCGCATGGCTGCGATCTGGCGCATCTGGGTCATATTTCCTCGCGCGCCCGAGTTCACCATCATGTAGATCGGGTTGGTTGCCGAGAAGTTAGCTTCCATCGCACTCGTCAGCTCGGCGGTCGCGTCGGTCCAGATCCGGATGAGCTCCTCGCGGCGCTCTTCCTCGGTCACTGCCCCGCGTTCGTAAAGGCGGTCGATCTTGGCAGCCTTAGCATCGTAGCCGGCCATGATCTCCGGCTTGTTCGCTGGGGTTTGCACATCGCCGATCGACACGGTCACACCCGACCGGGTGCCCCAGGTGAAGCCCATATCCTTCAGGGCGTCCAGCACCTCGGTAACCACTGTCTTCGGGTACTGTTCGGCAAGCTGATTCACGATCATGCCGAGCTGCTTCTTACCCACATGCTTTTCGACGAACGGATAGCTCTCGGGCAGCGCCTCATTGAAAATGATCTTGCCCAAGGTGGTCTCCATGAGCAGCGTGCCATCGGGACGCACCTGATCGGCCAGCCGGGCCGGCGGGGTGATCTCGTGCATCCGGACCTTGATCTTCGAGCGGACGTCAATCTCACCCAGATCGAAGGCCATAATCGCCTCTTCGACCGAACTGAACAGTCGACCCTCGCCGGGCAGTCCATCGACGTCCTGGGTCAGGTAGTACATGCCGATGATCATCTCGTGGCTCGGCAGCGCGACCGGACGACCGTCCGCCGGCTTCAGGATGTTATTGCTCGACAGCATCAAAATGCGGGCCTCGGCCTGGGCCTCGGCGCTCAGCGGCAGGTGTACTGCCATCTGGTCACCATCGAAGTCGGCGTTGAATGCCGCACAAACCAGCGGGTGCAGCTGAATGGCCTTACCCTCGATCAGCTGCGGCTCGAATGCCTGAATGCCCAAGCGGTGCAGCGTAGGTGCGCGGTTCAGCAGCACCGGGTGCTCGCGGATGACCTCTTCGAGCACGTCCCAGACCTGCGGACGCTGGCGCTCCACCATGCGCTTGGCACTCTTGATGTTCTGCGCATAGTTCTGCTCGGCCAGTCGCTTCATGACGAACGGCTTGAACAACTCGAGAGCCATCTGCTTGGGCAGACCACACTGGTGCAATTTCAGCTGCGGGCCGACCACGATGACCGAGCGGCCGGAGTAGTCGACTCGCTTACCGAGCAAGTTCTGGCGGAAGCGGCCCTGCTTGCCCTTGAGCATGTCGCTGATCGACTTCAACGGCCGGTTACCCGGGCCGGTGACCGGTCGCCCACGGCGTCCATTGTCGAAGAGCGAGTCAACAGCTTCTTGCAGCATCCGCTTCTCGTTGTTGACGATGATCTCGGGAGCACCCAGATCGAGCAGCCGCTTCAGACGGTTATTGCGGTTGATCACCCGACGATAGAGATCGTTCAGGTCACTGGTCGCGAAGCGTCCACCATCCAGCTGCACCATCGGGCGCAGATCCGGTGGGATAACCGGAACGGCGTTCAGCACCATGCCCAACGGCGAGTTACCGGTGTCGAGGAAAGCACGCACGACCTTGAGACGCTTGAGCGCACGGGTCTTGCGCTGGCCTTTTCCGCTGCGAATGATCTCGCGCAGCGACTCTGCTTCGGCGGCCAGGTCGAAGCTCTCCAGACGCTTCTGAATCGCCTCGGCGCCCATGTAACCCTCGAAATAGCGACCGAAGCGGCTCTTCATCTCGCGATAGAGCACCTCATCGCCCTCAAGATCTTGCACCTTGAGAGACTTGAAACGAGTCCACACGGCATCGAGCCGATCGAGATCGCGCTGGGCGCGGTCGCGCAGATGCTTCATCTCGCGCTCGGCGGAATCACGCACCTTCTTACGGGTGTCGGTTCCGGCGCCTTCGGCCTCGAGAGCGGCCAGATCTTCTTCGAGTTTGACCGACCGAGCCTCAATGTCGACATCCCGGCGCTTCTCGAGCTGCGTGCGCTCGACACCGACCTTGGCCTCCAAGCTGGACAGGTCGCGATGACGCGCGTCCTCGTCCACCCTGGTGATCATGTAGGCCGCGAAGTAGATGACCTTCTCGAGGTCCTTCGGGGCGATGTCCAGCAGGTAGCCCAGCCGACTCGGCACACCCTTGAAATACCAGATGTGAGTCACGGGGGCAGCGAGCTCGATATGGCCCATACGCTGGCGTCGCACATTGCTGCGGGTCACCTCGACGCCGCAGCGCTCACACACGATGCCCTTGAAACGGACGCGCTTGTACTTGCCGCAGTAGCATTCCCAGTCACGAGTCGGCCCGAAGATCTTCTCGCAGAAGAGGCCATCGCGCTCGGGCTTCAGCGTGCGGTAGTTGATGGTCTCCGGCTTTTTGACCTCGCCGAAGCTCCACTCGCGAATCTGATCCGCAGTCGCCAGCCCGATGCGCAGCTGGTCATAGGTATTAGAATCCAGCACTTCTATGTCTCCCGATTTATGGGTCGTAGGTCGTAACGATTGAGGATTGGGGATCAGACTTCGTCAGCGATCGCGAACGAGTCAGCACCCGGACGCCGCGACAAATCGATACCCAGATCGTCCTGCGTGCGATAGTCGTCCTCGTTGTCACGCAACTCGACGATGGCACCATCGCTGCTCAGCACCTCGACATTCAGGCACAAGGACTTCATCTCCTTGACGAGCACCTTGAAAGATTCAGGGATGCCGGGCTCGGGGATGTTCTCCCCCTTGACGATCGCCTCGTAGACCTTGACACGGCCAGGCACGTCATCGGACTTAATGGTGAGCATTTCCTGCAGAGCCCAGGCGGCGCCGTAGGCCTCGAGCGCCCAGACTTCCATCTCACCGAAACGCTGACCGCCGAACTGGGCCTTACCACCCAACGGCTGCTGGGTAATCATCGAGTACGGGCCGGTCGAACGCGCGTGAATCTTGTCATCGACCAGGTGGTGCAGCTTCAGCATGTACATGAAGCCGACGCCGACCTTCTCCGGGAACGGTTCTCCAGAACGTCCGTCGAAGAGCGTCGCCTTGCCCTCGGCGTTGACCAGTCGGTCGCCATCGCGGTTCGGCAGACCGTTGGCCAACAGGCCGCCGATCTCGTCCTCATCCGCGCCATCGAAGACCGGAGTCGCCAGCCGCTGATCCGGCCCGACAACGCTCAGACCGACCTCGCGCAGCCTCTCGGCCCACTCACCGTCGGCCTCGGAGATATCCCAGCCCGAGTGAGCGATCCAGCCGAGGTGGGTTTCCAGCACCTGGCCGACATTCATACGCGAAGGAACGCCCAGCGGATTCAAGATGATGTCAACCGGAGTGCCGTCCGGCAGGAACGGCATATCCTCGGCGGGCAGGATCTTCGAGATGACACCCTTGTTGCCGTGTCGACCGGCGAGCTTGTCGCCTTCTTGTACCTTGCGCTTCTGGGCAACGTAGACGCGCACCATCTGATTGACACCCGGGGGCAGCTCGTCGTCCTCTTCGCGATCGAAGACACGCACACCGATGACGGTGCCGTTCTCGCCGTGCGGGACCTTCATCGAGGTGTCTCGCACCTCGCGCGCCTTCTCGCCGAAGATCGCGCGCAGCAGGCGCTCTTCTGGAGTGAGCTCGGTCTCGCCCTTCGGAGTGACCTTGCCGACCAGGATGTCACCGGTACTGACCTCGGCACCGATACGAATAATGCCGCGCTCGTCCAGGTCGGCGAGCATGTCATCGGAGACATTCGGGATGTCACGGGTGATCTCTTCAGGCCCTAGCTTGGTATCGCGGGCGTCGATCTCATGCTCCTCAATGTGAATCGAGGTCAGGATATCTTCACTCACGATCCGCTGGTTGAGGATGATCGCGTCCTCGTAGTTCAGACCCTCCCAGGGCATGAAAGCGACGAGCAGGTTACGGCCGAGCGCGAGCTCCGCGTTGTCGGTGCAGGGCCCATCGGCCAACGGCGTCCCGACATCGACGTGGTCACCGGGTCGAACCATCGGACGCTGGTTGACGCAGGTGCCCGCATTTGAGCGGCGGAACTTCTCCAGTCGGAAGGTCTGGTAACTGCCGTCGTCATTCGCGACCTCGATGAGATCGGCCGAGACGCTGGTGACCACACCGGGATGCTGAGCAAGCGTGACATCGCCGACGTCGACCGCGGCTCGGTACTCCATACCGGTGCCCACATAGGGAGCCTCACTACGCAGCAGCGGGACCGCCTGGCGTTGCATATTGGCGCCCATCAACGCGCGCGAGGCGTCATCGTGTTCGAGGAAGGGAATCAGCGCGGTCGCCACCGAAACCATCTGACGTGGCGAAACGTCGATATATCCGACCTCGCTTGCAGGCACCGTGTCAGCGTCACCGTGACGCACACGCACCAGCACACGGTCCTCGACCAAGCGGCCGTCGGCGTCCAGCTGTGCATTGGCCTGAGCGATGTTGTAGCGGTCTTCCTCGCCTGCGGTCAGGTAATCGATCTGGTCGGTTACCCGGCCGTCGATCACCTTGCGGTAGGGAGTCTCGATGAAGCCGAAGGCGTTGACCCGCGCGAAGGAGGCCAGCGAACCGATGAGCCCGATGTTCGGGCCTTCAGGCGTCTCGATCGGGCACATGCGTCCGTAATGCGAGGGGTGCACGTCTCGCACTTCCATGCCTGCCCGGTCACGGCTCAGACCGCCGGGGCCCAACGCCGACAGGCGGCGCTTGTGCGTGAGCTCGGCCAGCGGGTTGTTCTGGTCCATGAACTGGCTCAGCTGTGAGGTGCCGAAGAACTCCTTCAGCGCCGCGGTCACAGGACGGATGTTGATCAGTGTCGAGGGCGTGATCGCCTCGATGTCCTGGGTGGTCATCCGGTCGCGGACGACACGCTCCATGCGACCGAGTCCGGTACGCAGCTGGTTTTGGATCAACTCGCCGACGGTACGCAGACGACGGTTACCGAAGTGGTCGATGTCATCGGCCTCGACGATCACGGTCTCGCCCTCGGCGCGCTCGATCTCAGTCTTGCCTTCGTGCAGCGCACAGATGTAGTCGATAGCTGCGACGATGTCATCGATGGTCAACACCTGGGTGTCGAAAGGCAGGTTCAAACCCAGCTTCTGATTGATCTTGTAGCGACCAACCTTGGCGAGGTCGTATCGCTTCGGATTGAAGTAGTAGTTGGTGAGCAGTTGCTCGGCCGCTTCACGCGCCGGCGGTTCACCTGGGCGCAGCTTGCGGTAGATGTCGAGCAGCGCCTCGTCCTGGGTGGTGACGTGGTCCTTCTCCAGGGTCATGCGAATCGAGTCGTACTGACCGAACTGTTCGAGGATGCGATCCTCGCTCCAGCCGAGCGCCTTCAGCAGCACGGTCACGTTCTGCTTGCGCTTGCGATCCAGCCGCACACCCACCTGGTCGCGCTTGTCGATCTCGAACTCGAGCCACGCGCCGCGGGAAGGGATCACCTTGCACGTGAAGATGTCTTTGTCGGACGTCTTGTCGGGGGTCTGCTCGAAGTAGACGCCCGGAGAGCGAACCAGCTGGCTCACGACCACACGTTCGGTGCCGCTGACGATGAAAGTGCCCTTATCGGTCATCAGCGGAAAATCGCCGATGAAGACCGTCTGGCTCTTGATCTCGCCGGTCTCATTGTTCATGAACTCAGCGGTTACGAACAGCGGGGCAGCATAGGTCGCGTCGCGGTCTTTGCATTCGTCAATGCTGTGCTTGGGCTCCTCGAAGCGATGATCGCGGAAGCTCAGCGACATCGTCTGGTTGAAGTCCTCAATAGGGCTGATCTCGTCGAAGATCTCCTCCAGGCCGGACCTGGTGTTGACGTCGGTGCGTCCTTGTTCCAGCGCCTGCTCCGTTTTATGCTGCCAAGCATCGCTACCGATCAGCCAATTAAACGAATCGATCTGCAAGTCGAGCAGATTCGGCACCTGCAGTGGCTCGCCAATTTTGGCGAACGATATGCGGCCGCTGGGGGAGATGACGTTGGTGTTCTTCGACGCATTGCGCGAGGTGGCCAAGATGTGGTCCTTCCAGAACTCCCGGTGGTTCTATGCATGCTGAACGACCCATGTCAAGTTCATGGGTCACCAAACGATATGTGCAAGAGCCGACTATAGCTCACGCTATATAACGGATGCAAATCTGCCAGTCAACCTTGACCTGTAGCCATCCACCGAGGACGACATCCACCGCAAGCGTGCATCATCACACCGCTTCCAGTCAAGCAGATTCCCCGGTGTGCCGACGATTTCTCAGAGCCACCACCGGCCAGGCGCCGCAATCCGCGGCGCAGTCCTGCGCTGATCACGGCGTCGGGCGGCCCAGCGGCTTCCGATAGTTGCAGGGGCTACCGGAATTTCGGTAGCCCCTGCAACTATCGGAAGCCGCTGTGGATGAATGTACAGATCGGTAGCCGCTGTAGGGGGAGGGACGAAAGGGGCAGCCAGTGGAAGCGCGGAAACGGCGGGCGCGGGCAACCAGAAAGGCGCACGGACGCGGACAGCCGAAAGGGGCAGGGACGCGAGCAACCAGAAAGGCGCAGGGACGCGGACAGCCAGAAAGGCGCAGAGACGCGGGCAGCAAGAAGGGGTGGGACGCGAATACTGCGTCCCACCCCTTCTTCAGCGTCTATTCCGATCGGCACGCGACCGACCGGATATAGGTCACTTGAGAGCGACGGTTGCGCCCTCGGCCTCGAGCGCGGCCTTGGCCTTCTCGGCGTCTTCCTTCTTGACTCCCTCGAGGACAGCCTTAGGAGCGGCCTCGACGAGGTCCTTGGCCTCCTTGAGGCCCAGGCTGGTCAGCGAACGAACGGCCTTGATGACGGCGATCTTCTTCTCGCCGGCGGCCTCCAAGACGACATCAAACTCGGTCTGCTCTTCGGCAGCCTCGGCCTCTTCAGCAGCGGCCGGAGCAGCTGCGGCAACGGCAACCGGAGCGGCAGCCTTGACGTCGAAGGCCTCTTCGAAAGCCTTCACGAACTCGGACAATTCGATGAGGGTCATCTCCTTGAACTGGTCAAGGAGCTCCTCAGTGCTCAGCTTCGCCATAGTGGCGTCCTTTCTTACTGGTTGTCAGCAGCCGCGGCTGCCGCGTCGGTGGTGGTCTCGGCTGCCGCCGAGGTAACAGGCTCCTGGTCGGACTGCTTGGATTCCAGAGCGCCGAAAAGCTGGGCGGCTTGGGTGAGCGGGGCTGCGAACGTGCCTACCGCAGTGCTCAACGAAGCCTTCATAGCGCCAGCCATCTTGGCAAGCAGAACCTCGCGCGACTCAAGGTCGGCCAGCTTCTTGACCTGGTCGGCGCCGAGGATCCTGCCCTCTAGAACGCCGCTCTTGATGACCAGAAGCGGATTGGCCTTTGCGAAATCACGCAGGATCTTGGCTGCCGTGGCCACATCGCCCTTGACGAATGCGAATGCGGTCGGTCCGGTGAGCTGGTCGTCGAGTCCTTCGACACCAGCCTCGCGGGCGGCAATCAGGGCCAGAGTGTTCTTCGCAACGGCGTAGCTGGCGTCCTCCCCCAGGGACCTGCGAAGGTCCTTCAGGTTCTTGACGGTGAGTCCGCGATACTCGGTCAACACGACGGCGGCGCTACTAGAAAACTCTTCCTTCAGCTGCGCGACCGCGGCTGCCTTGTCAGGCCTCGCCATTGGGTCTCCTTCCCACTTCTTATTGATGCCCAAGATCACTGGTAGCCGTGGTTCTCGGGGCATTAAAAAAACCCCGGGACGCAGGCGTCACCCGGGGCACGAGCAAATCTTGATCGCAAGATCAGCTCGAAGCTGGATTCAACCTGCGCAGGCGTCCTTGCGGACTTTGAAGTACGACTACCGGCGGTCTTCGGCTCGTCAGATACTACGCGTTCACGCGGCACGGGCCAAATCGCCGAGGCGATCGAGGACTCAATCGTCGATGGCGCCTTGGGCGAAGGGCAGCTAGCTTCCTCCGCAAACAAGTTCGCCGCCGGCCTGGCCACGTGCTGCTCGAACAGCCCTACTCCGCGGCTTGCGAACGTTGAAGGACCCCGCCCGGCAATAGCCCGACGGGGTCCTTCAGCTAACTGCTCTATCGACCGATCAGGACGCAGCGGTCTCAGCCACAGGCTTGGCCGCGGACACATCCACCACGATGCCGGGGCCCATGGTCGTCGAAACCACGATCTTGCGAACGTAGCGTCCCTTCGCCGTGCTCGGCTTCAAACGTGACACCTCGTCCATGACGGCGCGGAAGTTCTCCAGCAGTGCCTTTTCGGTGAAGCTCGCTTTCCCGATGATGAACTGCAGGTTCGCGTGACGATCGACCCGGAAATCGATCTTTCCGCCCTTGATATCGGACACGGCCTTAGCAACGTCCATGGTCACGGTGCCGGTCTTCGGGTTCGGCATCAGGCCGCGGGGGCCAAGGATACGGCCGAGACGCCCGACCTTGCCCATGAGATCGGGGGTCGCGACGACGGCGTCGAAATCGAGATAACCGCCGGACACCTTCTCAATCAGTTCGTCAGAGCCGACTTCGTCCGCGCCGGCCTCCAGCGCCTCGGTGGCTTTGGGCCCCTGGGCGAAGACGAGGACCCTTGCCGTCTTGCCAGTGCCGTTTGGCAGATTCACCGTGCCGCGGACCATCTGATCAGCCTTGCGGGGATCGACGCTGAGTCGCATCGAGACTTCGATCGATTCATCGAAACCGCCGGCCGGGTACTTCTTTAGGATCGCGATCGCCTCTGCGGGAGAGTAGGACTGATTCTGGTCCCGTAGCTCTGCCGAAGCGCGGTAGCGCTTGCTGTGCTTCATATCTGGTTCCTTTCTGTCAGCCTCGCAGGCTGATTCACCAGGTCCTGGTCCGGATCGCAAGTCCTACCAGGTGATTTGTCATGTCGGGTTTCTCTGGCAGGGGCCAGAGAGCTCGACGCGTCACGCGACCGTGACACCCATCGAGCGGGCGGTGCCTTCAACGATCTTCATCGCAGCTTCAACGTCGTTGGCGTTCAGGTCAGGGAGCTTGGTGTTAGCGATCTCGCGCACCTGGTCCTTGGTGATCTTGCCGATCACTTCCTTGCTCGGAGTGCCGGATCCCTTCGACAGGCCGGCGGCCTTCTTGATCAGCTCAGCGGCCGGCGGAGTCTTCACGATGAAGGTGAAGGTCCGGTCCTCATAAATGGTGATCTCAGCCGGGACCACGGTGCCGCGCTGGGCTTCGGTCTTGGCGTTGTATGCCTTGACGAATTCCATGATGTTGACGCCGTGCGGGCCGAGTGCGGTACCTACGGGCGGTGCAGGAGTTGCGGCACCCGCATTAATGGCGATCTTGACGATCGCCGCTACTTTCTTCTTCGGAGGCATTCTGGGTCCTTTTTCTATTCTCTTCTTACTGACGCATCGCCGCTCGGGCATGAAGCCCGCTCGGCAGATACGGTTCCGTACCGTCGCGGACGACGGCGATCCTTCCGGTCAGAGGTCCTTCTGGATCTGGGCGAAGGTTAAGTCTACTGGCGTCTCACGACCCAGAATTTCGACCATGACCTTCACACGCTGGCTGTGGGGGTTGATCTCAGTGATCGACGCATGAACACCGGTGAAAGCGCCATCGATGATCTGCACCGAGTCACCGACCTGATAGTCGACGACCTCGATCTTCTTGCGCTTCTTTTCCGGAGCTTGTCCGGCGGCGGCAACCTTCGCCTGAATCGAGGGAGTGATCATGCGCTCGACCTCGTCCAGATCGAGAGGCACCGGTTGTGTGGCGTGACCGACGAACCCGGTGACCGACGCCGTATGGCGCACCGCGGACCAGGACTCGTCCGTCAGTTCCATGCGCACGAGTACATAACCAGGCATAAAAGTGCGAGTGACGTTCTTCTTCTGTCCGTTACGGATCTCGACTGCATCCTCGGTCGGAACCAACGTCTCGTAGATGAAGTCCTCGAGATTGAGCGAAATCACCCGTGCATCGATGTTCTGCTTGACACGGTTCTCCATGCCTGAATACGTGTGCACCACATACCAGTCGCCAGGCTTGGCCCGCAGTTCAGCGCGTAATTCTTCGAGGGCCTTCTCCAGCGCCTCGTCCGGCTCATCTTCCACGGTCTCGGACTCGTCTGCAACGACTTGGGCAGCCTCTTCATCTGTCTCCGTGGACAGATCAATCTCCACCTCATCGTCTGAGGTCTCAGCCTCAGAGAAATCGGCGAAGTCGAGATCAATCTCGATCTCTTCTCCGCGCTCTTCCTCGTCGGAAGCGACTCCCAGGTCGATCTCAACCCCGTCGCGACTCAGGTCGTCATCAGCGTCTTGACTCATCATTTCTCCTTCGTCGTTCAGGACAGCCACAGCAGCAAGAGCCACCCGAAGAACGCATCCAGCCCCGCGATGAACGCCATGATGAACAAGACAAAGATCAGCACGACGATGAAGTACTGCCGAGTGGTGCTCGCGGTGGGCCAGACGACTTTCTTCAACTCACCGATGGCCTGCTTGGTGAACTGCACTGGGGTGGTGCGCTTGTGCTCGGTCCGGGTGGCCTCCGACTGCTTGCGCGTCGGCTTGGTTTTCTTCACCGGAGCCACCGTCTGATTACGCTTGACGGGTTTAGGTTTGGCCGGCCGGTCTGCTGCGTCCTCGATCTGCGAGGCCTGCTCGGCATCGGCGCTCAGGTTCTCGGGGTCGACGTTACTCAGTTCGTCGTCTTGACCATCTGGGGTCGACGGGCTGACGCGGTCCGAACTATCGTCGCCGCGCGGCTTCTTGCTATCCGCCACTAGTCGTCCTCCACCAAGAATCCTGCTGTCACAAAACTGGCGTGGGCAAGGAACCCACCTCGACCCACGCCCGATTCGCAGGGCAAGAGGGACTCGAACCCCCAACCTGCGGTTTTGGAGACCGCTGCTCTGCCAGTTGAGCTATTGCCCTTGGACTGCACCACCGTGGTATCTCGACTGTGCCCGCAGGCAAAGGCGAGCACGAAATAGTGCCGACAAGTATTTGAGTGTACTAGCTGGCTGCCGGCAATGCGAACCAAGGGTTGCCGAACATTCACTCTCAGTACGATCGAGAACCGCGGGAGGTAGCCTTGGCAATGGCAGACCGCAGTCGGAGGTTAATGATATGTCGCTTTTCAGCACCGTCGTGCAAGCTCCTGCAGACCCGATTTTAGGGTTGACCGAGAAGTTCGTTGCTGACCAGCGACCGACCAAGGTGAACCTCGGCGTTGGGGTCTACCAGGATGCGACCGGAAAGCTCCCGCTGCTGCACTGCGTCAAACTCGCTGAGCAGCGCCTGGCTGAAGATCCCAAACCCCGCGGCTATCTCCCCATCGATGGATTGCCGAGTTACACCGCCTACGTGCGGCAATTGGTCTTCGGGGCAGATTCGGCCGCAGTGGCCGACAATCAAATCGTGACCGTCGAGTCTCTCGGCGGAACCGGCGCGCTCAAGCTCGGCGCCGATTTCCTGCGCCAGGTGAATCCCGAAGCAACGGTGCTCGTCAGCGATCCATCCTGGGAAAACCACGTGGCGTTGTTCACGCGGGCCGGATTTGACGTCTCGACCTACCGCTACTACGACGTGCAGCACAAGGGCATCGACTTCGACGGCATGCTCAGCGATCTCCGCGCGGCCCGACCCGGCACCATCGTCGTCCTACACGCGTGTTGCCATAACCCCACTGGCTACGACCTCGACAGGGACCAGTGGATACAGGTCTTGGACGTGATCGAAGCCAATGGGCTGACCGCATTCTTGGATATGGCTTATCAAGGCTTCAGCGAGAGCCTGGACGCCGACGCCTGGGTGGTGCGCACCTTCGCCGCCAGGCTGGACAACCTCTTCTGCGCCAGCTCATTCAGCAAGAATTTCGGGCTCTACGGTGAGCGGGTTGGCGGGCTGTCGGTGCTGTGTCGCGACGCAGCGGAGGCGGCCAGAGTCCGCTCACAGCTGAAGATCGTGGTGCGGACGAACTATTCAAATCCTCCCACGCATGGAGCGCTGCTGGTCGCCACCGTGCTCGCCGATCCCGAGCTGAAGCAGCTGTGGCTCGATGAATTGGCACAGATGCGCGATCGGATCAAGTCGATGCGTACGTCCTTGGCGCGTCATCTCGCCGATGCCGGACTGCCTCAGATGGGTCATGTGACCAAACAGATCGGCATGTTCAGCTATCTGGGTCTGAACCGCGAGCAGATGCTCCGGCTCCGGGAGGAATTCGGCGTCTATGGCACCGATGCCGGCCGCATCTGTGTGGCGGCGCTCAACGAGCGCAACCTCGGATATGTTGCCGAGGCGATCACCGCAGTCGTCAACCGCTAGCACCGGAGCCGACTTTCGTGGTGTTCGCCAGCTGGCTGCTGGATTGCAGCAGCCAGCTGGTTGGCAAACCCAGCCCTAGATTTCGACGCCGACCAATACAGGTTCGGGCTCCAGGTGAATACCGAAACGCTCGTCGACGCCCTTCCGTACGATCCGGGCGAGCTCCGCGATGTCTGCGGCGGTCGCATCCTCGTGATTAGTCAAGGCCAAGACATGTTTGCTGGACAGTCGCGCTGCTCCTGAGCCGGGGAAACCCTTGCTGAACCCGGCGTGATCGATCAGCCAGGCGGCCGATGTCTTCACCTTTCCGTCGGGCTGCGGGAACCGCGGGGCGCCTTCCGGCAGCCGATCGGCAACCTCAGCGTCCACGAGCGGGTTCATGAAGAAGCTCCCCGCCGACCAGGTGTCGCGATCAGCGGTATCGAGCAACATCCCCTTCGAGGCCCGCAACTCGAGGACGGTCTGGCGAACCAGGGACGCGGGAACCCGGTCACCGATTTCGGCCCCCAGCGTCTTCGCCAGCTGTGTATAGCGCAGCGGCTCCGAGAGCGTCCCGAGCGGGAAGTGGAACCAGACATCAAGCACCACATAACGTCCGGTGGCAGCTGATGGTTGCCGCGAACGCTTGAAGACCGAGTCGCGATAGCCGAAGCCACACTTGTCGGCAGTGAACGTGTGCAACTGATTGGTTTGCCGATCCCAGGTGCGGACGCGGGCGATCGTCTGCGAAGCGTCTTGCCCATAGGCCCCGATGTTCTGGATGGGTGCGGCGCCCACCAAACCAGGGATCCCGCTCAGCGCTTCGGCACCGATCCAATCTTGGTCAAGGGCATATGCGACCAGATCGTCCCAAACCTCACCGGCCTGCACATGTACCAGCGCTCCCCCGCACTCGCTGACATCGGCGTCGACCCCATGGCTGTCGACCAGCACGACCGTGCCTTCGAAACCCTCGTCAGCGATCAAGACGTTCGAGCCGCCGGATAGCACGAGCAGCGGTTCACCCGCAGCGTCGGTCTCCCGAACAGCGTCGATGAGTTCATCGAAGCTCTCGGCGCGCACGAGATTGCGCGCCCGGCCACCTACTCTGAACGTCGTGTGATCGGCGAGCGTGAATGAATTACTCGTGACGCGTGCGGGCAACGAGGCTGTGAGCCGCTCCAACGAGCAGGAGTCGACCTGCGTCGGGTCATCGTCGTCGAGCGCGGTGAAGTCGTCGGGCAAGATGAAATTGTTCGTCATCGGATCCTCAATCGAGGCGCACGGTCGCCTTGGCAGCTCCAAGCACCTTGTCGCCATCATGGGTTGCTTCAATCGCTATCGTCGCCACCCCGTCGGCGACGCTGCTCACGCGCGCTTCCACCTGAACCGTGGTGCCCAGATCATCGTCGGGCACCGGCACCGGATTGACGAAGCGGACGAAATAGCTGGAGACTCGGGCCGGGTCACCCACCCAATCGGTGACGATGCGCAGTGCCGCACCCATCGTCCACATGCCATGGACGACGACCCCGGGCAGGCCGATCTGCTTCGCGACCCGGTCGGAATAGTGAATCGGATTGAAGTCAGTGGACGCGCCCGAATAGCGCACCACATCCGGCCTGGTCAGATGTAGTTCAAGAGTAGGTAGCTGGTCGTCTTTGGCGACTTGGGCCAGATCTATTGCGGTCATGAGACGCCCTCCTCACGGGTGTGGATGAGCTGACTGGTCGCTGTCCCGAGTTCCTCCCCGGCGGCAGTTGCCAGCACGACCCCAATGGTCACCATGTCGACATTCCCGCGGGAGCGGACCTTCTCAATCGTCAAGGTGGCCACGACATCGTCGCCTTCGCGCAGCGGCCGCACGATGTCGAAGCGCTGGTCGGCATGAATCGTGCGACGAAGGGCCATCCCCAGGTCGGGGTCGTCAAAGATCGCCGCCCACGCTTGAGCAGCGATTACGGCCGCGAAGGTGGGAGGTGCGATCGGGCATTCGTCATCGAAGTAGGCGGGGTTGTCATCCCCGAGCGCAATCGCAAACTCAGCGATCTTGGCGCGGCTCACCCGATACGGCTTGGTAGCCGGGTAGACGCGTCCGACATGTTCTGCAGAAATGGGCACCTATCTAAAGTAGCCGAAACTGCGAAAAATAAGACCACACGCGGCGGGCACAGAAACCAAACGGCCGCCCACACCAAGGAGGCGGCCGTCAGCTTCAGCTTTGATCTTCGCGTTGAGCCTGAATCTGCCGCCGGGCCGCATCGCGAGCGGCACCCGGCGGACCCAGGTCAAGACTCAGCGGGTCTCACGGTGCAGGGTGTGCTTGCCCTCGCGCTTGCAGAACTTCATCAGCTCAAGGCGGTCCGGTGTGTTGCGCCGGTTCTTCTTGGTGATGTAGTTGCGGTCCTTGCACTCCGTGCACGCCAAAGTGATCTTCGGACGAACGTCGTGCGCCTTTTTCGCCATGATGGTCCTTCTTCAACTTCGCGTGGTCGTGCAGTTATCGTGTTCGCAATGCTATGCATCGCTCAAATGACTTCATCAGTTCAGGAAACTCGAGCTGCACTCGGTTTCCACTCGCCTCAGTTGTCCGTAGCGGGAGCGGGACTCGAACCCGCGACACAGCGATTATGAGCCGCTTGCTCTACCTCCTGAGCTATCCCGCCTCGCGTTTCACTCGGATTCTAGCCCCGCTGCGGTAGCGGGACTTCCAAGATCAACGGAGCCCCGATGCGGAATTGAACCGCAGACCTCGTCCTTACCAAGGACGCGCTCTACCATCTGAGCTATCGGGGCCAGCCGAGGAGACAATTTATCGTGCTTTGCCGCAACTATCAAATCCCGCCCGCCTGCTATGCGAATTGGGCGACTGCGTAAGATTCGAAAGGAACAGGGGAACGCTATTCCGCCCTCAACGACGATCCTGGAGGACCCAGTGACCATTCGCTACAGCCCCTTGGTGCGTGACGCGCTTGACCACGGCTATCCTGTGCTGGGTCTGCAAACCTCACACATCACCCATTCGATGCCCCGCCCCCTCAACCTGGAGACCGCCAAGGCAATCCACGAGCAGATCCTTGCCGTCGATGTGGTGCCGGCCTCCATTGCTGTCATCGATGGCGACGCCGTGATTGGCCTGACCGACGAGGAACTCGAACGGATCGCCAACGAACCGAACCCGGTACAGGTGTCGATCAGCGACTTGCCCATCGTGGAAACTCGTAAACTGACCGGCGGCACCAACCTCGCCACGGCCGTCCATTTGGCCCACCGAGCGGGTATTCAGGTCTGTGCCACTACCGGGTTGGGTGGCGTGCACCGGGCCAGCAAGATCGGCAACTTGATTCAAGAGTCGAGCGATCTGACGGCCTTGGCGGCCCACCCGCTGGTGCTGGTCACCTCTGGCGTTCGTCCGATGTTGGACGTGCCGGCCACCTTGGAACGGTTGGAGACGCTGGGGATCTCGGTACTCGGTTACCGCACCTCACAGTTCCCCGGCATGTACCTGGCCGATACCGGCTACGGAGTCGACTACCAGGTAGAGACTGCCGCCGAGATCGCCGAGATCGCGCGAGCGCGTGATGACCTGGGGCTCAGCCAATCCTTGGTGATTGCTAATCCGACTCCCCCCGACCTGGAACTCCTCGACTTCCAGGAGCGAGTCAGCGAGGCTATCGATATCGTGGAGCATCTGCCGCAGGGAAACCCAGAAGACACCCAGGTGCTACTGGCCGTGTTCGAGGACACCACCCATGGGCAGGCCCACCGGCTCAACATCGAGCTCTACCAGCGCAATGTGGCGTTGGCCGCGCAGATCGCGAAAGAGCTGGCGACCACTCCGCATTACACCGACTGACAAAGCCACCCAAAAAGAGAGTGTCTCCGGTCCGCGTGGACCGAAGACACTCTCGAACTGGTGGCAGCTGATGGATTCGAACCATCGAAGGCGAAGCCGACGGTTTTACAGACCGCTCCCTTTGGCCGCTCGGGCAAGCTGCCGTGTTGTCAACCAGCGAAGAAAAACGATAGCAGAGCCCGCCGAAGATGTCACAACGAGGGCGATTCGAGGCAGGCCATGGGCTCAAATTCACACGCACACGACCGGAACGTGTGCGGTTCTCATCGTAAACTCCAGCGGCGTCAACTGGGACGACAGCTGGATTCAAACGAGGAACCGACACGCTTCGGGTAGCACCTGATGGCAGGATGGACGCATGGCTGCAGACAGTTCGTTCGATATCGTCAGCAAGGTCGACCGTCAGGAGGTCGATAACGCACTCAACCAGGCCGCGCGTGAAGTGCGGCAGCGTTTCGACTTCAAGGGCACCGACGCCTCGATCGAATGGTCGGGTGATCAGATCGCGATGCGGGCCAACGGAGAGGAACGCGTCAAGGCGATCTGGGATGTTTTCCAGTCGAAGTTGGTTCGTCGCAAGGTTGATCTGAAGTCGGTGCACGCCACTGACCCGAAGCTGTCGGGCAAGTTGTGGCATATGACGGCCGATATGCAGAACGGCATCTCGCAGGAGAACGCGAAGAAGATCTCCAAGCTGATCCGTGATGAGGGTCCCAAGGGTGTCAAGGCTCAGATCCAGGGCGACGAGTTGCGGGTGAGTTCGAAGTCACGCGACGCCCTACAGCAAGTGCAAAAACTCGTCCGAGACGCCGACTTCGATTTCGCAGTGCAGTTCGTCAACTACCGATAGTGCGTCTTTGCCCGGATCGGGCTCGGCGCAGTTTTGCGAGCCGAATGCGGGCTATTCGTCAATACCAGAAAATGGGCAGCGCCTCGGGGTAACGGGCGTGCACGATCGACAAGAAGACGACGACATCGAAGAGAAGGTGCACACACAAGACGTAGAGCAGTGAACGGCTCTTCATGAACAAGAACGCCTGCAACATGGCGAATGGCGCGGTCAAGAATGGCCCCCACGACTGGTAGCCCAGCTCCCACAAGAAGCTGACGAAGATGACTGCCTGTAAGACGTTGGCGACCCCGAACCTGAAATGCCGCGCGAACAGCACGAAAATGGTGCAGATGAAGAAGAACTCGTCCCAGGAACCAACGAAGTTCACACCGACGAGGAAGCGGGCGACTTCTCCCCCGTCCGCTAGTGGCGGCCAGTTCAAATAGGTGCCGCTGCGCACGAAATAGGCGGGCAACACCAGCCATCCGATAACCGGCACGGCGATCAGATAGCCCCACATCCACTTGGCCCAGGGCTCCCCGGAGAGCCACCGGAAACGAATCGTGTGATCCCCATAGCCGAAGCGGGAGAGCAGATATGGCACCGCCACCGCCAGGCTCAAGACTGTCCCCATCAGCACCACGTTCGACCAACTCACATCGGCGCGCACCGAGATCGTGGAGACGATGATCAGGCCGACACAGATCAATAGCAAATCGCGTAAAAGGACTCTGTCGAGCCAGGTGCACAGTCCGATGCCCAGCGCCATCGCCAGGTACCCCACCGGACGCCACTCGACCGCGAAAAGAAAGAACGCGGACGCCGAAACCAAGACTGCCGGTATCAATGAGACGCTCCAACCGGAATGCCTGACCGGTTCGATGTGACCACTCGGCCCGCCCGCCCCCATGCGTATCTCCCGTCTAGTGATGCGATTGCCGCTGCGTCTATGTTCGTCGGCCGTAAACCATCGCCACGCTCCGCAACGCAAGGACGAAGCCGCTGATGCCCAACAGGAATCCGAGAATGTCGAAGACCCGGAAACCGTCAATCCTCGGCCCACCCGAGGAGACGGCCAACATGATGCCGCCGATGACCGCGAAACCGGCGAGGATCGCGACAACCACCTGGTTCGCCAGCCCGGTTAGGAAAGCCCGATCCTCCGGATGCGAAACCACCCGGGTATGCGTGGTGAACCGCCCGGACGCGAGATCGTCGGTGATGCGGTTGATGCGTCTGGGCAGATGATTCACCAGGGGGACGAAACGAACCACCTGGTTCGCCATCTGCTGTTTCGCGCCCTTGGGACCGATATCGCCGATCACGGTGCGTGCCTGATCACGGGCCGCCGCGATCAGCTCCAGTGCCGGGTTCATCAGCTTCAACGTGCCCTCGAGCGCACCCAACGAACGCAACGCCAACGCAATATTGCCCGGCACCCGCATACCCTCGGCCAGCACCAGCTGCAGCAGCTGTCCGAAGAAGGCCATGCTGGTGCCAGTGGCATTGGCGCGTACCTGAGTGATGATCACACCCAGTTTGCGCTGCAGGTCATGTTCATCGATCTGGCCCTCATGATCGAGCAACTCGAGCACCGCATCGGTAGCGAGCGCCGGATCATCGGAGTCCACCGACCACAGCAGCAAGCCGAGGTTGCGGCGTGCTGTAGCGTCCAACCGTCCGACCGAACCGTAGTCGAGCAGCCCGACTGTGCCGTCCGGCCAGATCAACACATTTCCGGCGTGCAGATCGGCGTGGAAAAGCCCCTGATCGAGGATCTGCCCGAGCACGGCTTTGAGCAGCACGGTCGCGGACTGCTCACGGGTCGACGCAGGCATGGCTGCGAGGATCTCATCCGCTCGGGAGACCGGGGTGCCATCGAAGCGGTCCATCACGATCACCCGCTGGGTGCATAGATCAGGATAAACCTCCGGTACCCGCACCCCGCCCGCGACCAACCGCGGGCGCAGCGAGTCCATATTGGTGACCTCGACGGTGAAATCAAGTTCAGCATGAACCGAGTCCGCGAAATCGCCGACGATCTCATCGACCCCGAGTCTGCTCGCCCACTCGGCGTTGCGAACCAAAGTCTTGGCTAATCGCCGGAGTATCTGGAGGTCGATCGCGACCTGTTCGGGGGCTCCGGTTCGCTGTACCTTGGCCACCACCTGGTATTTCTCGTCCAGAGTCGCCGCATGTACTTGGGCCAAAGATGCAGATGCCAGCGGCTTGGTGTCGATCTCCAGTCTGGCCAGGTCGTCACCGAGCTCGGTCTCCAGCATCCTGTCGACCAATGCGTACGGTTCTGGTACAGCTTGGCTGGTCAACTTTGATAACTCTGCAGTGAATTCGGGCGGCAGCAGGTCGGTACGGGTCGACAGGAGCTGACCGAGTTTCACGAAGGTGACCCCGGCATCCTCCATGGCTAACCGCACAGATTCCGCCGTGGTCGGTCCGGTATCCATCACACCACGCAGCTGCGCGGTCAGACCGCGACGGAAGAGGATGGTCATGATCTGCAGATAGCGTCCGGTTCGGCGTATCCGCGCGCGCCACCCGGTGAAAAGCCCCCGCAACGGCGGCATCGAGCCAGTGGGAATGAGGACTTCCAGGACCATCAGCCCCAGCAGGCCAACCGCGAAAACCCCGAACGCTAATCCGGCCATCACGATGGCCATGGCGAGAGTCGGCGACGTCGCATCACCTGGCAGGGTGATGTTCTCAGCGAAATGGACGACGACCGGGCCAAGCGAACCGAAGATGACAAGAACCACCAGAAGGGCACGCACGATCGACACCTGGATACCGAGCACCCGCTTACTGGTGCGCGCCACCAATAGGGTGACCAGAACCAAGGTGATCAGGCTGTATACGACTATGGTGCCTTGTCCGACGAAATCCCAGAACCTCAACGCACTCTCCCGCTTATCCAACGCGCACGGACGATTCGAAAGCGTCGGTGATGACCGTCACGATCTCGCCACCGTGCAATTGTCGACCGCGCCTGGTCTCGACCTGGCCATCAACCTGGACGTCACCGGCTTCGATGAGCTCCCGGGCGTGGGCGCCCGAGTCGGCTATGCCCGCATACTTCAGAAACTGGCCGAGTCGGATCATGCCGTTGACTTCGACCGTTTCTATGCTCATAGGCTGATCTTCCCATATCCTCTCGTGCGGACCGGGTCCGCGCGCAGGATAGTCCGGCTCGAAGCGGGCGCGGTCACGTGGGCGAATCGCCTGCTCCGCTCACCAGATGCCCAGATGCTCCGGAAGCACGATCAGTAGTGTTCCGGCCCCCAAGAGCAGTGCGCAGATGATCACCCATAGCATCAGTAGTGGGTCGGTCGGCCGCACAATGGTCGAAGAAACCGCGACGATCCCAAAAACCAGGCTGATCAGGGGCACGGCAAGCAGAAAGAGTGCCCCCACACGAATACGTCCGATGTCCTTCATCACCGATCCGATGCTGCCCACCCACCCGGTCAGTGCCGCGAGCGCTGTAAAGCCGGCCAGCCAGATACCGACGCTTTGAAGACCGAGGCGGGTTTCGTCCGCCAACGAGCTGTTGAGCACGACGACAGCGATGATGCCGAGGGCTACTGCAGCCCACCAGCCGATAACCGCGATCCAGGCGGCACCGCTGCGGAACCCCGATGGTCTCCTGTCTCCGGTAGCTACTCGCCTGGTACTCACGTCGACGAGCCTACCGGCGTGAAACCCTCGTCTATGGTGGCGCCATGCGCATCGCCACACACAATGTCAACGGCATCCGGGCAGCTCACCGGCGAGGCATCGTGGGCTGGCGAGACGAGCGGCAGCCCGATGTCATCGCGTTGCAAGAGGTGCGTTGCCCCGCCGATCAGCTGCCGTTGGAGGTTTTCGGTGACTACCACGTCGCCTACGACCCGGGGACACTGGCAGGACGCAACGGCGTCGCCTTACTCACCCGCGAGCCGGTAGCTGCGGTGCGGGCCTGGGGAACGCACGCCCTGACCTGGGCGCCCGGCGGCGAGCCGACCCCTGCCGCGGTGACTACGGATTTCACCCTCGCTCGCCAACTACGTGGTTTCGTCGCGGAGGGTCGCTATCTGGAGGTCGATCTGCTTTCTAACCCGATAACGATCGCCAGTGTCTATATTCCGAAGGGCGACTCCCCAGTTGCCCCGCGCGACACGGCCACCGCGCGAGACGCCCAGCTACGCTATGAGCGGAAGATGGCGTTTTTGGCCGGTTTCGCGCTCCAGCTGAAGCGAGCGCGGTTGGCTGCGGCGGCGCGCGGCCGAGAGTTCCTGGTCATGGGTGATTTCAACATCGCACACACTCGTTATGACGTTCGCAACTGGCGTGGTAATCAGAAGTCGGCCGGCTTCCTCCCGGAGGAACGCGAATGGTTCAGCTCGGTCATCTCGCCGCGCACCCTGGTCGACGTGATGCGCCGTTTACATCCGGAGGCCGAGGGGCCCTACTCGTGGTGGAGTTGGCGCGGCAGAGCTTTCGACTCGGATACCGGCTGGCGTATCGACTATCAGCTGGCCACACCGCGGCTCGCGAAGCTCGCGGTCACCGGTGGCACCGACAAGGAAAGCTCCTACGAGGCGCGGATCAGCGATCATGCACCCGTGGTCGTGGACTACCAGATCTGAACAGCCCCAGGCCATCTCAAGGCACACCGTCGATGCGGCCGACGATCCACCCGAACCACCACCGGCCGGATCACGAACTCAAACCGCGAACCGGGAGATCACGACTGCGGGGTCCACGTCCTCGATACGCGCGTAAGACCACTGCGGATTCTGGTCCTTGTCCACAAGCTTGGCGCGCACGCCTTCGACGAAGTCGTCCGGATTCGCCATGAAACTTGTGGCCAAGCGACGGTCCTGATCGAAAACCTCCGAGACCTCGGTCATCTGGCGAGCGTTTCGGACTGCCTGCAACGCCACGCAGACCGACAGTGGGTTGCGTCGCCTGATGACCGCGGCTGCTGCGCGTGCATCCGGGTTCGCGTGGCCCTCGAGCAGCGCGATCATCTCGGCGGCGCGCTCGGCACCGAAGCACTCGTCGATCCAGTCTGACGCACCGGCCAGCGCCGAAGCCTCTGGTTCGTCGCAGCCACGGCACTGCGTCAGCAGGCCGGCCCACCAGGCGCTGGCACCGTCAATGGTCTCGCCCGACATCGCCAGGTACTCGCCGACGCGACCGGGCGCCCGGGACAATTCGAAACAGACCGCGACATCGGGCCACAGCCCGATCGCGGTCTCGGGCATCGCCCAGCGAGTACTCGGCTCGCCGATACTTAACGTGTTGTGCAGCCCAATGCCCAGGCCGGCACCCATCGCAATTCCGACCAGATGTGAGGTCACCGGTTTCGGATAGTAGGCGATGAACTGTTCCATCTCATACTCTGCGTAGAGGAAATCCAGCACTGATCTGCTCACGCAGTGCTCGAACGTCGGCACCGGCACAAAAGCCGTGCTGACCTGCGCCCGCCAGCACGAGTTGTTCGACGCGATCATCATCCGCCCAGGTGTGCAGTATTTCCGCGATCTGATCGACCATCTCGCGGGTCACCGCATTGATGCGCTCTGGACGGTTCAGCACTATCGTGCCTACGCCATCGGCGACTTCACTCACGATCGTGTTCGTCATCGATTCAGCCTTCCTGCAATTCAATGTGGTCGGCGCCCGCCGGTATCTTGCGGCGCCGGTCACCCATCCCTGGCGTGTTGTCTCCGTGAGTGCGGGCCAGCCACCAGATGCCCGCAGCGGCAGCAAAACCTAGTGCCATGGTGTCATTGCGCCAGGACATATTTATGCCGTTGTAACAGAGCAACACCACGGTGGTCCAAATGGCGATCTTCACGACTCTGCGGGGCGGATCGGCCAGCGGTAGCAGCAATCCACCCCAAAGCACATACCAGCTGCGAACCGCCGGCAATGCCAGGGCGGCCGTCAGATAGGCAAGCGCTAAGAAAAGCATCGGACGTGTCCTGGCGATGGTTACTGCCATCATCGCGATCAAGACTCCCGCGATCGCCACACCCGCAGCACGCGAGACCGTGATCGCGGCCCATCCGGTCGGATCGAGATTGAAGAAGTTGAGCACCAGCTGGATGGCCTGGCCGATGACGGTGAACGGGGCGATCGTCACTACCCGGCCCGGCACGCTGACCGCGTTGATCCATCCGAATCCCAGTCCTGTGGCCAGCGTCACCAGACAGAACGAGCCGATCGCGACGGCGAAGCTTGCTAACACCCGCCCCGCTGTGATCGCCACCTCGCGCAAGCTCCAGTTCGACCATGGCCGTACCAGCAGCGGCAAAGCGTAAGCAGCCATGATGGCGGGCTGTTTGATCGCCGCGCCGATACCGATGAGAACCGCGCCCAGCAACCACCAGCCGTTGAAGCGGCGCTTGGCAGGCCACAGCGTCACCCAAAGACCAGCCACGACCAGGCCCATCATCAATGAGTCATTGTGTGCGCCGCCGATGAAGTCGATCACCAGCACGGGGTTCAGCGTCGCGAACCACGCAGCGAAGGCAGGATCGGCGCCCCGCATGCGAGCTATCCGAGGAATCAATAGCCCGATGAGTCCGACCCCGATCACCGACAGAGTCCGCATGGCGACCGCCGAAATATAGGGGCGGAATCCCGTCAGGTCCACGATCATGTGCTGCAGTTGCAAGGCGAGCGGACCATAAGGGGCCGGAGTATCACGCCAGACCCAGGAGACCTGGTCGGCGAAGGCACCCGGTAGCACGGCAGGGCCGGCATCATAAGGGTTGATGTGGTTGTGGATCAGCCAACCTTGAGCGGCGTAGCTGTAGGCGTCATGACTGAAGATCGGCGGGGCCAGCAGGAACGGCGCCCCCCAGATCAGCAGGATCGCCCAATGCCGCACATGGTGATAGGCGTAGGATTCAGCTTCCCCGGTGCCGGGCCGGGGTCGGAGACGGAACCAGGCGTCCAGGAGTAGGAAGAGCCCGGCCATGGTGATCAGGGTGCCGCTCAGCTTGGCCGGCCAGCCGCTGATCTGGGCGTTCGATAGCAACTGCCACCACGGTGAATTTCGCGGCAGGTAGGCCGGTGACAAAGCACCCAGTGTGATGAGCACGGTGCCGTAGAAGCCTCGGCGAACGTTCTTCACGCGCCAGGCTTCGACGACCTGAGCCCGGTGGGCCGCGAACCAGCCGGTCACCGGACGCAGTGCCTCGGCCGAGAGGGGTCTGAGGGCATGGCGCCTAGCCTACGCCCTGCCCTGTTCAGACGATTCGAGAACCCATTTTCCCCGAGTTGCGCCGACCGGTTTTTTTATACAACAACTATTGTATTAAAAGCGTGCACCCAACCACGCAACGCGAATGCTGCCGCGACGCCAGCACGGGCGTTGCCGAGAGCGATCCCGGCGGTCTTTTCGAACTGGAGGTTGTTGCAATGGCCGAGCAGGTCAGCAGGGTCGTGGTCAGATTCGCCGGCGATTCCGGAGACGGCATGCAACTCACCGGTGGCCGGTTCGGAACCGAGGCCGCACGCCAGGGTAACGACATTGTCACCTTGCCCGACTTCCCCGCGGAGATCCGTGCCCCGCAAGGAAGCATCGCCGGAGTCAGTAGTTTTCAGGTGCATTTCGCCGACCGTGACATCGTCACCCCCGGTGAGGACCTTGATGTCTTGGTGGCCATGAACCCGGCCGCGCTCAAGGTGCATCTACCATCGTTGCGCCGCGGGGGAATCCTGATTACGGACTCGTCCGAGTTCACCAAACGCAATCTCACCCATGCCGGATATCAGACCGATCCACTCACCGAGGGTGTCCTCGAAGCCAGCTATCAGCTGGTCAGTCTCGATCTGACCTCGGTCACCGCGGAGGCTGTTGCACCCTTCGGGCTCAAACGCAAAGCGGTCGCCCGGACACGCAATATGTTCGCATTGGGCCTCGTCAGCTGGCTCTATAGCCGCGACATGGCTCCCACCCGCGATTGGTTGCAGACCAGGTTCGCAGCACAGCCTGAGATCCGCGATGCAAACCTGGCCGCGCTCGAGGCAGGCTGGAACTACGGAGAGAACACCGAAACGTTCGCGGTGCGTTATGAAGTGGCCCCAACCACCCAGGCTCCCGGGCGCTACCGCCAGATCTCCGGCAGCCGGGCAACCGCGCTCGGTCTACTCGCAGCTTCGGTCGCCAGCGGTCTGCCACTCTTCTTGGGCGCCTACCCGATCACTCCGGCCTCAGATCTGTTGCACGAGCTGGGCAAGCGTAAAGCCTTCGGTGTGCAGACCTTCCAGGCGGAGGACGAGATCGCTGCGGTGGGCGCCGCGCTCGGGGCGTCCTTCGGCGGTGCGCTGGGTGTCACGACGACCTCGGGGCCTGGCCTGGCTCTCAAACAGGAAATGATCAATCTGGCGGTGATGACCGAACTGCCGCTGGTCGTCATTGATGTCCAGCGTGCAGGACCATCCACCGGGATGCCCACGAAGAACGAACAAGCCGACCTGCTTCAGGCGCTCTGGGGACGCAACGGTGAGTCACCGATCCCCGTGATCGCGCCCAACTCCCCGGCGGATTGTTTCAGGGCAGCCTTCGAAGCCTGCCGTATTGCGCTGACACATCGCACACCGGTGATCATGCTCTCGGACGCCTATTTGGCCAATGGGTCCGAGCCCTGGATGATTCCCGACGCGACCGCACTACCGGTCATCGACCCCGGGTTCGCCACCCTACCCAATACCGAGGACGGCGGCTTCGCACCTTATCGGCGCGATCCGCTGACTCTCGATCGACCGTGGGCGCTGCCTGGTACCCCAGATCTTCAGCACCGGATCGGCGGTCTTGAAAAGTCCGACGGGATGGGCGCGGTCAGCTATGACGGAAACAACCACGACACGATGGTCAGGCTGCGAGCCGACCATATTGCCCGCATTCCGGTATCGGATGCCGTCTGGGACGATCCGAGCGGGATGGCCAAACTGGCGGTAGTCGGTTGGGGTTCCACGTGGGGTTCGATCACCGCGGCAGTACGACGTGTGCGAGAACTCGGACTACCCATCGCTCAGATACACATCCGGAATCTCAACCCACTGCCGGCCAATCTGGGTGCGCTGCTGCGCAGAGCAGACCGGGTCATCGTCCCCGAAATCAACCTCGGTCAGTTCGCCACGATCTTGCGCGCCAAATACCTCGTGGACGCAAGGAGCTGGTCTCGAATACGGGGTATGCCGCTGACTGTCAGCGAATTGACGGAATATCTCTTGAGTGAGGTCGAGGAGGTGCAGCATGTCTGAGAACCAGGACCAGACGCATGCACAGGGCGGACTCAGCAAGGTGCCGTTGAGCGCCACCCCGCTGAAGCGTAAGGACTTCACCAGCGACCAGGAGGTTCGGTGGTGTCCGGGCTGCGGTGATTACGCGATTCTGAGTGCTGTTCAAGGGCTCTTACCCGAGCTCGGTATCGCCCGCGAGAACACCGTCGTCATCTCGGGTATCGGCTGCTCATCGCGGTTCCCGTACTACCTGAATAGCTACGGTATGCATTCGATTCATGGTCGGGCCCTGACGATCGCCACCGGGCTGGCGATCACCAGACCCGACCTCGCGATCATGGTGATCACCGGCGACGGGGATGCACTATCGATCGGCGGTAACCACTTGATTCACGCGCTGCGCCGCAACGTCAACATCACGATCCTGTTGTTCAACAACCGCATCTACGGGCTCACCAAGGGACAGTTCTCCCCGACGAGCGAGGTCGGCAAAATCACCAAATCGAGCCCCGCCGGCTCACTCGACACCCCCGTGAACGCGGTCAGCCTCGCGCTGGGAGCTGAGGCCACTTTCGTCGCGCGCAGCATCGACGCCGACCGGGCGCATCTGACCTCGGTGCTGCGCGCCGCGTTCGAGCATCGCGGATCGTCGCTGGTTGAGATCTACCAAAACTGCCCGATCTTCAACGACGGCGCCTGGGATGCCCTCACCGCGCCCGACAGCGAAGGCGTTATCAGGCTGGAGGCCGGTCAGCCGGTGCTGGCTTCGGGCGGCAGGCTGGGTGTTGTGCAGGCCTCGGACGGGCATCTTGAACTGGCCCCGGTCAGCGAAGTCGGATTGGAAAAGGTCATCGTCCACGATCCGACTGCGACCGATCCGACGCGGGCCTTCGCGCTGAGCCGGCTGACCGATTCCGGTCTGATGCGACGCAGCCCGATCGGTATCTTCCGCAAGGTGGACCGGCCCTGCTACGACGATCTGTCCCGCGAACAGATCGCGACCGCGCAGGGACGCGTGAGTCCAGATCTTCACGGGAAGACATCCCAATTGCAGGCGTTGCTGGCCGGCGACGACACCTGGGCGGTCAGCTAAATGACTGTTCACAAGGCAATATGGCTGCACATTCGAGCCGGAAGGTAGGCTATCTCGGTGACTAACGATGCTTTGAACCTTGCCTTCTTCGATGATGGCGTCCGGCCGAACGATGATCTGTTTCGACACCGAAGACCGCAGTGGTTGGGGAGCCTTCCAGGAATTGCGGGAAGACTCCGAGGCTGCCGTTCGAGAGATCATCAACGACTGTCAGGCCGGCCGTGAAGACACCGACGCGGCGCGTATCGCACATCTCTTCGCCTCGTTCATGGATACCGAAGCCGTGGAGCGGCTCGGCAATGCGCCATTACAAGAGTTACTTGCCCAGGTGGATGAGATCTCCACGGTCAGCGAGTTGGCTCACTTCTGGGGCTGGTCGGCTCGCCACGGCATCGGCGCACTCTTTGATCTCGATAATGACGCCGACCCGGGGAATCCGGCGCGCTATCTACTGTTCGTCTCGCAGTCGGGTATCAGTCTTCCGGACGAAGAGTATTACCGCCTCGACGAGCACGCCAAGACCCGCGAAGCCTATCTCGCCCATATCGAGGCCATGTTCGCTCTTGCCGGGATCGCTGATGCGGCAGGGCAGGCCCGCCGTGTCTTCGACCTCGAGACCAGGATCGCGGCTTGTCACTGGGATAAGGTGCGTACCCGAGACATGGTTCAGATGTACTTCCCGCAGACCTGGGACGAGTTCACGGCGATGAGCCCAGATATCGCCTGGGACCAGGTTTTGGCGGGCGCCAGGCTACCAAGCTCGACCGTTGCCGAAGTCGTGAATTGCCAGCGGACTTTCCTGCCTGAGGTGGCCGCCCTGGTAAACGCCGATTCACTGGACGATTGGAAAGCTTGGGAGCGCTGGCAGATCATCGACGCGCTGGCTCCGTATCTTCGGCAGGCCATGGTTGAACAGAACTTCGACTTTTACGGCCGCACGCTACAAGGCATCCCGGTACTTCGTGAACGCTGGAAGCGCGGTGTTTCGCTTGTCGAGGGCGTCCTCGGCGAAGCTGTCGGTCGAATCTACGTGGCGGAACACTTCCCGCCTGCTACCAAGGCCTACGCCGAAGAACTGGTCGCCAATCTCTTGGAGGCCTACCGAGAGTCGATCAGCGCGCTCGATTGGATGACCGACACCACTCGCGCCGAGGCTTTGAAGAAGCTGAGCAAGTTCCGCGCCAAAATCGGCTATCCGAACCGCTGGCGCGATTATTCCGCGCTCGAACTTCACCGCGATGACCTGCTGGGCAATGTCCTGCGCGCCGAAAGCTTTGCCTTCGACTATATGATCCACCAACTCTCCGGGCCGATCGACCCCGAGGAGTGGCTGATGTTCCCGCAGACGGTGAACGCCTACTACCATCCATTGCGCAATGAGATCGTCTTCCCGGCCGCAATCTTGCAGCCGCCGTTCTTCGACGCCGACGCCGACGACGCCGTGAACTATGGCGGGATCGGAGCCGTCATCGGCCATGAGATCGGCCACGGCTTCGACGACCAAGGTTCCACCTGCGATGGAGACGGCAAACTGCGCAACTGGTGGACCGATGAAGATCGCGAAGCCTTCGAGCAGCGCACCCGATCGCTAGTGGAACAGTATGCGCTCCTCTCACCCGCAGAAGTCCCAGATCAACGGGTCAATGGAGAACTGACCCTCGGCGAGAATATCGGCGACCTGGGCGGCCTGCAGGTCGCCTACCAGGCCTGGCGGCTGGCAGCTGGCCGAAACGAACCCGAACCGGTGGACGGTATCCCCGCGGCGCAGCGCTTCTTCTTCGGTTGGGCTCAAACCTGGCGCACCATCATGCGTCCGGAAGCCCTGAAAGAGCGACTCGCGACCGATCCGCACTCCCCCGATGAGATCCGCTGCAACCAGACGGTCCGCAATATCAACGAGTTCCACGAAGCGTTCAATACCACACCCGGCGACAGGCTCTGGCTCGATCCGAGCGAACGAGTCCGAATCTGGTGACCCTGCCAATTTGAGCTATTCTTGGGTTCGCATAATCGGCACTGCCGACTGGCTACCCCCTAAGCGAAGGAATATCTTGACTATCGTTGAATCTTTGAAATACACCTTCTCGAAATATGCGACCTTCAGCGGCCGCGCCAGCCGACGTGAATGGGTCACCTGGTGGCTGACCTGGTTCATCATCAATCTCGTACTGAATGCGTTGGCCCGCATGACCGCCAACGCTAACGGTGAATCGGTCTTCTCGGTGATTTCCGCGATCGTTGGCCTAGCGGTCCTATTGCCGAGCTTGGCCGTGGCGGCCCGCCGGCTACATGACACTGGTAAGAGCGCATGGCTGCTCTTGTTGAACCTGATTCCCTTGGTCGGCTCGGTCATCTTGATTGTGCTCTGCCTGGGAGCCGCGCAGCCTGGCCCCAACCAATACGGAGCACCCGTGGTCGAGGGCGCCATCAGCTACTAACCCCGGCCGGAGCACCTTACCGACGAAGATGCGGGTGGCGACCAAGTTGTTGATCGCCACCCGCATCTTTCATGCCTAGTTATGCGTCCTGCTTGCTCGGCTTGAAATAGTTGAACATTTTCGTGAGTTCCTTGAACTCGTCTTGTTTCTTAGCGACGAATTCGAGAGCCTGTAATCCGGTGCCGAGCAGATTCATGCCGGCCTCGTCCACCTCGGCGAACTTGTGACTGACATTGCCGGCCAGGCCACCCTCGAGCGCCAATTTGCCGACGAGGTCGAGCTTCAAGGTCTTGGTACCCTCGGCGAAGCTCATCTTCTCGAACTCGACCCAGACAACATTCGGGCGGGTGGTCGACTCGAAAGCGTAACGTTTGTTCGTCAAGTCGGCCACGACCTGCCAGATCGTCTGGGAAGCGTCCGGTTTGCCGGGTTCGGGAGTACGGAAAGGCTGCGCAGCATTCCGGATAATACTGAACATCGCCGCCATCGCCTGCAGTTGCGACTTCGGCTGCTGCTGGTGGTGCACGTAATAGGAGGCGCGCGCGAAACGGTCACTCGCCAGCGTCGAGCCCGGCAACGGCTGATCGCCACCGAGACCTTCGATTTTCTTCACCAACTCGAGCTGCTTGTCGTAGGTCGGCGAGTTAGTCATCACCAGGTACTCACGGCTGTGGTACACGGTGGGCTTGCCGTCGGTGTATTCGATGATCGCGGAGTCGCCAGTGGCATCGTTGAGTGCCAGGTGCAAGGTGGGCACCAGGTGACCGGTCGGGTCGAAAAGCTGAGCGATCTGCACATCGGTCTTCTTGGTCCACTCGACAGCTTCTTCGACCGTAGCGAAGTTGTCGAGATAATACTGCAACCAGATCGCCTGGCTGAGCTGGACGTCGGATTCTTTCGGCTTACCGTAATTTGACTCGGCGAGCCACAGAATATGGCCAGCGAGGCCCTCTTCGTTCATACCGTCGGTTGCGATGAGATCGAACGCGGTCGCGATAATGCTGCCGTATTTTGCTTTCCACGTCAGCTTTCCGTTCACCCCGTCCGTGCGCTCTATACCCCGGGGCATCTTCCAGAGATTTGTCAGGAGATCCATATGGAAATCCATATTGCGTCCGACTATTACTGCCCCATTGGCGTCAGGCCACAATACTCGTGTACACATCCGCGTGTCCCTTCTTCATCTCGTGCACTATGTGAAGTGCTCCTGACACCGGGTCCTGAATTGGCCAGGTGCGTTTGTAGTTGAATCGGCGTTTTCGACTGTCGAGTAACGAACGCCAAGCGAATCAGTGCGATGTCGCCGCCCCGCCCTTCTTCGCCCGAATTGCGGCCTCGTACGCCCGAACTGCGGCCTTGTGTGACCTCAGCGCGGCGACACGATTCCACGGCTGCGACGGCAGCGCGAGCACAGATGCGACGACGAAGCAGATAGCACCGACCAGCGTGCCGATATTCGCGAGGTTCGCATCTTTGCTCGTCCCGTCGTCGAGCACGAATGCGCCGACGGCTGATGCCGCAAACGCGATACAGCCGACCATGTTGATGTGGGCACCCCACCACTGGATTCGCCTCGGCGCCCAGATGGTGTGTTCACTGCGATAGAACGCAATGTAAACGAGGACCGCGCTGATGAGGAATGCCACCGATCCGCCGGCATCGGGGTTCCACATGTAGTGTTTCTCCGCGTCGATTGTCGTCGCGCTGAGCGCTGCCGAGGTGCTTACATTGAACAAGATTGTGCCAAAGCTTTGAGTGGCTGCCGCAAGCCATTCGGCACGGTATGCCTTTCCTCGCCCGTGCGGAACCGGCACCGTGGCGTCTCCACTGAGCGCGAGCTGAGTTAGCCCACCAGCCGTGAAGAACCAGGCACCGATGAAGCACAACCAGTTCGTCAGATTGGCGCCACCGAAACTCCAAACAGCAGCAGCCGCGCCCACCGCGAAGAGGCTACCGCCGATGATGAAATACCAGGACTGTTTGGTCTGCGTCGGGACAAGTATCGGGCCTCGCGGAACCTTGAATCCATGTGCGGAAGATTCTTTAGTGGTAGCCGCACGATCGGCCGCCTGATGGCTAGCGCGGTCATGGTTCTTGTCTGCCTTACTCATATCGTCATGCGAGTTCATTGGTGATCCAATGGGTTGATGCTGCGGAATCCGAGATGCGCCAGCGGTCAGCGTGCATCCGCCGGCACCGATCTTTGATCTCGTGCCACTGAACCGATGCCGCCCTACCCGGGCACGTGAAAACAGGATTAATTGCAAGTTGCGCAGAAGGTTCTTTTCTCCCCGACGAGCGGAACCATCCAAACATGAAACATCCTTTCAGAATCTCTTGAAGCATCCTTTCAGAGTCCCTTGGACGCATGGTGGATGGCTCTGCTTCTCGTCACCACTTCGTGTCCTGAGCCGACCCACGTGTTACTGATCGCAACAGTCACTGGTGAACTCCTGGCATGATTCGCTGATCGAAGGTTTCAAGAACATTCCACGGAGGATCTCGGCACGCTGTCGAGTCCAGCATCCGTACGGTCTACTGTCCCTGGATCGAGCATACTCAGATCTGCACCGATCGCAAGATGCATGGTGTCTCTTGTCTGCCGTGTCGTTGTCCCGCTCGGTAGACTCACGCACGAGACCGCCCGCCAGTCGACGCCGCCCTGGTCCGCAATCCAACTCGCCGCGCCTGAGAAATGAGGAGCCGCCCGATGAAACCATGGAAGACCCGGCTACAAGAGGCGCTGGCCACACTTGTTACCGACGAGTCCACGGCACCCCGTCCAGATGAGCCCTCCGCGAAAGTGCTCGGCATGCTGGGCGAACTCGGACCCGCCTTACTCGCCGGCTCTCAGCCGACGAATGAGGTCGCTGCAACACTCAGTGCCCTCGCGAAGGCGTACGACCGTACCGAGTTAAGGGTCGCTACCCTGCCGACGCTCGTGCTCATCGACGATCCCGCTGCAGACCCTCCCCGAACGTCGGTCTTCAGCGCCGACCTGCCCGCGCTGAGACTCGAACAAGTCGACGCCATCGAGCGTCTGATCACCCGCGCCGCGAAAAACCAGATCGATCCGGACGAGGTCGTCGATAGGGCCGCGAAAATCGTCGAGGATCCGCCACGCTTCGGCTTCTGGCTCTCGCTGGTGGGGCACGTGCTGTTAACTGTCGGCTTTGGGCTGGTGTTGAATCCCACAGCAGCCGCGCTACCCATCTACGCAATACTCGGAGTGATCATCGGCGTGCTCCTCCTGGCCGGATCACGAGTGCGAACCCTCGCACTCGTGCTGCCCGTGATCGCAGCGTTCGTCGCAACCCTCTTCGTCGGCCTTGCGGCGCCGGAGCTCGCCAAGGTGAGCATCCTCAGCCTGGTCACTCCAGCCCTCGCCAGCCTGTTACCCGGCCTCACATTGACCATGGCGGCGGTAGAGCTCACCAGCGGCCAGATCATCTCAGGTGCCAGCCGAACAGTCTACGGATTTGCGACCCTGGCACTGTTGGCATTCGGGGTATATGTCGGTATCACGGTCACCGGCATGCCCCATGCTCAGACATCCTCCGACCCGCGATTAGGCGCGTGGGCGCCGTGGCTCGGCATCCTGTTGGTCGCCTTCGGCTACTACCTCTACTCCGTTGCTCCCAAACACTCGTTCATCTGGATCCTCTTCGCACTCACCGTGGCATATAGCGGTCAACTCCTCGGAAACGTCTTGCTCGGGTCTACGCTTTCGGGTCTTATCGGAGCGCTCATTGTCGTTCCGACGATCTACCTGGTCGCACACGTTCCCATGGCACCGTCGCCCGCCGTGATGCTGACCTGCGCCTACTGGATGATGGTGCCCGGTTCAATGGGATTCATCGGTCTCAGCAAAGCCGCGTCCGGCACCGCGGGCGGCGGAAGTGAACTCCTGCAGACCGTCGGAGCCGTCATCGCCATCGCTATCGGGATGGTCATCGGCACCGGGATCAGCCGAGATACCAGTGCCGTCAGCCAGGCCCTGCGCCGCCAAAGCGCTCGCAACCGCAAGAATAAGAGCGAGTAGCTCCGAAACGGGCAGGACGCAATGGCAGTCAGATCCGCTTGTACCCTATTTGCTGCAGGCCCGCTAACGGCTCCGCTAATCTGGGCAGGATCGCTTCAGATACCCGAGAGGAACCGCCATGCGCGTACTCGTCACGAGTTCACGAAACACCTTTGCCCTCGATCTGGTTCGAAAGCTCGGCGACGCCGGCAACTACGTTGTTGCCGCGGATACGTACGCGGGCGCCATGGGGAGCCACTCGAAGTATGTTGCCGCTCATGCTGTGACTGCGTCGCCCCGCTTCGAGACCGACCAGTTCATCGCAGACATCTGCAAGATCGTCCAAGACCATGATCTCGACACCATCATCCCGACCTTCGAAGAGGCCTTCTACCTCGCGGCACGCGTTGCGGATCTACCCGAGGGCGTGCAGCTGCTCACCGGGAGCTTCGACAAGCTCGCTCGCCTACACGACAAAGGCAGCTTCCAGCGTCTCGCCCAACAAGCCGGTGTGCCGATTCCCGAGACGGTGGTCGTCTCGAGCGATGACGAACTCCACGCCGCAATCGATCGTTTCCCGCAGTACTTCGCCCGCGCAGTATTTTCGCGCGGTGGCGTTGGCCTGCTGACCAATACCGGGCCACTCGCCGGGCGCATGTCGGTCGACGACTGTCACCCGACTCCCGACCAACCATGGCTCGTCCAGCCCTTCACCGACGGTCCGATGGTCTGCAGCTACAGCATGATCGTCGATGGCAAGGTCACCGGACAGTGCACCTACACTGCTCCGGAACAGTGGGCGCACAGCACCGGCATCGCATTCCTTGCACAAGACAGCACCACAACCCTCGAATACACTCAGCGTCTGATCGACGAACTCGATCCGAGCTTCACCGGCCAACTCTCGTTCGATTTCGTGAACCACGACGGCAAGCTCTACGCGATCGAGTGCAACCCTCGTCCAACCAACGGCCTGATTCTCTTCACCACCGAGGAATTCATTTCGGCACTGAACGGCACGGTCAGCGAGCCAATTCTCGTCCAACCCGGCGAGGAGAGCGAGATCTCGCTCGCGGTTCTGGCCGACGCTTTCAGCGAGCCCATCAAGCACTTGAAGACCTCGATGCACGATCTGATCCATGTGAAAGACATCGGCAAGGGGTGGCACGACTCCTTCGCGATGATGTGGGGGCCGGCCGCAATTTTCCACGGCGCCAAGTTGGCCCATGGCCACCGCGAAGCGCTACTCAAGGCGATGGGCGACGACATCGTCTGGAACGGTGAACCGATCGTCGGAATGACCGACGAGGATGCCGCGGCACTTCAATCCGTACACGCTCAGCGCATCTGACGCGATCACTCGAGTGTCGGGCGTCCGGCAAGTGTTGGACGCCCGACACTGTTTCCGCTAGCTCCAGGGCATCTCCAGCAGCCGCTCGACCCGCAGGCCTGCCGCGAGCAATTGCGGCGCGCGTGGGACGAATCCGCGTAGTGGCAGCCGATCGATCCGTGCGGCAGCAGCCGGCAGCTCCGCTTGTCTTCCTTCGACCAGCCACTTGAGTGCATTCAACAGCGCCATCGGATGTGTGTCGAGCGCACTATGGCCCGCGTTAATCGAGATCATCACCGAATCTGGGGCGGCAGCTGCCACACGTTCGGCGATAGCCGGTGGCGTGCGCAGGTCTCGGCGACCGCAAAGCAGCACGACCGGCCACCGGAAGTTGGGAACCCCGGCGCTCAAATCGTACGGTTCGCCCTCGAAGGCTGGGAAGTCATCGATCAACGGCGCATAGGTGAGCGCAGGATCAAGGGGCAGTCCGTCGGGTAGAGCACCGTAACCCAGTTCGCGGAAACCGATCGCTCCCACCAGGTCGAAGTCATAGATACCAGGGATGCGAGCGATTGAGGCATCCCGGGTCGCAAACGACTGGAGCCTATTCCAGACGAAATCGTGGCGCGCGCGCAGCCGGCTTTGGAGCAGCGGCAGTAACAGATCATCGCCACCCAGCTCATAAGCCGCGCGGACCACATCTAGCAGCACCCGCTGATCGATACCTGTTGCGGACAGACGCCTGACCGCGTCCGCGACTTCGCCCGAGTTATCCCAGAATTTCCCTCGGATGACGGACCGTTCAAGTTCGAGCTCGTCCGCCGATTGCAGTGCAGAATCGAGCAGCATGCCCGCGACCCGCTCGGGATGAGCGATGCCGAAGCTCGATGCAAGGTAGCTGCCGTACGACGACCCAACCAGGTAAGCCTTCTGGACGCCTTCGTGGTCGAGGACTGCGGCGATATCGTCCAGTACTTCGGTGATGCGCATCGCCGAGATCGGCAGATCGCGGCCATCGACATCCAAGCGCGACAGACCAACCCCGCGATGCTCCACCATGATGAGGTCAAGCCCACCTCGGGCTGCGACACCCCGCAGCGTGCGGTAGGGCAGGATCGAGCCGAGCCCAGGCCCACCCGGAATCACTATGGCGACCGGCAGCGCGGACCCTCGCTTGGTTGGTTTGGTGCGCACATAGGCGAGATCGAACTCGGGAGTCAGTCCGGTCGCCGGGCGGCGGATCTTGTGGACGCCCGGCGTTACGCGAGCAATAGCCATCAGACCATGTTCGACAGGGGCCGATTCCAAGATTGCGGGCACGGAATCAACTCTAGCCAGTTGCCGTGGCGTGGCTGCCCGATGCAGGGCTCGGCCCGCCCGTCCTGGCTACTGGCTGGGTGACCGGGGGCCGACGCACATTGAACAGGATTATCAAGACCCCCATGGCGGTGAGGAAACCCCAGACCCAGCCACCGAGATCGTCGAATGCAATCGACTCGCTGACGCCTCCGGCGAACCCGAGCATCGTGCCGATGATGGCGGTGCCGAGCAGCTGTCCGATCCTCCTCGTTTCCGAGATCATGCTCGATGCGAGACCGGATTGCGAGGCCGGCAAAGCGTCGAGGGTCATGACGCTGATCGGTTCAGCGATGAGCCCGTAGCCGAGGCCGAAGATGAGATAGGGCACGATGATCCAAGACAATGCGGCATGCTCGGTGGCCCATAGTGCAAGGGTCCCGAGGACCATCAATACCCCGCTGATCAGCATGGTCATACGCGCGTAGCCCTTGGCGACAGCGCGACGAGAGATGAACACAGAGATCGTGGCACCCACGACCAGGGGCAAGGTCACGAAGCCGGCGACCGACGCATCCAGACCGCGTTCACCTTGCAAGTAGAAGGTGTTCAGGAAGAGCAGGCCTGCCAGCGCGAGCGAGCTGACAGCGGCGGTCAGCAGCGGACCAGAGAATCCACGGTTGGTGAACAATCTGACCGGAAGTGCGGGGTGTTTCTTGCGGGCTTCAATGGGGACCAGCAGTACAGCGCAGCCCAACCCTACGGCCCCTGCGAGCAGGATCGGCACAGATGTCCAGCCCAGTCTGACGCCTTCGATGAGAGCGAAAGATGCCGCGGCCAAGACCAATGTCAGCAGCATTTGGCCGACCGGATCGAGCGACGCGGGTTTGGCCGGGCGGGACTCGGGAAGTATCGCGAAGGCACCGATTGCCGCGGCGAGCCCGAGCGGTATCCCGAGCCAAAAGACGTACCTCCAACCAAGATAATGGACGATCAGACCGCCGATAATGGGGCCGGACGACAGCGAGACCGTACCGACAACCGACCACCACATCACTGCGAAGGCCCGTTCAGCAGTCCCGGTATACACGCTGGTGAGTAGCGACAGACCGGCCGGCGCCATCATTGCAGCACCGGCGCCTTGGACAATCCGTCCCGCGATCAGCTGACTGATACCGGGACTGAGTGCACAGATGACCGAGCCTGCCACCATCACTAAATTGCCGATCACCAGCATGGTGCGCCGGCCGAATCGATCCGCCATCGGACCGGCCGCCCCGACCAAACTGGCGACCGCCAACATGTAGCCGCCGACCACCCACTGGAGTGCGTCCATGCCCACGCGCATCTGCTTCGCGATCTCGGGCAGCGAGGTATTGGCGACGCTACTGAAACCTGCCTGGAGGAGCTGGGAGAGGCAACAGATGATGAGGAACCAGACTCTCGCCGGGCTCTGGTTCCTCATCATCTGCTGTCTCCCTCAATTCTTGCCGACAGTCTACGGTGACAGTCACCGTGGCCGACGTCGATCTTGGGTCCGGAGGACGATCGGGCAGACTACGCTGACCCCATGTACCTGGTTTGGATAGTTTGCGGCCTCGCCGCTCTCGTCCTGACCTTCACAGACACGTTCTTCGCCGTATTGAATTACGACGAAGATGGCATCTTCGTCAATCGTTTCGTACGTCGGGTCTGGGCCGGCATGCGCTTCTACACCCGACGGGCCCCGCGCGAATGGCGACCGCTCCTGCTACGCCAAGTCACCGGCGTCATCATCCTCACGACGATCCTGACTTGGCTGGCCGGCATGATACTCGGCTTCGCTCTGATCTATCTGGGGCTCATCCAGGCGAACGTCCTCCAGGTCTCGCCGCAGATCGCGCCGGACATCGTCGCCGCTCTCTATCTCAGCATCGGGCAGTTCTCGACTCTCGGCGTCGACTACAGTTCCCCCGATGGCCGCGGTCACTGGGTGTTCCTGATCCCGGCCCTCGAAGCACTCACCAGTGTCGTCTTCTTGACGATGACCATCGCTTTCCTCACCAACGTCTACAGCACCATCCAAGCACTGCGCTCGTTGTGCGCGGACTTCTTCAGTCTCGGCCCAGCCGTTGGGGATGCTGTCGACTCTTTGGTGCCGTACTTCACCGATGGGCAACCCCGCGAACTCGAGGCGCATCTGGCTGAGCTCGTCCACGACTTCAACGCCTATTGCGACAGCTTGATGCAAGACCATCCCTCCTACCTCTTCCAGAGCGGGGACGACCAATTCAGCCTGCCATTCGCACTGCATATGACTTCTGGAGTCGCTGCCGCCGTACGTTGGGGGCTGCCGAGCGGACATCAAAGCACCAAATCGCCTTCGCTGCCACGCCTGATCGAGGCCTTCGACAGTTTTCGCGAACTCAGATATCGCCGGATGCACTGGCCCAGCCCGTGCGTTCCAGATCCGGTGGACGAGGACGAATTCACTGCGTCATTTCGCATGTTCCACGAGCAGGTGCCGCATTCCAAACTGAAAACCGATCCCTGGGTGCTGCGTTTCCTCACCTTGAATGCTCGAATGGCGATCCTCACAGATGCCGACCCCTCTGGTGATGCCGCTGAGGCATACGGGCGTTACACACAATGGCTGGCCTTCGCGACATCGGCGCAGTGGTTCACTGCACGGGTCGCCCGAGATCTCGATTTCCAACCGGTCTACCGTGCAGACGCTACGGCAATCGATGACCCCTCCACCGCACCATCAGCGAGCCTGTCGAGCCCAGCTCCGAGCTGGGCTCCCGATACCGGCAGCGAGGCCAGCGTCAGCGGGCTACGAGCCTGGTTGTATCGACGTCAACTCTTCATTGATCCTGGTTTGGTGCGGCTCGACACCGCGCTGCGCACACTTCTGGCGGTAACACTCGCTGGCGTGGGCGGCGCGCTGGTGGGGCACACCATCGGGTCACATCTACCTTCTGCCGTGGCGTTCGCGGGTCTCATGGCGTTGTTCAGTATGCCGATGACCTATGGATGGGGTGGTGGCCTGCGTCGAGCGGCGGGACTCATCCCGCTGGTTCCGGCCCTGCTCGGAATAGCTTGCGCAGTGGTATTACCGCGAGGCATGGTGATTCCCGCGATCGCCCTGGGCCTCGCGGCCGCGTTGGCAGTCTGGATCGGGCGGTTCGGTGGCCCCTGGGTTCTTTATGGCCAGCTCTTCTTCGTCGGGTTCTATTTCTCGCTGCTTCTTGACGTCACGGCACGCGAAATCGGGGGTGCGACGGCCGCGGCGGCTGTGGGCATCGTCTGCGCTTGGGGCGTAACGCTACTGCCGCCCCCAAGCCTGAAACGGCAGTTGGTCGGCGGTCTCACCCAGCTTCGGGAGCGGGTGCAACTCGTCGTCTCGTTAGCGCTCGACGCGTTGACCTATGACGACGAGCAGATCCGGGAAAAGCGTCTGAGCCAAGAGCTCACCGCGGTGAAGAATACGATCGCTGCCATCGCCGGGATGCTGCCATGGGAGGCAGACGATTCCTACTCGGCGATCCCCCGCTTGCGTTCCGAAGTCTTCGCTGTTCAGGTAGCAGTCGAGGCAGTGATCAGAGAACTGCCCAGCGACACCGACCGCACGATCACGGTCCTCCAGCGCAGCATGCTCTCTGGTGAACTCGCTGCCATCAGCGCTGCTTTGCGCTCGTCGGTGCCGGTACCCGAATTACGGCAGACAGACACCGTTCCCGCCGATTGGCCGGTCTCGGCGCGGGTCGCGCATGAGGCGATTCTCGAGCTTGCGAGTGCCGCTCGGGTACTCCACGTCGATGCAATCGCTGAGGCGATATCGGCGGTATCTGCCGCAGCATCCGCGACCGGCCCCGAGCCTGTCGTCTTGTCACCGAGGCGCCCGAGTGACGCTCAAGCCGCCCAGGCCAACACTCGGCGCGCAGTGCAGGCTGCGTTGTCGAGCGGCCTGGCCGTCTATTTCGGCAGCTTCTTCTCGACCGCTCACCAGTATTGGGCAGCTATGCCGGCCCACCAAACGATCATGGGCTGGACCGGACTCACCATGAGAAAGAGCCTCGAGCGGATCTTCGCCACGATTATCGGCGCCACGCTCGGCTTCCAGTTGGCTCTCGCGGTCGAGCATGATCCGATCCAGACCTACGTGTTCATCGCGGTGGCCGTCTTCATGATGGCATTTTCCCGGGCTGTGGCCAGCTCGTGGAGTGCACTTTGGCAGTCGATGTTGATCGCTTTGAGCTACGACCTGCTCGGCAAGCTCAACATCGAATCCGTCGATTCACGAATCCTCGAGACCGCGATCGGTGTCGTGCTCGCTGCCTTGATTTCGCTACTCGTCCTGCCGATACGTCCACGTAGACAACTCATGCGAGGCATCTCTGGATGCGTCGACGCGATCAGCAGCCTCACTTCCGTGGCCCTCCAAGGTCTCACTTCGGCATCGGACGACCTTGCGGCCATAGAGTCCCGGCTCACCGAAGCCGAACAGCGGCTGAACAAAGCACTCGACGAGTTCACCGCTCGAGCCGACGCGACCACGTTCACTGCCGGAGCTCAGGGTCGTCACGGTATCCAGTCACAACGAATGCCGATCGCCGCGCTGGCCGCCGGCGCCCGAGCACTCACTACCGACGCCCGAGCACTCACTACCGACGCCCGAGCAGTCGCCCTGGACGCGACTGCGTCCGGGCCGACCGCCGCAGCCCAGGCTGACCTCTTGGAACTCTCCGAGGCGACAGACGTGAACTTCCAGGCGACGTTAGCAGTCCTTGCAGCGCAGTCACCTGAGCGGATACTCGACGTCCAGTCGTTGCCCGCTGCATTGCGGCTCAGCGGGGATACCAGAGGGGAAGTTCTGCTTCACATCAATCAGAACCTGCTTTCGCTGATCTCTTCGGTACAACCAGGACAGACCGAGGCCACGGGTCTGAGCCGGACAGACAGCCGCTCACTCAAAGACCAGCTGCTGGCCAGACTTCCACACGGGATTCACGGCAGTACCGGACCTGCTCCCCGAGAGGTTCCGGCCGAAGACGATCCCGGCCCGAGAGATGCGAGCAGTGACAATCCGGGCGACTAAGAATACAGAAGTCCTCTATTCACACTCGGCTCCCCGGTCTTCGCGATAAGGTCTCGTATATGCCGGGAGATCCTCAATTACCCACACGGGGATTCTCGTTTGCCTTGTCACGTCAGGCTGTGGTCAATGCAGCCGTCTTCCTGGTTGCTGGCGTGATTATTCTTGGCGGCCTGAATACCTTCGTCGGCCCGCACACCGCACAGGCCGGCTACATCACGATTCTCTTCTTACTCACCCCATCACGGACATTCTCGATGAAGTGGCGCCTGGCGGCGGCGGCATGGGTCATCGGGGTCTCGATAAGTGGTTTCCTCATCGGCTCTGTCGGAATCTGGGCAACGTTGATCGGCCTGGTCATCGTCTGTCTGGTTCAGTCCATCTTCAAATTAGGGGAAGTCGCAGCGCTCAGCCGCTCCCCGGTCAATTTCGTCGTATTCGCGGGGCTGGGCGAGATCGGCGATGTTCAACTCTGGCAGGTCGCATTGGGCGCAGTCGTCGGGGCCGCTGTAACCATCCTGGTTGGTCGGCTCGCACCTGCCAAGACCAACCCAATTCAACAGCCGACCACCCCGCGCCAACGTCTACGCTACGGACTGATGATCGCAACAGGAGCCGTCATCATCGTCATCTTGGGTCAGTCTCTCGACCCCCAGTACACCAGCTGGACACTACTAGCGTTTTGCATGATCCTCGCGGTCGGTTTCGATAGTCGCGTGCAACGGGCCCGCGACCGCCTGCTGGGTGCGATCGCCGGCGCCATCGGCGCGTCCATCGTTATGTTCTTGCCATCACCTGTCCCGTTGATCATCACGGCCGTTTGCGCGCTGCTCGCCATCGCTTATATCAACATGGGCAGCTACGGAATGTTCATCGCATTCCTTACGCCCTCGATCCTGCTGCTCGCCACACCGGATCTGCCGACCTACGTACTGGCCGAACGTTTCGTCACTATCACGATCTTCGCAGCCGGGCTCGCACTTATTTGTAGCGAGATCTTCGAGCCGCAGGGCCGGGGCACTGTTCAACCCAGCCTGGAGGCGTCCGAATCTGCCTAGCCCGACGCGCGCTCGCACTGCGCGCAGCACCCGGTGATTCACCCTGCGTTGCGGGTGGGCGATTCACCGGGCTGTGCTTCGTTGAGCGGGTATGACAAGAACCGGGTAGCAGGAAAGACGCGTGGGTCATGCCGCGGCTAGGCGACATGACCCACGCGTCCCGAGGACTGTGTCTAGACCGAGGCCCGGCGGCTCTGTAGGACACGGACGATCTGCACGGCACCGAGCACGACCAGCGAGATACCCAGCAGCCACCACAGCGTGAAGGCGCCGGCGATCGGCATGATGATCAGGCTGAGCCCGGCAATGATGCTGATCACTCCGTAAAAGATATTCCAGCCGTTCTTGCCGCCGCGGCTCATCGCCACGAAGGCCATCACGCCTTCGATGAGCCACACCACACCGATCGTCACCGACAAGAAGATGGCGATCACAGCTCCGGCGAGGCGCAGGTTGGCCAGCAACACGATACCGGCGATGACGTAGATAACGCCGAGCAAGATCGGGCTCGTGCGGGCCCAGCCCTTGAGGTTCTTTGAGAAGAAGGCAGTGCTGAGGTAAACGATGCCGATGACGAGCGCGTAGATAGCAATGACGACCGCAACGATCTTCATCGCTACATCGGCCGATTTGTTCGGATAGAGAAGGATGAAGATGCCTAGCGCCACCGCCACGAGCCCGCCGGTGCCGAGGGCTGTGCGTACAGCGTCGCTGCCGCGCTTCAGGAAATCGTTCGGGCTGGATGCGGACATGTCAGGTGACTCCTTAAACGTGAGGGTCGCAGATCTGCACCCGGCCCGGGGAGATCTGTGTTATCCGGTAGGCTACTACGAAGGTACATCTGTCTCCACTTATCTCGCACACACGACACCGCTGTCTACACGATGCGGGCGCCATCTTGGCGCAAGATCAAGGAGATAGGTCACCACACACCTGCCCAGTAACTAGGGACGATTCACCGACCTGCTCCCCCAGCCAGGCGTAGTCTGGAGTACGATAGATACAGCCGTCCCTTAGCCTGAATCCGCCGATGGGCCGCGTCGCGAGCGGCACCTGGCGGGTGCGATGGCAAGGCGGACGAACCAAGCGCACCGGGGTGCGCTGACTGAGGACAACGCAGCCAGCGCGCACGCCAGGAGACGCGCAGCAGCGGGAAATCGGCGGATCCAGGCTTAGCAAGGGCCTTGACGAGTAAGGGAGTATGCGAATGCGTTACACGAGCGGCAATTATGAGGCTTTCGCGCGGCCACGCAAACCCGCGGGGGTGGACGACAAGCGGGCCTGGTTTGTTGGTTCTGGTCTCGCATCCCTTGCGGGTGCGGCGTTCTTGATCCGGGATGGCCAGATGGATGGCTCGAAGATCACCATCTTCGAGGAACAGGAGATTCCTGGCGGGGCACTTGATGGTCTCGATGTGCCGGACAAGGGCTTCGTCATTCGAGGCGGGCGTGAGATGGAAAGCAACTTCGAATGCCTGTGGGATCTCTTCAGATCTATCCCGTCACTGGAGATCGAAGATGCCAGCGTGCTGGACGAGTTCTTCTGGCTCAACCGGGATGATCCGAACTACACCTTGCGCCGCACCACCAAGAACCAAGGCGAAGACGGCGGCACCGATTTCAAGTTCAAGCTGAGCCAGAAGGCTCAGCAGGAGATCTCGAACCTCTTCACCGCGCTTCCCGAAGAAATGGAAGACAAACGCATCAACGAGGTCTTCACTCGCGAGTTTCTCGATAGCAACTTCTGGCTCTATTGGCGCACGATGTTCGCCTTCGAGGAGTGGCATTCAGCACTCGAGATGAAGCTCTACCTGCACCGCTTCATCCACCAGATCAAGGGTCTGCCCGATTTCTCCACGCTGAAGTTCACGAAGTACAACCAGTACGAATCACTGGTGCTGCCATTGGTCGCCTACCTCACCGATCACGGCGTCAATTTCCGCTATGGCACGGTCGTCACCGATGTCGACTTCATCATCGAACAGGACGAGGTCCGCAAGCAGGCCAACCGAATCCACCTCGTTGAGAAGGGCGAGGAGAAGGTGATCGATCTCACCAACGATGACCTGCTGTTCATGACGATCGGATCTCTCACCGAGAACTCTGACGAAGGCGATCACCAGACGCCCGCGAAGATCAACGACGGACCCGCTCCGGCATGGGATCTGTGGCGCAGGATTGCCGCTAAATCACCCGATTTCGGTAAGCCCGATGTCTTTGGCGCGCATATCCCCGAGACGAAGTGGGAGTCGGCGACCGCCACCACCCTCGACCGCCGCATCCCCGAGTACATCCAGAAGATCTGCAAACGTGATCCGTTCAGTGGTCGCGTCGTCACCGGAGGCATCGTAACCGCGATGGATTCGAGCTGGTTGCTGTCGTGGACGGTCAACCGGCAGCCACACTTCAAGAAGCAGCCCGCCGATCAGATCGTCGCCTGGATCTATGGTCTGTTCCCTGAGGCCGTCGGCGACTACGTCGGCAAGCCGATGCAGGATTGCACCGGCGAGGAGATCACTCAGGAATGGCTATACCACATGGGTGTTCCTGAAGCGGATATCCCCGAGCTGGCCGCGACCGGCGCGAAGACCGTGCCCGTGATGATGCCGTATGTCACCGCATTCTTCATGCCGCGCAAGCACAGCGACCGCCCTGCTGTGGTGCCTGCCGGAGCGTCGAACTTCGCGTTCATCGGCCAGTTCGCTCAATCCGCCGAGCGCGACTGTATCTTCACCACGGAGTACTCGGTGCGTACCCCGATGGAAGCCGTCTACACGCTGCTCGACATCGAACGCGGTGTGCCGGAGGTGTTCAACTCGACCTATGACGTGCGGGCGCTCTTCCAAGCGGTGAACAAGCTACGCGACGGCGAGGAGTTCAAGATCCCCGGGGGCCCGCTCGCGCGTCGCTTCGTCCACCACCACATCGAGAACAATGTTGTGGGGCAGTTGCTCGAGGACTACGGCCTGACCGACAAGTAGCGAGAAACAGCAACCCGCCAATCTGTGCGGTGACGAGCGCCGGGCTGAGCCCGGGGTTCGTCACCATCTGTCTTGGGTTGGCCGCGCAATCGTCGAGGCCCGACTGGGTCGACGACAGACCTCGCTATGACGCCCGACCGGCTAGGCAGATCGAGTGACGACCTCGTCACAGAGACGGTCAAGTGCTTCTTTCGCGGCGCCTTCGGGAAGCGGTGCCAGGTAACTGCGGGCAACCTCGGCACGACGGTTGATCTCGGCGCGAGTTTGATCAATGACCGAACTCGCCCGCAGGAGAGCCAACGCTCGGCTCAGATCAGCGTCATCGTCCAACCCAGCGGCGATCAATTCGGCGAGCTCGCGATCGGACGCAGCCGACGAGGATCCCAGCAGCAGCGTTGGCAGGGTGGGGATCCCCTCACGCAAGTCAGTGCCCGGGGTCTTGCCGGTCGTTTCGGAAACAATGTCAATCAGGTCATCAGATAGCTGGAAGACCATGCCGATCTCGAACCCGAAGCGTCCCAACGCGTCCAGGGTCTGTTCGCTGGCTCCGCCGACCATGCCGCCGAACAACGCGGAGGCGCGAATCAAGGACGCGGTCTTGCCTGCCAAGACCTTCAAATGATGCTCAATCGGGTCCTCGCCGGGCTCGGGTCCCGCGGTCTCCGCCATCTGCCCCTCGACCAGTTCTGCAAAGGTACGTGCCTGAAGATCCACGTACGCGGGGCCCAGTTTGGCCACTTCGACCGAAGCGCGGGCGAAGAGGAAATCCCCGACCAGAATGGCTGTCGAGTTGCCGTAGCGCTGGTTGGCGCTGGTCACCCCGCGGCGAAGGTCGGCCTCATCCATGACGTCGTCGTGGTAGAGGCTCGCGACATGCGTCAGTTCCATCACCAAGGCTGCGCTGATGACCGAGTCGAGTTCGAATCCCGTGCCCAGGTGAGCTGCGGTCGCCACCAGTGCGGGCCGGAATCGTTTACCGCCGGCGGCCGCTACATGCTGGGCCGCCTCGGTCACGAACGAGTACTGCGAAACCGTTGCCTCCATCAACTCGTCCTCTACGAGCCCGAGTATGTCGGCAACGGTTTGCGCGAAGTCTTCGTCAGCCATTGTCAGCGTATAAATCCTGCCGAGTTGATAGCGATGTCAAGCAGCGGGCCGGGTAGCACACCAAGAAGAATCGTACCGATAACTCCGACCCAAATCACTATCTGGGTGCCCACACCAGGACTCACCAATGCCGTTTCACTGTTCGGCGTCTGGCCGAACATGACCCAGACGATCCGGAAGTAGAAGCCGGCGGTGATCAGACTCGCAACGACAGCGATCAACACCAGCCACGAGTATCCGCCGTTCCATGCGGCTGCGAAGACCGCGAGTTTACCCACGAAACCACCGGTCAGAGGAATGCCGGCCATGCTCAGCAGGAAGATGGTCATCAAGACACCCAGCATGGGATCACGTCGGCCCAGACCCGCCCAAGAAGCGTAGCTGGTTGCCTCGGCGCCCGAGCGCCGAACCAGAGTCACGATCGCGAAGGCTCCCATTGTGGCCAGACCGTAAGCGGCCAGATAAATCAGAATCGCCGAAACCGAACCAACCCGGTCATCCGCGAGCCCGTTGACGGTGGTGACTGCACCGATCACGCCGACCAAGATGAAACCGGCATGCGCGACTGACGAGTACGCCAACAGACGTTTGACGTCGGTCTGGACCAAGCCCACCAGCGAGCCAACCAGCATGGTCAGCACCGCAACCACCGCTAACATCGGCTGCCAGTCCCAGCGCAGCGAGCCGAGCGCAACGTAAAGCAGACGCAGCAGACCCATAGTCGCAGCCAGCTTCGTGCAGATCGCCATGAACGCTGTCACCGGGGTCGGAGCACCCTGATAAACATCAGGAACCCAGTTATGGAAGGGAACCGCGCCGATCTTGAAGAGCACGCCGATCGCGACCATTCCCAGGCCGCAAAGCAGCAGCCATGGCGACTGGGCATTGGCCTGGATCGCGAGGTCGATGTCACGGAAGTAGAACGAACCTGCATAGCCGAAGACCAACGCGATCCCGTAAAGGAAGATAGCGGAGCTCAGGCCCCCCAGCAGGAAATACTTCAGCGAAGCCTCCTGGCTCAGCAGGCGGCGCCGCCGGGCCATACCACTCAAGACGTACAGCGGGAAGGATAAGATCTCCAACGCGACGAACATGACCAGCAGATCGTTCGCGGCGACGAAGACCATCATGCCTGCGACCGAGAAAAGCAACAACGGGAAGACCTCAGTTTGCTCTTGACGGGCCGCGATGGCCTCCCGCTCGACCTGCGAACTGGGCACTGCCGAAGCGTTCGGTGCGAATGGCGATTCGCCGCCGCCAACCCGGCGTTCAGCAAAAAGCAAGGCACCCAAAGCCGCGAAGAAGAGCAACAGCATCCACGCCAGCTGTGCTGGCCCGTCGAGGGTCAAGGCGTTCATTGCGGTCAGCTGCGGTTGGTAAACCGTCCAACCGTAGAGTGTCCAGCAGAAAGCGCCCAGTAGGACCAACAGCGTCCACGCAGCCTGTACCGTCGGACGAACCAATCGGGGCACCGCGCCCTCGAAGATGATGGCGATCGTGCCGCCCAGCAAGACCAGCAGTACCGGCGCAGCCGGCAGAAACTCCTGGAGCATCACTTTCCTCCCATCGACCCGGGCAGCGGATCGGTCATGCCTACGACGTTCATGGTGGTGACGGCGGTTTGCTCAACCACGTTGATCATTGGCTGCGGGAAGAACCCGAAGACCAGCAGCAGTGCGATCAGCGGGCCGATCACGAGCTTTTCGCGACCATCCAAATCACTGGTGATGGACTTCTTCACCTCGTCGCTGGGCTGCCCGGTGAACACCCGCTGGTACGCCCAGAGCACGTAGACGGCTGCGAGTACGGTGGCGAAAACTGCGACTGCCACGGCGGCCGTCTGGCGAGGCCAGGCACCGGTCATGATGACGAACTCACCTGCGAAGTTCGCTGTACCGGGGAGGCCGAGGGTGGCCAGGCCCGAGACCAAGAAGACACCGGCGAGCAACGGGGCGAACTCACGAACACCACCGAAGTCCGCGATAGCGACCGAGCCACGACGATTCTGCAAGAACCCGACTGCCAAGAAGAGTGCCGCAGAGCTGAACCCATGGGCCAGCATGTAGAAGATCGAGCCGGTGATCGAACTGGTCGTGAAGGCGAAGATACCCAGCACCATGAACCCGAAGTGGCTGACCGACGTGTACGAGACCAGCCGCAGGAGGTCGGTGCTGGTGATCGCGAGCACAGCTCCGTAGATAATCGAGATCACCGCGAGCACCACGACCAGTGGGGTCGCCCACAGGCTTGCCCCCGGCAACATGCCCAGACAGATCCGAATCATTCCGAATGTGCCGATCTTGTCGAGGATGCCGACCAGCAAAGCAGTCGCTCCCGGAACGGCTTGCTCGGCAGTGTCCGGCAGCCACGTGTGCACCGGGACCATCGGGGCTTTCACCGCAAAGGCGATGAAGAATCCGACGAAGAGCATCTTCTGCACTGTCTCACTCATCGCGATCGCGGCGAAGTCGTCGATCAGGAAACTTGGCTGTCCGGCTCCGGCTGTCACCGCGTAGACACCGATCACCGCGAAGAGCATGATCAGGCCACCTGCCAACGAATAAAGCAGGAACTTCATCGCGGCCTTACCCCGTTTGGCTCCACCCCATCCGGTGATGAGGAAGAACATCGGGATCAGCGTCGCTTCGAAGAAAATGTAGAAGAGCAATACATCGCTGGCCATGAAGACGAACAGTCCGAAGCCTTCGACCATGAGCGCGAGCGCACCGAAGACATTACTGCCCCACCGCGGTTCGAGGTGTCCGTCGGTCTGTTTGGAGTCCAGCGTCCATTCGGCGATCAGCACGATGGGCACCAAGATGACGCTCAGCAGCACCATCGCTCGTCCCATACCGTCCAACGAAAGCGCATACCAGGCGCCGATCGCTTTGATCCAGGGGACCATCTCTGAAAAGTCGTTCGAAGCCGCAGCAAAGAAGATCCAGATTCCGAAGACCATCGTTACCAACGAACCAACGAACGCGACGTGCTTGCCGGCGCGCCCGCGGACGGCAAAAGCGATCAACGAAAAGATCAGCGGCAGCACGCCGAGAACCGTCAGCAAGGGGATCGAGTTATCCATCTCAGCTCCTCCCCTCAGGCCAGCCGGCCGAGGATCAAGACCACGCCAACCGCGATGGCGCCGATCACCATTGTCAGACCGTAACTTCGCGCATAGCCGCTCTCCAGCTTGCTCAAAGCACCACCGATTCCCTTTGCCAACGACCCCGCGCTACGCACACTGCCGTCGACAATTACGTCGTCGAGCGTTGCCACGGCTGCGGCAGCCGCACCGCCACCGCGGACGAAGACCACATCGTTGAATTGGTCGGCAAGCAGATCGTTGCGTCCGATGTACACGATGGGATTGATGGTGTGAGGCTGTTCGTAACTGATCTCGCCGCGGTACATCAGGTAGCCGATGCCCACTCCGACCAGGACGACCAGGAGAGTCACCCAACCTTGCCAGGGGATATCCCACCAGGCCGCCGAATGCGGGTGACCACCGGTCGGCGGAGCCAGCCAGTACTGAATCGCATTGTTCAGCACCACGCCCAGCACAATCGCACCGATCGACAGCACGATAAGCGGGAAGAGCAGAATCTTCGGCGATTCGTGAGGATGCACACCCTCGGCCCAGCGCTTCTTACCGAAGAAGGTCATCATCATCAGGCGAGTCATATAGAAGGCGGTGATGCCTGCGCCCAAGGTTGCCAGCAGACCGAAATACCAGCCCTGCTCCCAAGCCGCGACCACGATGTGATCCTTCGAGTAGAAACCTGCCAGTGGCGGGATGCCGATAATCGCGAGGTAGCTGATCCCAAAGGTCACGAAGGTCCACGGCATCACCTTGCGCAGCGCGCCGAAGTGCCGCATGTCGGTGTCGTCGTTCATGGCGTGCATGACCGAACCGGCTCCCAAGAAGAGGTTCGCCTTGAAGAAACCGTGAGTGAACAGGTGGAAGATCGCGAAGGCGCCACCGGCCGGCCCGATACCGGCAGCCAGCATCATGTAGCCGATCTGGCTCATTGTCGAGCCCGCCAGAACCTTCTTGATATCGTCCTTGGTCGAGCCGATCCAGGCACCTGCGAGCAGCGTGACCACACCGACGATGCAGACTGCAAGCGAAGCTGCTGCGGTCAGCTCGTAGATCGAGTGACTGCGCACAACCAGGTAGACACCCGCCGTAACCATCGTTGCTGCGTGGATGAGCGCCGAAACCGGGGTTGGACCTTCCATCGCGTCGAGCAGCCAGGACTGCAGCGGTACCTGGGCGGATTTACCGCAGGCGGCCAAGAGCAGGAAGAGGCCGAGCGCGGTCAGCCAGGTCGTGCTCGCCGAACCGACGGCCTGATTGACGTCGGTGAAATTGACCGAACCGAAGAGCCCAACCATGGTGAACATCGCGGTCAGCAGGCCCAGATCACCCACGCGGTTGACGACGAAAGCCTTCTTGGCCGCCAACGCTGCAGAATGCCTCCCCTGCCAGAACCCGATCAAGAGATAGGACGCCAGACCGACACCTTCCCACCCAAGGAAGAGCAGCAGGTAGTTGTCTGCCAGCACCAGCACCAGCATCGCGACGATGAAGAGGTTCAGGAAGGCGAAGAAGAGGCGACGATTCGGGTCGTGCGCCATGTAGCCGACTGAATAGATGAAGATCAGCGACCCGACGCCGGTGACCAGCAGCGCGAAGAGGATCGACAGCTGATCGACCAACAATCCAGCCTGCAGATTCAGGTTGCCTACACTGACCCAATCGAAACCGGACACATGAACCGCGCGTTCAGCGACCGGTAGGCCAAGCATCGTGATCCACAACGCCAGCGCAACCGCCAGCGAGCCGAGGACACCCAAGACTCCAAGCCAATGACCCCAGGAGTCAGTAGCCTTCCCACCCAGCAGCAGGATCGCGGATACCAGCATCGGTATCGCGATCATCAGCCAGGAGTAGGAGAACAACCCGGTGGCTTCCACCGGAATGACGATTTCCAACAGACTCACCACAGCCCCCTCAGTGCTTCAGCTGGTTCTGGTCGTCGACCGAGGCCGAGCGGCGGGTCTTGAAGATGATCATGATGATAGCCAATCCGATAACGACTTCCGCGGCGGCCACCACCATGACGAAGAAGGCTCCGACTTGGCCCAACAGATTACCGTTGGCATAACTGAAAGCGACCATCGCTAGGTTGGCGGCGTTGAGCATCAGCTCCACCGACATGAATATGATCAATACGTTGCGGCGGATCAGGAAACCGAGTACCCCGATCGAGAAGAGGATCGCCGACAGCACAAGATAGGCGTTCGGGCTCATCACTGCTCCTTAGCGGGGTCGGAATCGCTACCGGCGACCTCAATGGATATCTGTTCCACATAGGTCTCTGCGATGGCACCGGGATCGGCAAGTTCGTCTGCGACCCTCGGCGCGTCGTCGCTGCCGGTGTTCTCGTCTTGTACCTCGATGAACTCGGTGACCGCGGCCCGGTAAGCAGCTCGCAGACCATCGTTCTCCACGACCGCCACGCCACGCACGGCCAGTGTCGGGGAGACCGATTCCTCGGAGATCGATCCGTCAGGTAGCAGCGCAGGGTATTCGATCGAGTTGTGGCGAGCGTAAACGCCGGGCCCTGGCAGCGGACCAGGATCCTTGCCCTGCTCGGCGAACTCCATGGTCTTGCGGCGGGCGCGCTCGGCCTGAGTCTCGCGCTTGCCCAAAGGCTCGCCATGGGCAAGCACAATGGCGGCCACCGCGGCGACCATCAGCAAGGCAGCAGTCAGCAGGAAAGCGAAGACATATGGCCCGAAGGTGATGCTGGCGAGCCCTTGGACGTTGCCGCCGGCATTCGCGACGTCCAAACCACCCCGGCCGGTCACCACGCCGTTGCCGACAGCAAGAATCAGCAGAACGGCCAGGACGAAGCCGAAGATGCTCGCGGCAACCCGCTGCCCCTTGATGGTCTCGATCAGCGAATCGGTGCTGTCGACGCCGACGATCATCATCGTGAACAGGAAGAGCATCATGATGGCGCCGGTGTAAACGATGATCTGTGCAACGAACAGGAAGGGCGCGTCCAATGAGGCGTAGAGACACGCCAGCGCGACCATCATGCCTGCCAAGCTGATCGCCGAGTGCACGGGCTTGCGGGAGACCACCATGCCGACGGCTCCAGCGACAGACAGTGGCGCGAAAATCCAGAACGCGACTACCTGCCCGGTAATGAGCGGAATCACTTCTCAGCCTCCTTGGCTGCGGGCCGACCGGTCCGGGTGTCGGGCTGGCCGGTGGGTGGGAGCCCCAGGAAGTACTCCTTCTCGTTGTCGCCCAGTCTGCGCGGATGCGGCGGCTGCTCCATACCGGGCAGCAGCGGAGCCAGCAGTTGATCCTTCTCGTAGATCATCAACTCGCGAGTCCGGTCCGAGAACTTGAAGTCGTTGGTCATGGTTAGCGCGCGGGTGGGGCATGCTTCGATGCAGTAGCCGCACAGGATGCAACGCAAATAGTTGATCTGGTACACCCTGCCGTAGCGCTCGCCAGGTGAATAGCGTTCTTCCTCGGTGTTGTCGGCGCCCTCAACGTAGATCGCGTCTGCGGGGCAGGCCCACGCGCACAGCTCACAGCCGACACACTTCTCCAGGCCGTCGGGCCAGCGGTTCAGTTGGTGCCGACCGTGATAACGCGGTGCGGTCACCTTCTCGTGACCCTTCTGGGGGTAGCCCTGGGTGAAGCTCTTCCGGAACATCGTCCGGAAAGTGATACCGAATCCTGACCAGGCGCCCATTAAAGTTCAGCTCCGTTCGATGTCGCACGTTGCCCCGAGGACGCCGAAGCGGTTTCCGGTTCGGCGATTCCCTCTGCCACTACCATCCCGATCAGCTTCTGACCCGGCATCGGCGGCACTGGGTATCCTCCGGCGAAGGCATCGAACTCGGCGTCCAGATCGATCGGTTCCGGTCCTTGGATCGGTGCCGGTTCACTGCGCCAGACCACGATCACGATCGCAGCCAGGACGACGATCAGGGTTCCGATGAAGATCGGATTGGCCCACCAGCCATGCAGGGATGCGCCGCGCATCAAGGCGAGCATCACGATCCAGGCGAGGTTCGCGGGAATGAGAACCTTCCACCCGAGCCGCATCATCTGGTCGTAGCGCACCCGAGGCACCGCAGCGCGTACCCATGCGACCGTGAAGATCATGATTTGGACCTTCAGGATGAACCAGAGCAGACCCCACCAGCCCTGATCCAAGAAGGTGCCGTTCAGCGGCCACGGCGCGTTGTATCCGCCGAGGAAAAGCGTCACGCTCACCGCGGAGACGGTTGCAACGTTGATGTACTCGGCGAGGAAGAAGAGTGCGTAACGGAAGCCGGAGTAATCGGTGATATGCCCCGAGACAAGCTCCGATTCGCATTCCGGCATGTCGAACGGCTGCCGGTTGGTCTCTCCGAACATCGAGATGTAGTAAATGACGAAGCTGGGCAGCAATAGCAGACCGTACCAGCTGGGCAGCGAGACGGTCGCACCGAACAGACTGATCGGCTGAGCTTGTGCTTCGACGATCTGGGAGGTCGACATAGTCCCCGCGTACATGAAGACCGCGACCAGCGATAGCCCCATCGCTAACTCGTAGCTGATGAGCTGCGCAGTTGCACGCATCGAACCGAGCAGTGAGTAAGTGCCGTTGGACGACCAACCGGCCAAAACGAAGCCGTAGAAGCCAACACCTGCGATCGCCATCACCACGAGCGCAGCTACCGGCAGATCCGTTAGCTGAAGTCGGGTCTCCACGCCGAACATCCGCACCGGCCCGCCCAGCGGGATGACGGTCCAGGTGGCGAAGGCCGCGACTCCGGTGAGCATTGGCGCAATATTGTAGACGAGCGCATCGGTGCGCGCCGGCCGGAAATCCTCCTTGAACAGGAGCTTCACGCCATCGCCCATCGCCTGCCCGAGACCGAACGGGCCGTTCATGATCGGCCCCTTGCGGTTCTGCATCTTGCCGAGCACGCGACGCTCGAACCAGACATTGAAGATCGTCCAGGTGAGCAATAGGACGAAGACGCCCACTACTTTGATCAGGACGATCCACCAGGGGTCGTTAAGGAAGATCGTATCCATGCTGGTCATGCCGCACCTCCTGCGGTCTTGACTACCGTCAGCCGAACCAGATCACCTGGGCCGGCATGCAGCGTACGGAATAGTTCAGCGCCCGAATTCGTGGGCGCCCAAACCACGTCGTCCACCATCGAAGCCGTCACGGCTGCTGGCAGGACGACCTGCCCGGCGTCAGTGCTGATCGCGATCTGCTGCCCATCGTGCACGCCCAGCGCTGTTGCAGTTGCCGCCGAGATGCGAGCGACCGGAGCTGGGGCGCTCTGCCGTAAGGTCTCAGCACCATCCAGACAACGAGAATCGTCGACTGCCAGGTGCCAACTCGCGAGCCGCACTCCATCACCACCGGCAGCAGCGCCGAAAGCGCCGGCAGTGGTGAACTTGGGTGTGCTGCCCTCCCAATCGCTGATCTCGAGATAAGCCGTTCGCGCCTGCGGAGGCGTCCGCATACCCAAGTCGGTGCCCAGCGCGTCAGCCAAAGCGGCGAGCACCCTAACATCGGTCATCACCGATTGTGCTCTGGCATTGACGATTTCTACCGGACGCGCACGGTGCTCCCAGTTGATGAAGGTACCGATCTGCTCTTCCAGTAGTGCAACCGGGAAGACCACGTCTGCCGACTCGGCCAATTCGCTGAGTCTCTGCTCGAGGCTCACGACGAAGACACTGTCGCTTGCCAGCGCCGCCTTGGCGGCTTCAGGATCGGCCAGATCACTCAATTCGACCGCCGCGGTGACCAGCGCCTTCAGCGAGCCGGAGGTCGCTGCGGTGAGCATGCCTTCTGCGTCCAGGCCGGCACTGTCGGGTAGCTGAGCCACTCCCCAGGCCGCCTGCAGATCAACCCTCGCTCTGGCGTCGTTCACCGGTCGTCCACCCGGCAGCAGCTGCGGCAAACACCCTGCCTCAAGTGCCGCGAGTTCACCAGCCCGCCGCGGGATCCAAGCCCAACGCACACCCTTAGCGGCATACTGGCGAACCTTCGAGAGAAGACCGGGGACCAGTGACGCTCGCTCGCCCACCAGCAGGATGGTGCCGGCTTCGAGTTCGGAAGCGATCTCCTCGAGCGCTTTGACCTCATCACCAGGGGCTGTCGGCACCAGCGTTGCGCCCATCTTCTTCGAGCCATTACTCAAGAACGGGGCGACCGCGAGAACCTTGGTGCGGTTCTTGAGGTTCCCCTTGCGCAACCGTAGGAAGACGGCCGGAGATTCATCCTCCGGCTCGAAACCGACGAGCACCACGGTGCCGGCCTGCTCAAGGTCGGTGAAGGTGACATCCATCGGCTTGGCCGTGACTTCGGAAGCCAGGAAACCGGCCTCGTCGGCACCATAGGGCCGTGCCCGGAAATCGATCGAATTAGTGCCGAGCACCGTGCGAGCAAACTTCGAATACGCGAACGCATTCTCGAGGGTCAGGCGGCCACCTGTCAGCACGCCAACCTCGGAGCCGGCGGCCTTCAGTCCCACGACCGCGGCATCGATAGCCTCGGGCCAACTGGCAGGCACCAGCTTGCCGTCGCGACGCACCAGCGGATGAGTCAGCCGATCGGATTGCCGACCGTAGCAGAAACCGTATCGACCCTTATCACAGTTCCACTGCTCGTTGACCTCGGGATCGTCCCCAGCCAACCGCCGCTTCACCTGGAAGTGACGGTGGTCGGTACGCAATTCACAACCGCTGGCACAGTGCTCACAGGTTGTCGTGGTGCTGACCAGATCGAAGGGGCGCGCCTGGAAGCGATAATCAACGCTTGTCAAGGCGCCGACCGGGCAGATTTGAGTGATATTGCCCGAGAAGTAGCTCTCGTAAGGGCGGCTCGCGTAGATGCTGATTTGGCTCAGTGCGCCGCGCTCCGATAGCGAGATGAAGTCATCGCCGCTGATCTGCTCACCGAAACGCGTGCACCGCTGGCACAACACACAACGTTCGCGATCGATGAGGATCTGCGCCGAAATATTCACCGGCTTCGGGAAGGTGCGCTTGACGCCCTCGTAACGCGATTCACCGTCACCATGACTCAACGCCTGATTCTGCAACGGGCATTCGCCGCCCTTATCGCAGATCGGGCAGTCCAACGGGTGGTTGATCAGCAGGAATTCCAGCATGCCCCGCTGATGCTTGGCAACCTTCTCGTTTGTGGCGGCTGTCTCGACGACCATCCCGGGCATCACCCCGAGCGCGCACGCGGGCTGCGGTTTCATCGGACGGCCGTTACCCGCGTCGGGCACCTCAACGATGCACTGACGGCAGGCGGCGACCGGGTCAAGCAGTTCGTGATCACAGAACCGCGGGATCTCAATGCCGAGGCGTTCCGCAGCCCGGATAACCAGCGTGCCTTTGGGCACGTGCACTTCAATGCCGTCGATGGTGGCGGTCACCAAGTCAGCCTTGGCTACCTGCGCGTCAGACTTCTTGACGTCGGTGCTCACTCGCCTGCCCCCTCACTGACGGTGATCCTCTCGCGTTCATACGGGAAGTAGACGCTCTTCTCATAGGGGAAGAGTTCCCAGGCCGGCGTGTGGTAGCCCGCCTCGAACTCCTCCCGGAAGTATTTGATGGAGCTGGTGATATTGGCCACGAAGCCGTCAGCAAGGGTGCAGAAGCTCTTCATCGAGACGTTGTCGCATAGGTCGAGCATCTTCTCGACGTCGCCTTCCTGCCCCTTACCCTGCTCGATATTCCGCAGAGTCTGCACCAGCCACCAGCTGCCCTCACGGCACGGGGTGCACTTGCCGCACGACTCGTGCTTGTAGAACTCCGTCCAGCGCAGCGTGGTGCGCACCACTGAGACGGTCTCGTCGAAGGTTTGCAACGCCTTGGTACCCAGAATCGACCCGGCCGCAGCGACACCCTCGTAGTCAAGTTTGACGTCGAGTTGGTCGGGAGTCAGGATCGGTGTCGACGACCCGCCGGGAGTGAAGAACTTCAGCTGATGGCCGGCGCGGATACCACCGGCCAGGTCGAGCAAAGTGCGATACGTGGTGCCCAGCGGGGCCTCATACTGGCCCGGACGCTTGACATGCCCGGAGACAGAGTAAAGCGTCGAACCTGCCGATTTCTCGGTGCCCATCGTCTTGTACCATGCGGCGCCCTTGGCCACGATGGCCGGCACCGAGGCGATCGACTCGGCGTTATTCACCACAGTCGGGGACGCATAGAGACCTGCGACCGCCGGGAACGGTGGCCGCAGCCTCGGTTGACCGCGGCGTCCTTCGAGGGAATCCAAGAGTGCGGTTTCCTCGCCACAGATATAGGCGCCGGCTCCGGCATGGACGACAACGTCCAGGTCGTAGTCGGTGCCGAAGATGCCCTTGCCGAGGTAACCGGCTTCGTAGGCGTCGGCGACGGCCTTCTGCAGGCGCCGGATGACATGCAGCACCTCGCCGCGCACGTAGATGAAAGCGTGGTGGGCGCGTACCGCGAACGAGCTGATGATCACACCTTCAACCAAGGTATGCGGCGTAGCCATCAACATCGGCACGTCCTTGCAGGTACCCGGCTCAGACTCATCGCAGTTAATGACCAGGTATTTGGGATTCGGGTTGGCCTGCGGAATGAAGCTCCACTTCACACCGGTCGGGAAACCCGCGCCGCCTCGTCCGCGTAGACCCGAATCCTTGACCAAACCGATGATCGCGTCCGGGTCCATCCCAACAGCCTTGCGTGCTGCCTCGTAGCCACCTCGCGCCACGTAATTCGCGATCTTCCAAGCATCAGGCTGATCCCAGTTATCCGACAGTGTCGGGGTGAGGACATCAACGCTCATTCGGTTTACCTCCATCGACAGCCGCTGGAGAGGGTGGAACCGGAGCGGTCCAGCCCTTTTCACGAGCAATCTGCAAACCCGCAAGCGAAGCCGGTCCGGCGGTGGGCCCTTCGTCGGCCAATCCATCGGGGAAACCGGCCAGCACTCGTTCAGCCTCAGCCCAACTAGTGATGTGTGCGCCGCGGGTCGAATGCACCTCGCGTCCGGCCTGCAGGTTGTCGATCAACGCATTGGCCTTCTCCGGGGTCATGGAGTCCATGAATTCCCAGTTGACCATCATCACCGGCGCAAAATCGCAGGCCGCGTTGCACTCCAACCGCTCAAGGCTGAACATACCGTCCGGGGTGGTTTCACCCTCGTCTATGCCCAGCTTCTCCTTCATCTGGTCCAGCAGCACGTCCCCGCCCATGACCGCGCAGACCGTGGTGGTGCAGACGCCCACGTGGTGTTTGCCTGCGGGGCGCCGCTTGTACATGGTGTAGAAAGTCGCCACGCCGTTGACCTGAGCGGTTGAGATACCCAGGAGTTCCGCGCAGATCTGGACACCGGCATCGCTGATGCGCCCGTCGACAGATTGCACCAGGTGCAGCATCGGCAGCAGTGCCGAGCGGGGTTCAGGATAGCGGGCCATGATCTGGCGCATCTCAGCTATCGTCTGTTCGCCGATATTGGTCTGATCGTCGTGGCTGTCGATACCCGAGGCATCGTCGAAAGCCGCGACAAACTCGTGCCCGCTCATCGAGCCTCACTTTCTGTCAGCAAGATTTCGGTCATCGGTCGACGCCCCCCATTACAGGATCGAGACTGGCCAGTGCCATCAGTAGATCGGACAGCATGGCCCCTTCCGACATGATCGGCAGGGCTTGGACGTGATTGAAGCCTGGGTCACGCATGTGCGCGCGGTAGGGACGCGTACCGCCGTCAGAGACCAGATGCGCAGCCAGTTCACCGGCGGGCCCCTCAATCGCCATGTAAACCTGACCGGCGGGAACTTTGAAGCCCTCGGTCACCTTCTTGAAGTGATAGATCAAAGCCTCCATGGATTCACCCATGATGTGTTTGATGTGCTCATTGGAGTTACCTTGGCCGTCGGCACCGACAGTCAGCTCGCTCGGCCATTCGAGGGCGGGATCCTGGATCCGGTACGGCTCGCCCTGGCTTTCGGCCAATTCGTCGCGCACCTGTTCGAGGATGCGCAGCGACTCCATCATCTCGTCGCAGCGGATCTTGAAACGTCCATATGCATCTGCACTGGTCTCGGTGCAGACGTCGAACTCGTAATGGTCGTAGCCCAGGTAGGGCTGGGTCTTACGTAGATCCCAGGGGTAGCCGGTTGAACGCAAAACCGGCCCGGTCATCCCGAACATCATGCAGGTACTCAGGTCAAGGACACCGACGCCTTGAGTACGCGCCTTGAAGATCGGGTTGTCGAGCATGAACAGCGCGATCTCGGGGACGTTGATCCGAAGCTGTTTGATCAGCTCGTCCAGCAGGTCGATACCGTCGTCGGGCATATCGTTCTGCACGCCGCCCGGACGGATATAGGCGTTATTCATCCGCAAACCGGTCAGGGCTTCGGTGAACTCCAAGATGCGTTCCCGCTCTCGCAGGCCAACTTCCTGGGGCGAGGTAGCGCCGAGCTCGAGACAGTTCGCCCCCACCGCGGTGAGGTGAGAGGCGATGCGGTTGGTTTCCATCGCCAGCACCCGCAGCTGGTTACCGCGTCGCGGTATTTCGTCAGTGATGTCCAGCAGTTTGTCAACCGCCAGCGAATAGGCGGCCTCGTTATGGATGCCACCCACATAGTTCATGCGGGTGAAGAAGGTCGAGCCCTGCGTCCAGGTGCGGTACTCCGAGTTCTTCTCAATACCGGTATGCAAGAAGCCGATGCCCGGACGACAGCTCATCACGGTCTCGCCGTCCATCTCGAGCACCAGACGCATCACACCGTGGGTGGATGGATGCTGCGGGCCGAGGTTGACGACGATGATCTCATCGGCGCGCTCGCGCTGCGATTCGATGATCTGATCCCAGTCGGCGCCCGCGGAAAGATACGCCTGATCGGCTATCGGCTCACCGGGAACTGCAAAGACGTCCTCTGCTCCGGGAACACCCGCACTGCGTTTCGTCTGCTCGCTCATGCTTGGTAGCTCCTGCGCTCGTCCGGGGGCGGCACGACCGCTCCCTTGTATTCGACCGGAATACCGCCCAAGGGGTAGTCCTTGCGTTGCGGATGGCCTACCCAGTCATCCGGCATCAGGATGCGGGTCAGAGCTGGGTGGCCGTCGTAGATGATCCCGAACATGTCCCAGGTCTCGCGCTCGTGGTAATTCACCATCGGGTAGACCGAAACAAGGCTGGGGATATGCCGATCATCGTCCGGGCATGTCACTTCGAGACAGATCCGGCGATTGTGGGTGAAGCTGAGCAGGTTGTAAACCGAATGCAGCTCTTCGCCGATCATCTCTGGGTAATGCACGCCAGAGACGCTCATGCAGACCTCGAAACGCAGCGCCGGATCGTCGCGCAGCACCTTGGCGACCTCGAGCAGTTTGTCGCGCGGCACAAAGAACGTGATATCGCCGCGCCAGACCATCACTCTGGACGCGAAATGGGGCACCAACTCGGCGATCCTGTCGGCGACATCGTCGAACCAGCCACCGAACGGTGGGGTTACCTGTCCGCCGAGTTCAATCACCCGGGTCATGCCCTGGAAACCGCTGGTATCGCCCGACCCGGAGCCCGGACCCCACATTCCCTTGCGGACAGTAACCACGGGTGCTTCAGCCGGTGCATGCGGCACCAGCACCTGGTCGAGGTGGGCGTGCAGTCCACTACCCGCTAGCCCGCTGGCCGAGCCCGCATCCTGAGCAACCAGCTCGCGTTTGGCCCGGGCTTGGGGCTCGGTCGCTGATTTGTCTGCGGCGCCGGTGGCTTTCGAGTCACCAATCTCAGGGTTCTTCTCGCTCATCGCATGAGCCCCTTCTGCTCGAGCAGTGCTGGTGCCGCAAGTGCCGCAGCTTCCTTCTCGGCGATCGCCTTCTCACGGTTAGCACCGATCGGGTTCCATTGCACTTCTTTGGCGCGCAGCTTGAAGATCGCATCGATCAGCATGTCGGGACGCGGCGGACAGCCCGGGATGTAGATGTCGACCGGGACGATGTGATCGACACCTTGAACCAGGGCGTAGTTGTTGAACATGCCGCCGGTCGACGCGCAGGCACCCATCGAGATACACCACTTCGGGCCCGGCATCTGGTCCCAGAGTTGACGGACGACCGGGGCCATCTTCTGGCTCACGCGTCCGGAAACGATCATCAAGTCAGCTTGGCGAGGCGAAGCACGGAACACCTCCTGCCCCCAACGACCGCCGTCATGACGGGGGCCACCGAACTGCATCATTTCGATGGCGCAGCACGCCAGGCCCATCGTCAGCGGCCAAAAAGAGGCCTTGCGTGTCCAGCCGGCGATCGCCTCAACGGTGGTGAGTAGGACCCCAGACGGAACATGGTCTTCGATACCCATAAGATCTTCCCTTCCGCTTTCAGTCCCAGTCCAGGCCACCACGACGCAGGTCGTAGTAGTACGCGACGAAGACGGTGACGATGAACACGATCATCGCGACGATCGCGAGAGTGTCCAATGCGTTGAAAGCAACCGCCCAGGGATATAGGAATACGATCTCGATGTCGAACATAATAAACAACATTGCTGTTATGTAATACTTCACCGAGAAACGACCGCCATTTACTGGCTGGGGTGTGGCTTGAAGACCGCACTCAAAAGAGTCGTACTTGGTGCGATTGTATCTAGCAGGCCCGATTACCGTGCTCACTGGGATCGCTACGAGCACGAATACCGTAGCCAGAACCACCATCCCAGCGATGGGAATATAGGGGTTCATCTTTGCTCCGTCCTTCTCCTGGATTTCGCCCGTTCAACACCGATGACGGTCAACGACTATTCTGTCCTATCACATTCCAAAGGTCACGTTGGGGGTGCGAGTCGGGACAGTAACGCGATTATTCGATCGTTCGCATCGTGGGCAGGCTCGTCGGTCAGATGGGCCAGAAGTTTGTGGACCAGGTTCATCAGCCGTTTGCGGGGCAGCCCGTAGTTGACGCAGACATGCATGATCTCGGGGCGTCCGATGAGCTTGACGAAGATGGTTCCCAATCGGTAGTAGCCGCCCCAGGCCTGCTTGACCTGACTGATATATGACTCAAGCGCCAGCTCCGCGCCGGCAGTACCGAAGCCGCGGGCATGGGCGTCCACGATCGCGCGCGCTGCCATCTCCGCAGCCTCCATCGCATACGAGATGCCCTCGCCGTTGAACGGATTGGTCATACCTGCCGAGTCCCCGACGAGCATCAGACCGTCGGCGTAAAGCGGTCCCCGATTGATCGCCATCGGCAGTGCAGCGCCGCGGATAGGCTCCAGCCGGTTCGTCTCGCGGAATTCCCACTCTTCGGGCGTGTTGTCGAGCCAGGTGCGCATCAGTTGGCGGTAGTCGGTTTTACCGAAGGCACTGCTCGAGTCGAGCATGCCGAGGCCGACGTTGGCGATACCGCCACCCAATCCGAAGACCCAGCCGTAGCCGGGCAGCAGATTCGACTCACCCGGTTTACCGTCCCAAAGCTGCAGATAGCTCTCGATCCAATCCATATCGCCCTTGGGGCTGGTGTAGTAGCTGCGCACCGCCACGCCCATCGGACGCTTGGTCATTCGCGCGCGTCCGATCGCCTCGGCAAGTCGCGACGAAACACCGTCGCAGGCGACCACGATCGGGGCCCGATATTCGCGTCCTTGCGAATCGATGACACCCAGCACACGTCCGTTGCGCTCATCGGTGATCGGGGCTTTCACTCTCACCCCGGTATGCAGGCGCGCACCTGCCTCGACGGCAACACCGGCCAGTAGGTCGTCAAAAACCGAGCGCGAACAGACCAAGCCGAAGTCAGGGAAATCCGTCAATTCCGGCCACGGCATCTCGAAAGGCTCGACGCGTCCCCCATGAATCCGCAGCCCCTTGTTACGTAGCCACCCCGACGACGGGCTCACATCAATGCCCAGCCGGCTCATCATGCGCACGGTACGAGGGGTCAGTCCGTCACCGCAGACCTTCTCCCTCGGAAAACCCGACTTCTCCAAGAGCAGCACATCCAGGCCCTGACGAGCCAAGAAAGTCGCCGTTGACGAACCACCCGGTCCGGCGCCGACCACCACGACATCCGCGTCCTGGGTGGCTTGCGGATCATTAACCGTCATTGTCGATGCTCGTGGCCCGGCGATAGTCAAGGGACGGGAAGCCTCCGACATGACTCACCTCCTCGACCAGTCATCTGCTCGGGCAGTCTAGCCCGCGCCGGAGCCTGCACCTAACAGCCCGGTGTGGCCCGATAATCCCGCGGTAGCCCAGCAGAAGGCAACCCAGGGAGACAATTGATCAACTATCGGAAGCCATCAGGTACCCTCGTCTGGTGCTCGTTAACCCAGGATCATCTCGCTTGCACGCTTCGACCTTGTGGATCGCCGACCCTGGACCCCTCGTGGATTTCCTGTGTGCCGAAGACGCGTGCTTTCTGCGCGGCTCCGAAGGTTTCGTCGCCTTGGGTGAGGTCGCCCGTTATGAAGGCAACTCGATGCTCGAGGCAGACGCCTGGTGGCACGAGATGACCACCCAGATCGAGAACGAATCCGAGATGCCCGGACGTTTCGGTACCGGGCCACTGGCTTACGGCGCGTTTTGTTTCGACCCCGGTAACACCGTCCATTCCTCGGTCTTGATCGTGCCCGAGGTGATCATCGGGCGCCGAGACGGCCACAGCTGGCTGACTCAGATCGGTTACGACCGCGTGAGCCCGAAGCTGCCGCCGCACCACAAAAAGCCTGCCCCGCCGACCAATCTCCGATTCGACCGGGGCTCCCTGTCAGAGCATGAGTGGCTTGGAGTCGTGCGCGAGATGACGGCGCGTATCCGATACAACGAGGCTGCCAAGGTCGTGCTCGCCCGCGATCTCGAGGCCCGGGCCGACGACCAGATCGATCCGCGCTGGCCATTGCGTCGGCTGCTGGCCAGCTACGGCTCATGCTGGAATTATCTGATCGATGGGCTGGTTGGCTCGACGCCGGAAATGCTGGTTCGCCGTGAGTACGGCTTGACCACCTCGCGGGTTTTGGCCGGCACCGTTCCCAGGGTCGACGGTGTGGACGATATTCAGCGGGTCGCCCAGTTGATTTCCTCGGCGAAGGATCTCGAAGAGCACCAGCTCGCGGTCGCATCCGTGGTCGATGCGCTGCGTCCGCATCTGCTCGCGATGCACGTACCCGAGGCCCCGTTCGTGCTGACCCTACCCAATGTGATGCACCTGGCCACCGATATCTGCGGGGTCTCCGAGCCGGGGCTGAGCACACTGGCGCTGGCCGCCGCCGCACACCCTTCGGCCGCAGTATGCGGCGCACCCACCGACGTCGCCAGACAGTTGATCGCGCAAACCGAGCAGCTCGACCGCGGTCGGTTCGCCGGTTCAGTCGGCTGGATCGATGCTCAAGGCGACGGCGAATGGGCGATCGCGCTGCGCTGCGGGCAGCTGAGCGCCGACGATCCCACTCGGATGCGCCTGTTTGCCGGTGCGGGGCTCGTGGCTGCCTCCGATCCACATGCTGAGCTGGTCGAGACCGATGCGAAATTCGCTCCTATGAAGTCCGCATTGCGGACCGGACACTGAACTCTCGTCGCCTGATCAGCTGCTGTCTCCGAGCGGTTGCGCCCAGCTCGGCCGCGAACCTCAGACCGATCCGAGAAAGCAGGGCTGAGGTTGGCGGGCCACGGATCCATTAGCGCCGCGCGCCTACGCCTCGGGTGTAGGTGATCTTCTCACGCGGGCCGCCCGGTGATCCACCATCACGCGCGGCAGCCAGCTTGCGCTGGGCTTCTTCGTTCTGTTCCATCAGCTCCTGGGTATTGATACCACCAGCACGCAGCACCAGATAAGAGACCAAAGCGATCGCGATAGAGATCCACGGACTCCAACCGACCAGCACCGGCAGCGTAATCAAGGCGATTACGTCGAAGCCGCGCACCAGGTTGAACATCAGGCCCGGGGGCATCGCGCCGAAACCGGTCGCCACCATCGGGCTCGAGTAATCGGCCGATTTCGCGCTGACCCAACGTATCGCTGCGATGTAGCCCGCGATCGCGGTGATGAAGCCTTTCATCAATCCGTCGAAGAGCCCCTGAGGAGTCACCGGGTCGGGTCCGATCAGTACGAATGCCGGGCTTGCGGCGATCGCCCAGATCAGTGCTAGCAGCGCAGGTACCGTCGTCAATGCACCGTTCAGCTCAGAGGTCGACATCGGGAACGCGCGAGCCAATCCCCGAGTTCGGGAGAGCACACGTAACGAGTCGAAGAAGGGCACCATCACGACCATCAGCACCAGCGCCGAAACGGCCGGGGTGAGATTCCCCAAACCTAGTGAGAGTAGTGCATAAGGGACGACGGCGCTTACCAGCAGGACGAGCACACCGCGTGGGTTGCGCATCACCCGTTCGACCTCACGCCAAACCAGAGCCGCTCGTCCGGACGAGCGTCCCTTCACCGGGTGCACCTGCCCCTTGGTCAACCAGCGCCGGTTCACCACGATGTCTCGCATCAGCCCGAAGTCAAGCGCGAACATCGCGCCTTGCATACCCGAAAGCAGATCGCCGCCCGAAACCAGGCGGGCCCGTCTGACGTTGTGCAGGCTGCGGCGGGCGATGATCGAGAAGACAATCGCCAAGACCGCGGCGATAGCCAGAATGAAGACCCCGGTCTTCTCGGTGTGCGCCGGATCGATCGGCAGCTCGATCCAATCTGCGGCGACGGCGACCATCGTTATCAAGACGAGTGTCGCGACAAGCCCGATGACCGGCTGCACCACCGCCAGCACCTTGGTGCGCTCCGCTGCCTGCTCGATAGCGGCCAGCGCCACTACGGCCGCGACCGCGAGCCCGATCGCTGCCGCCCAGATGGTGATAGTTGCCCAACTCAGCCCGGTCATCATGGTGATTCCGCCGCCAAGCACGACACCGATCACGACCCCACCGATCACCACGGCCCACAGCCGCCCGCTGAGCAGCCGGCTGCGGCGTATCGGGGCGTCCAACAACCAGAAGCCTTCGGCCGCCGACGCGATGACCGGCCCGAAGATCCGGGAGACGCTGATGCCGGCGACGGTCAATGCCGACAACACCAGCCACGGCAGCAGCCCCCGTGCGGTCAGGCATCCCGAGGTACTACATCCCGCGGCAGATTTCTGCACCGACATGATGCCGCTGACGATCATTGCCACGATCACGACCAACGAGAAGATCATCACGTAGCCGTCGGTGATCATGTCCCAGACCGTGCGAGTGGCTCGACCCTTGCGCCAGTCCTTCATCAGCAGCCGAACCTGTCGTTCGTCGGCTACCCCCGCGTCGAAGTCCTCGACATCAGCGAACGGCGTCTCGCGTTCGTAGAGCACTGGTTCAGGAGCCGCCAGAGCCACTTCGACGGAGTCGGCCTGTGACTTCTTCTTGCGGTTCTCGTCCTTCGGCTTGGATCGGCGCCGATTTCGTTTGCTGGTGCGACTCACAACTCGTACTCCGGTTCAACCTGCGATTCGCTGACCTCGGCTGCGCTACCGAGCCGCACGATCCGCGCGCCGAGCGCGTTCACCAGGGTCGGTTCGTGGCTGGCCATCACGATCGCCAGCCCCTTGTTCATCTCGTGCTTCAACCGCGCGCCGAGCCAGGCGACGCCCTCGACATCGAGGCGTTGCTCCGGCTCGTCCATGACCAGAAGTTTGCGCGGACGTACCAAGGCCGTCGCCAAGGCCAGTCGGCGGCGTTGGCCACTGGACAAGGTGCCTGGCAGTTGGGCCGACTGCGGGACAAGCTGCACCTCGTCGAGCACCTCATCGACCAAGGAATCCGGATCGGCCAAACCGTGAGCCCGTGCGAGCAGATCGAGATGCTCAACGACCGAAAGATCAGGAAAAAAATCGAGATCATCCACAACGGTGGCGACATCTCGGCGGAAACCCGCGTCGGTTTCCATCACCTTGCGTCCGAATGCCTCCACACGTCCCTCGCTGGGACGATCGGCGCCGATAATGCATCGTAGGACGGTCGATTTCCCGGAGCCGTTGCGTCCGGTCAATGCCACGGCTTCACCCGAGCTCACTGTTAGGTTGAACCGGTCGACGATGACATGATCGCCATATTTCTTAGTCAGGTCGGTCACCTTGAGGACCGTCTCGCGCTTGGCCATGGCTCCTATTCTTGCCCCTACTTCAACCCGTCAAGTACCAGGTCGGCCGGCGGGATGCCTTCACAGGCTCGGTGTCGAGCAGTAATCGTACACAGGCAAAGAGAACAGGGCCTGGCACCCCGGAGCGTGGTGGCGATGGATTATTTGGGAGGGAAACCCATCTTTCTAGGTGCCAGGCCCTGTAAACGCCCCCTCAGCGCGACCGTGGATTCGCGCGGGAGGCCGTGAGGAAAGACAGACAAGCAAGCAGCGTCCTAGCATTGGGAATACTAGTGGGACTACGCATCTTGATGCCTCTCAGTTCGCGAGTTTTGCGCGACGCTGCGTCACTGGGAAGCCTGAGCCTGGCTAACCCCGTTTCGCTTTGCCGCGACGAGACGGTGTGGTTCTTGCCTCCACGTTTCGGTCCGGCTGCTGATCGAAAGATCAGTTACGGTTGCGGGTCAGCCCGGGGTTTTCACCCGGTTCTCCACGTGGATTGATATCAGCATAGCACCCTCATGTTCATCTTCGGGAAGGGTCGGGTTCTCCTGACCGCGAGCCCCTCTGCCGGGGACGCGTACCCGTCTGCCCGGCCCCATGTGGCAAGGTAGGGGGGTGCCAAAGCGAGCAGACCTCGATAAGCAGCCCGGCGATGTGGCCGACATGTTCGACGACGTTGCACGCCGCTATGACCTGATGAACGACCTGATGACTTTCGGTCAGGTCCGATCTTGGCGCAAGGCCGTGGTAGCCGCGATAGCCCCCGAACCGGGCGAACGCATTCTGGATCTGGCCGCAGGCACCGGCACATCGTCCGAACCTCTGGCTGCTGCCGGGGCCATCGCCTTCCCAACAGACCTGTCGCTCGGCATGCTCCGCGAGGGACATCGGCGCTATCCCGATCTGCGCTTCGTTGCCGGTGACGCATTAGCGCTGCCGTTCGCCGACGATAGCTTCGACGCAGTCACCATCAGCTACGGGTTGCGCAACGTACACGACACTCGCGCCGGACTGGCAGAACTGCTTCGAGTAACGAAACCCGGCGGACGGATAGTGGTTTGCGAGTTCAGCACTCCGGTCTGGGGTCCGTTCCGCTCCACTTATCGGTGGTATATGCGCCACGTCATGCCCCGTTTCCGGGTGGTCTCCTCCAACGGGCCGGCCTATGACTACCTAGTCGAGTCGATCATGGCGTGGCCAGACCAACAGACGCTGGCCACGATGATGGTCGAGTCCGGTTGGCAGCGCGTCCAATGGAAGAACCTGACCGGGGGCATCGTTGCCGTACATCGTGGTTGGGCGAAGTGAGGCTGCCGGACGACCCGGTGCTGCTCGGTGCCTACGCAGCGATTCGCTGCCCGGTCAAAGTACAGAACCATTTCGACAGATCGATCGCACTGCCTGACCCCGAAGCCCTGGCTGCGGTGCGCGCCAGCAGCGAAGCCCAAGCCGAACGATTCAACAGCCGCGAGATCATCGACCAGGTTCTCAACCGACTGGCCACGGTCACCGGCGCACTCGACCTGCGGCTGCTCGCAGACGAAGGCCTGGCGACCATTCAAGACGCAACCCGGGAAGCAGTCAGCAACGGCGTCCCCCTCATCATCGCCCCAAAACTACCCACCGACTACGCGGGGCATCGTTTCGGCAGCCCTTCGGTGCTGGTTCGGGGCGAAGACCACGCCGATTCGGTGCCGGGATATCTCCCTGTTCAGGTGAAAGCGAAACGGATGCTGGAACGGCACAGCCGTCCCCATCGGTTGTCGTGCAGCCCACTGTCGACGCCTTGGCCGGGCGACCGGCTGGATATGACCGACGCCCGGCTACGCACCGGACGCGAGAATGATCAACTTCAGTTGGCACATTTCTGGCGGCTGCTGGAGGCTGCGGGATGGCAGTCGGCCGGAGAACCGGTGGGCGGCGTCATCGGTACCGATTCGGTGCGCCGAACCTTCTTCACCACCGGGGAGCGTGCGGGCCAACCAGCCCTCAGCCTGGCGAACCGACCGGCCTCCTCGGGAAGCAAGACGATCGCCTGGGTTGAGCTGGCGCGCAAGCAGATCCGGACCTTCTCGCGTACTGCAAAGTCCGGCTGGAAGCTGCGCTCTGCACTGGAGCGCTACGATCACGAGCACGGCTTCCGGGTCAATCTGGCCAAGGCGGCGCGAGAACGCGCGCAGGGCGAACCGAATGTCGGGCCGAGGGTCAAACCGATCTTCGTCCGCGAATGCACGTCCTGCCAATGGTGGGGAGTCTGCGCGCCGATCATGGGCTCGGACGATCTGTCGGTGCGTATCGACAAGAGTCCGCTCGATGTGCGTGAAATCAGCGTGCTGCGCAGCCTGGGCATTCAAAGCGTGCACGATCTGGCCACCGCTGACCTCGAGGCGCTGCTGCCTCGATACCTTCCAGAAGTCCGGCATCGCGATCACGCAGATGAGCGGCTCGTCCTGGCGGCGCATCGGGCGCGGATGATTGCTCACGGGGTGGAATTAGAGCGCACCACGCGCGGGCCGATCAGACTGACATCGTCGGATATCGAAATCGACTGGGATATCGAGACCTCGGCGGACAACAGAGTCTACTTGTGGGGTTTCTGGGTTTCCCGGCCGGCAGATTGGACAGCTGGCCGCTATGTCTGGTTCGGCAAGTTCTGCGATCTGGACGCCGACGGCGAGATCGAGTTGGCGGGGCAGGCGATGAACTGGCTGACAACGATGCTGGCCACCGATCCCAACACTCGCGTGTATCACTACTCGGATTACGAGATGGTGCACCTTCATAAGCTCGCCCAGTTCTCTGACCAACCCGTGCTGCAGCAGGCCGCCGAGTTGCTCCGCAACGCCCACGTCGATCTCTTCGGCATCGTCAAGAAGAACTTCTTCGGTGCGCACGGGCTTGGTCTGAAGAGAATCGCTCAATCGGGGGCGGGCTTCGAATGGCGCGACGATTCTCCTGGTGGGCTCAACTCGCAGACGTGGTTCGCTGAGGCCGCACATGGCCCAGACACTCAGACCCGGCTCGAAGCCCGCCAACGCGTCCTCGACTACAACGAGGACGACGTCCGCGCCACCGCAGCACTGCGAGCCTGGCTACGCGCCGAGCACGGCGACCAGCACCTCAATCCCCCGCACAGGCTGAGCGAGAGCTTCGATTAACTCAACGAGGTCACCAGGACGACGGATAGGCCAGCCGAAGCCTTCGGCCAGTGCACCCAGATCACGACCGTGCGGCATCGCGAAGAGTTTTTGGTAGTCGGGCGAATCGGCGATTTCCAGGGTCGAGAAGATACTGCCGCCGTTGTCATCGGCCACCACGATGCGCAGATCCGGCACCGGCTGGCCGGTGGGCAGATGTAGCGAGCCGATGTCGTGCAGGAAACCAAGATCGCCGATCAGCACGGTGGTCGGGCGTCCGGTGCCCAATGCAATACCGATCGCTGTCGAGATGACTCCGTCGATACCCGCCAAACCCCGGTTCGCCCAGCAGACACAGCGCTCGGTACCCGATTGCTGGTCGGCGACCGACGAAAGCTCGGCGATCGGGCTGAGATCCGCATTGCGGATCAGATTGGAGGCGCCGAAGACCAGGTTCGGAGGGTGAGAGGCGACCACGGCGTCGGCGACGCCCTGGCCGCTCAACGCTCGGTTGGCAACCGTTGAGCGATCCGAGCTCGTCTGCGGCCGATGGGCTACCGATGATGGTTCGATCAACTGCCGATCGGCGGACTGCCATTCCTGCAGCCATCCTCGATCGTCAGGAGCCAAATCGATCTCGTCGCAGATCTGAGTGGCGCTCCACCCGGGGTCCGGCCAGTCCGCCCGGTCGGCGACCACGATCAGCTCGATATCGTCCCGGGAAAGCAGCCGCAAGACGGGACGCGACAAGGTCGGATGGCCATAGACCACGACCCGCTCGATGCGGCTTGCCAGCGCAGTATCCAACAGCATCCGATAGCCGGCGATCGCGCAGTCACCGGCCCGGGCATTGCTTGAGGGTTCAGCGAACAACGGCAACCGCGCCGATTCCGCCAGAGCGCGCGCACGGTACCCCACTGCGGCAGGAGCGTCCCCCGCCAAGATCACGGTTCGGGGGCCGATGGTCAGCCGGGTCGGTACCGCCGGTCGCGAAGCGACGATCGTCCTGAGCCGGGGCTCTGCTGGTTCTTCCTCAGGTTCGCCGATGAACGGCTCGGTGAACGCAGCATTGATGTGCACCGGGCCTGGCCGTCTGGTGCGCAACCCCAGCCCGCAGGCGAGCACCCGCGGCAGTTGCGCAGCCCAAGCCTTCGGGGCGCCGTCGGTGCTGGCCAGCCCGAGATCATCGACAACATGATGGCCGAAGATGCCCGCCTGGCGAGTCGTTTGATTGGCGCCGCTCCCGACCAGAGTCCCGGGACGATCGGCCGTGATCACGACCAAGCAGACCCCGCTGGCGCGGGCCTCCATGACCGCGGGCATCAGGTTACCCACGGCGGTCCCCGAGGTCACCACGATAGCTGCCGAACCGCTGGCGCGGGCTAGCCCCAGCGCCAGAAAACCGCCGACACGCTCGTCGGTGCGGGTGTGCAGCTGGATCCTGCCGTCCGCGGCAGCGGCGGCCACGGCGAGAGCTACCGACGTACTGCGTGACCCGGGGCAGACCACCACATGAGGTATCTCGGCAGCGATCAGGCCTTCGACGAGAGCGCGACCCAATCCGGTAGAGGTCATCGACGCTGATCCATGGCCACGTCGAAGCAGCGGTTCAGCCTTTCGTGCCACCACGCGCGCCGGTGTGCATCGGCTCGGACACGAGCCAACGCGGCCGCGGATGGCACCGGACGAGGCCCTACCTCGAGATAACCGTCGACCGCCCGGAGCCGACGGTCCACCACATCATCGGAGAGCATCCTTCCGGTGTTAAGACCGCATGCCAGCTCGAGGGATGGCAGCGCTGCCGCGGTTCGAAGACCCTCCCAGATGCCGACGCTGGTCTCCAAGGCGGAACTGATCACCACGGGTAACCCGAGGGTGGTTGCCAATTCGACGCAGCGTCGCCATCCCCCTAGCGGCTGGTTCTTCAGCACTACGACATCTGCAGCCCCGATCTCGACGACGCGGTAGGGGTCGTCGGCGCGGCGCACTGATTCGTCAGCAGCAATCCACAGGTCAAGCCCTGCATCGCGCAGCCTGGTGCGAAGCTCAGCCAGCTCATCGACGGTTTTACAGGGTTGCTCGACGTACTGCAGGTCATAGGCCGCCATCGCGGTCAGCGAACGCTGAGCTGCCTCAACGCTCCAAGCCCCGTTGGCGTCCACTCGGAGCTGTCCGTCATCTCCAAGCGCCGCGCGCACCGAGGCCAGCCGGGCCAGATCGTCATCCAGGCAGGAGTTGGGATCAGCGACCTTGACTTTCGCGGTGCGACAACCTGAACTGCGGACGATCTCAGCTGCGCGACGAGGCGAGACGACAGGAATTGTCGCATTGACCGGGACGCGCTCACGAAGGATCGGTGGTTCTTCGGTTTCCAGCGCGGCCTGCAACCAGACGGCAGCCTCGGCATCGGAGTATTCAAGGAAAGGACTCCATTCGCTCCAGCGGTCACCGCGGCGCAGCAGCATTCCCTCCCGCAGCTCGATATCTCGAAAACGCACGCGCATATCGATACTGAAGACGACGACTTCGTCGAAGAACTCGGTGAACATCTCAGGCTCCGATCAGCATTCCGATGAAGATACCCAGGCCACCGGCCAATTCTGCAAAACCGGTGAACTTGAGCGTGCGGACGAGTGCGATTCCCTGCACCCCGCCCAGCACATGGCGGGTCGCCGGGATCAAAAAGAAGAGCATGGCCAGGCCGCCCAGGCCCCACCAGGTCGTGCCTGCGGCCGCGATGACCACCATCAGCACGGCGATCACCGCGAGCGCGGTATAAAAGAGGCGGCTGCCGCGGTCCCCCAGCCTGGTCTCGAGGGTGCGTTTGCCGGCCGCCATGTCATTGGCGATGTCGCGCAGGTTGTTGCAGACCAATACCTGGCAGGCGATGGCACCCATGGCGGTGGCTACTGCCCATGTCGGCCAGGGCGCTCGTCCGATTTGTACGTAGGTGGTGCCGACGGTCGCGACCAGGCCGAAGAAGACGAAGACGAAGACCTCACCCAGCCCGAGGTATCCGTAGGGGTGTTTACCACCGGTGTAGTACCAGGCGGCCAGCACGCAGGCGATGCCGACCGCGATCAGCCACCACTGCCCGGCGAGCGCGACCAGGACCAATCCGAAACAGGCCGCCAACCCGAAACAGGCGAAGGCTGCTGCCTTCACCTGTGAGGGTCGTGCTGCTCCCGAACCCACCAGGCGTTGCGGCCCCACACGCACGGCATCGGTCCCACGCACACCATCGGAATAGTCGTTCGCAAAGTTCACACCCACCTGCAGCGCCAGAGCCACCAACGCAGCCAGGATTGTGCGGATCGGGCTCAAACCACCTTCGAAGGCTGCTATCCCGGCGCCCGCCAGCACCGGCGAAATGGCCGCCGGTAAGGTCCGCAGACGTGCGCCTTCGATCCACTCGGCGACACTCGCCACGTTCTCTTCCCCTTAGTCGACCGGGTTCACAATATGGCACCCGGCCTACACAACCTTGGCCTTGAGTTCCCCATCTTGCCACGTTTGGGCGCTGTTATTGGTTGGCGTCCTACTCGCAAGCCCGGTCGATGAGCTGCTGTCGGTCCAACTTTCCCGACGCGGTGCGCGGAAAGCCTGCTACGACCAACAACTGCTTCGGCAGAGCGGCCGGCGCCAGATAGCGACGCAACTCTTCACGCCACTCGGCCAAAGTGGTCTCGCGACTGGTAGTCGCGAGCACGACGCGTGTCCCCCATTCGGCATCGGGCACACCGAACACCGCAGCCGGGCGCCCGATGTGCATGTCGAGCACGCGCTGCAGTTCCGCGAGGTCGACGTTGACGCCACCCGAGACGATGACATCATCGAGGCGTCCAAGTACCCGTAGCAGCGTCCGCCCATCATCGGCGGTCGCCCATTCGCCACGGTCCTGGGTCAGCAGACGCCCGCCGACGAGAGCGTGCGCCGTGGCCTGCGGGTCCATGCGGTAGCCCGAGAAGAGCATGGGGCCGCCGATGGTGATGCGTTCGTCGTCCGCGATGGTGATCTGGACGCCGGGCAGCGGGCTGCCGTCGAAGGCCACCCCGCCACAGGTCTCACTCATGCCATAGCTGGTCAACACGCGGATACCGGCCTGCCGCGCGCGGCCGAGTAACATCGGGTTGAGCGCTGCTCCGCCGACCAGCACCGCGTCAAAACTCGCCAGTTCGGCAGCCGACGAGCGATCGCGCAACGCCCGGACCAGCTGGGTCGGCACGATCGATATCGCGGCGCGTCCCTGATCGTATGGACGATCGAGCAGATCGCGTGCGTGCACCATCAGGCCGGCGACATGTTGGGGTCCGAGTATGCAGGTCCAGCTGAAGGAGCCGAAGCGCTTCCGGAACGCGGCCGCCGACGCCTTGATTGCAGATGCCGAGAGCACCACCTGCTTGGGCGTGCCCGTGGAGCCGGAGGTGGTGACGATGACTGCCGCGTCTGGCTCGGTTACCGGCATAGAAGCGTCGATCAGCTGTGCGGTTGCATCATCGGCGACCGGAGCGAGGACGACTTCACCGGCGAGCGCACGCGGAAGCAGCCGAGCGATCTCGCTTGGTTCACAAAGCCGCAGGCGGGCAGTCATCTAACCATATTAGAGAGATAGGTAAGATGACTGTATGGCCCGCATTCTCCCGATCATCGTGCTAATCGCGTTGACGATCTATTGCACGATCGAGGTCGCCCAGGCATCCTCCTGGGAGGTACGGCGCGCGCCCAAGTGGCTTTGGGCCGTCGTTGTCATACTGGTGCCCGTGGCTGGGCCGCTGGCCTGGCTTCTGCTCGGGCGTCCTCTTCCGCCGAGCCGACGCAAGCCCCCGCCGATCATGCGTCCCCCGGACGAGGACGATGATTTTCTACGCGGTCTGTGAACACCCCGCGATCTGTCGGTAGGACTGCTCGGTCACCGGTGGGCAAGGCTTTCGATGAGAGTGCTGCGCGGAGCTGACCGCTGACGGCTCTTTGCTGTTATCCGGCCCCGGCTCGATGTCTGGGCATAGCCTTGCCCATGACATGATCGCTACCTTCAATTCCCTTCGCATACCCAACTATCGCCGCTACTTCAGCGGCGCTCTGACCAGCAATATCGGATCCTGGGTGGGGCGCACCGCGATTTCCTGGTTGGTGCTGATGGAGCTCACCGACGGCAACGCGTCGGCGCTGGGCTTCGTCACGGCGATCATGTTCACTCCGCAGCTGCTGCTGGCGGCCTACGCCGGTTCGATAGCCGATCGCTTTCCGAAACGGCGTGTGCTCCTGGTCACCCAATCCGTGCTCGCATTTGATTCGCTGATCCTGGCGGTTCTGGTGCTCACGGGACACGCGCAGCTTTGGATGGTCTACCTTTTGGCGCTGAGCGACGGTTTGGCCAGTACCTTCGACAATCCTGCTCGACAGGCCTTCGTCAGCGAGGTGGTGCCGTTCGGCAACCTGCCAAATGCCATCGGTTTGAACTCGGCGAGCTTCAACGCTGCACGGTTACTCGGGCCGGGCATCGCGGGCCTGCTGATTGGGATGGTCGGCACCGGGGTGGCGCTGGCTCTCGACTCGCTCAGCTATCTGGTGATGATCACCTGCCTGGCATCGCTCGATCAGAAGGCATTACACCCGGCGGCAGCGGTAAGCGGGCCCGGCAAGACTCGCGAAGGCCTGCGCTACGCGCGGAGTCGTCCAGATCTGATGATTCTGCTGGCCTGCGGTTTCGCGGTCGGCGGATTGGGCTTCAACTATCAGATCTCGAATGCGGTGATGTCGACACAACTCTTCGGGCGCGGCCCGGGTGGTTTCGGCATCGTTGGTTCAGCCATGGGGTTGGGGGCCCTGGCTGCGGCATTGTGGGCCGCCGGGCGTAAACGCCCTAGGCTGCGCTTCGTCCTCGGGGGGATGGCCGGTTACGTTGTCTTCAATCTGCTCGCGGCCTTCGCGCCGAATTTCATCTGGTTCGTGGGCTGGCAGATACCAGCAGGTTTCGCCACGATCACCGTCCTGGTTACCGGAAACACCATGCTGCAGTCAGCGACGTCGCCGCAGATGCGCGGACGCGTGCTCGCCCTGTGGGGACTGATGATCTTCGGCGTCACACCGCTGATTTCGCCAGTGGTCGGCTGGCTGGGCGATCATCTCGGACCGCAGTCGACCGTGCTCTTCGGGGTCGTCGCGGTGGGGATCAGTCTGTTGATCATCACCTGGCTGATCATGCACAACGATCAGCTGCACGTCCGTTTCGATCGGCGTCACAAAGGTTGGCTGCGTCTGGAACGCGGTAGCCTCGGTGCTGACGTCGACGACGGGCCGGCACGCTGATCTGGTGGCGTCCTGTCCATAACGGCGTACCGCGACCACCGGGGAGGTTCGATGCCCGACCAGCTTGACCAACTACGCACGAGCGTCGTGATCAGCGATGACGGCACCCGCATCGGCAGCGTAGGACGCATCTATCTTGACGATGCCAGCGGCCAGGTGACCTTCGTCACCGCGAAGGTCGGTCTCTTCGGCCAACGCGAAGTCTTCGTCCCGGTCGCCGGCGCGATGATCGGTGACGGACTGGTGGAGACTCCATTCAGATCAGATCTGGTCAAGAATGCACCTGAGGTCTCGGATGATTTTCGGCTCACCCCTGGGCAGGAGGCCGAAATCCTGCGTTATTTTGGTTTGCCGTTCATCCTGCCTACCGATGACAGCCTCAACTAATCTTGGGCGTGACGAAAGGATTTGCCGCTATGGCCGATAACGCTTACGAAGAGCTTTTCAATTGCGACGTCATCGACGTGAACGGCGACCGGGTCGGTAGCGTCGGCCAGGTCTATCTCGACGACCAGACCGGACAGCCCAGCTGGGTGACGGTCAAGACGGGGCTATTCGGATTGAAGGAGACCTTCGTACCGTTGGAGCAGGCAATCGTCGCCAACGGCAAAATCACCACGCCTTATGAAAGCGAGAAGATCAAGGAGGCGCCGCGCGTCGATCCCGATAAGCACCTGGACGCCGACGAGGAGGCCGAACTCTACGATTACTACGGCATCGCCACCGTCGTCGCGGTCGAGCCGGAAGAGGTTGCTGCTGCCACAGGTCTTGACGAGGACGCTGACGCGGTCGCGGAGGACGCCGCTGTGGTCGCCGAAGCCGAGGTCACGGAGGACGTGGTTGTCACGGAGGAGTCCGAAGACCACGGGGACTCCGACGAGGCTGACCTCGACGGTGACGATCCGGATGGTGCTGACCCCGACGCTGACGTCGTCGACGATGATCCGGACGAAGAAGCCGGCGAATCAACTGTCGCGATCCACAGTGACGAACTCTACGACGCTCGTTGAGCCGCAACCCTTGACCTGCGGCTGCCAATAGCTGAACGCCACAGCCTCCCGGCGCCTCCCAGCGGCTCCCGCCGACACGCTCCCTCACAGCAGCTCCCACCGACACGCCCCTTAACAGCGGCTACCGGTAATCGCAGCGGCTACGGATAGTTTCAGCGGCTACCGAAATTTCGGTAGCCGCTGAAACTATCCGTAGCCGCTGGGCGCGTTTGTCGGAGCTGGACCAACGTGCTCCGTGAACCGGCTCCCTCGACCGGCGGCTTTAGTAGTCGGTTTCGTCCGCATAGGAACGCGGGTCCCCGATCGGCTCGAGGTGGGTAGAGACCCGAATGTCCGGGACGACTTCGACCAGCGCATCGATGACGTCCTCTGTGAAGTCGTGGCCACGGGAAACGGTCCAGAAGCCCGGCACCAGAACATGCACCTCCATGAATTGTCGGTTCCCGGCACGCCTGGTCCGAAATGCGTGAAACTCGATTTGATCAGGCCGCCGGAACCTGTCCAGAACCTCCTTGAGCTGCTGGTTCGTTTCTTCGGGTAGCGAGATGTCCATCAAACCGGAGACCGAGTCACGGATGAGCCCGAAGCCGGTCCACAAAATGTTGAGGCCCGCCAGCAATGCGACGATCGCGTCCAGGCGCGGCTCGTGCGTGATCGCCACCAACCCCACACCGAGCAGCACTGCTGCCGAGGTGACCACATCTGTGAATAAGTGTTTCCCATCCGCCTGCAGCGTCGCGGAACCGGTCTCGTTGCCCTTACGTATCAGAACAAGACTGACAGCCCCGTTGATCATCGCAGCCACCACCGAGATCCCCAGGCCGAGCCCGAGTTGTTCCAGCTGGCGCGGGTGGAAGAAGCGTCCGATCGAGGTGACGATGATGTATCCGGCGGCGACGAAGATCATCACGCCTTCGGTCACCGCGCTGAAGTACTCCGCCTTGCTGTGTCCGTAAGGATGGTTCGCATCCGGGGGTTTGATCGCCACCTTGAGGGCAATGAAAGCGACCAGCGCGGCGACCAGATTGACCAAAGATTCCGCGGCGTCCGAGAGTAAACCGACCGATCCGGTCAGCCAGGCTGCGCCGCCCTTGAGGATCATCGTGACGATGGCCGCGCCGATCGACAGCACCGCGTATTTGCTGAGGTCCTGTGGTGGGGTGTAGCGCAGCGATTTGTCGGGCTCCGGTTCGGTGGGGCGTCTAGGTGTCACCGACCAAGTATCCCTACCATTTCACCCGCTACCAAGGCCTGTGGTGAACCACCAGCGATCGAGCGCCGGTTCACCGGACGCGGGCTCAGTTGTTTTGGATGATCAGTTTTGCTCCCGACTGTTGTTTTTCGACCAGATCAGCGTTGCGTTGGTCGGAGACGGTGGCGCGCCGGTACGCCTCAGCTTCTTGATCCTTGAAGTGCATATGCCGCTCGACCAGGCGTTGGACCCTTAGTTCCTGCGGCAATCTGACGTACCAGATCTCGTCCAGCAGTTCACGGACCATATGCCAAGGAGCCTCGTCCAGTAACAGGTAGTTGCCCTCGGTGATCACGATCCGCACCTGCGGGTCGACCGGGATAGCTCCGGCGACAGCGTCGTCGATCTCTCGACGGAATTCCGGAGCGTAGATCGTCTCATCCCGGTCGTGCCGCAGCCTTGCCAGCAGCGCGACGAAACCGTGGGCATCGAAAGTCTGCGGCGCACCCTTGATTTCGGCCTGCCCGGCGCGCTCGATCACTGACTGGGCGAGGTGAAAACCATCCATCGGCACCACCGCCACCTGCTCGGGTAGTCGAGTTTCCAGCTCCGCGGCCACAGCTGTGGCGATGGTCGATTTGCCGGCACCTGGTGCACCAGCGAGCCCGATCAGTATCCGGTGATGTCCTGCTAATAGTGACTCGGCCCGGTCAGCCAACGCCATGCCCGTGGACGATTCCGCCCACCGCAGCTCTGGTATCTCACCAGCCGCCTGCCCTGTCTCCTGCGATGGCTGAATGAGCTCGGAGGTCTGTGAGTTCTCAACTGTCTGCACTCCTCCATTCTGCGTGCCCGAACCGGGCTCGCTGGGATGCCACGTTCAGTTCCCGCTCGTCCGGTTGAGAAAGAGAACTCCGACACCGGCGAAAGATTTCGTCAGGTACTTGACAAATAAGCGGAGGCGATGCACTCTAGTTGTCAGGTACCTGACAATAAATGAGGTCCATATCGACGAAAGAACAGAACCAATGACCAACGAAAATAACGAAGCAACAACCAACCACGCTAACGATCGCCGCCTCGCCGCAGACCGACTACGACAGCTGGCGGCACTCCAGTTCAGACGCCAACGCAGGAGACGCGCAGGTGGCGCACCCTGGCGAGACCCCCGTAACGGGCAGGGCCGCGTCCTGTCGGTGCTCAAACTGAAACCTGAAATGACCCAGCGAGAGCTCACCTACCTGTTGGGTATGTCACGCCAATCGATCGCCGAACTACTCCGAAAGCTAGAGGCCCAAGGCCTGGTCGAGCGTGAGACATCTGCAACTGACCGCCGCGTGGTGAACGTGCGGCTCACCGAAACCGGACGCAACGCCGTCCAGGACACCGAGCCGGAGGCCGACGCATACCTGACCTTCCTCGACTGTCTGAGTGATGCTGAGGTCACGCGGCTGGCCGACTACCTTGGCCGCATCATCAGGTCTCTCGAAGAAGAAGCAGTCGATGACTGCGGCGAGCGCGCAGAACACCCAGAAGAGTTCCGGCATCATCACGGACGCGGCCGACACAAACGCGGTGGTCCTGCAGGCTTCCCGCCGGACGGCTTCCCGCCGGAGGGCTTCCCACCTGAGGGCTTCCCGGAGCCCGACGGCCCATGGCCTGATGGCCCATGGGGCGAGGGTTTCGGACGCGGCGGCCGCGGAAGGCGCGGCGGCCGGCCAATGGCTCCCCCACCCCCACAGGACACGTACTCGGCAGACGATTTCGGCGCGCCCGAGTTCTGAAGACGCTCGACCGTGACGGTTCGCCCCCTCATTCCGCCGCATCGTGTAGCTTAAGGGCCCGTCATGGGCTCCAGACCTACACGTTGCGGGGATCGGCGGTACCGGGATCGGCGCTGCGGGGATCGGCGGTGCGGGCGGGACGCGAACCCCGACGCGGGGATCGGGGACGGCTTCTCGGATCGTCCTGACGGCGGCCCCGGCGCGTGGATCGGAGGCGTGAGCCCCGCCACGCTTTCCAGGCGGTCACCAGAACCCATGCGAGCAGGATCCCCGTCCAATCGGCGAGCAGATCGCGCCAGTCGCCGGCCCGGCGGCAGCGCTAGCGCTAACCAGGTTGGCCATCCGGCGAGCATCCCGGCTGCCGCGATCGCTCCGAACGAAAGACCATGGACGATCTTGTCAAAGCCGGGCTCCCCCATCGCCGTCGGTCCGGGCAAAGGGCGAAGCACGTCCCAGAGCGGGGCGAGGATGCCTGGGCCCTCGCCAAGATCTGGGGTATAGAGAATCGCAAGCTGGGCTGCGACCAGCACCAACCAGACGATCACCCATAGTTTGCGCATCCCGCCCATTATCGCGCGGCCCACCAGGCCGGACGATCCCTCTCAATTCATGTAGCGCTAGGGCCTGTCGCCCGATCCCTCTCGGATCGTGTAGCTCTGGGGCCCGTGACGGGCTCTAGAGCTACACGATCCGGCTGGGGGGTGGGGAACCGGCACGATTAAATAGGAGCGGCAGATCTGCCTGGCCAGTGGGGATGGCCCAGTGGGGAGGGCAGATGTGCCAGCACCGTCAAGCGGCTTGCTGTGGCAAATCCTCGAAGAGATCGATCAATTGTTTGGTGTACTCATGGCGATAGGGATCGAAGAGCTCATCTCGATCGAAATCGTCCACGACCTGGCCGTGCTTCATCACCATCAGATGCTGGCTGATGAAATGCACCGAACTCAGATCGTGCGAGATGAACAAATACGACAATCCCAGGGCTTCTTGAAGGTCCTTGAGGAGGTTCAGCACGCGTGCCTGCGTCGAAACGTCGAGGCTCGCAGTTGGTTCATCAAGGACGATGAAGCTCGGCTCGGCGCTGATGGCCCGGGCAATCGAGACCCGCTGTTTCTCGCCACCACTGAGGTGGTTGGGCAGCTTGTCAAGGTACTCGGGCGGCAGCTGAACCAAATCGAGCAGCGCGGCGGACACCTTGCGCGGGTCGTCCCCGACGGACAAGAAACTCGGCGAACGGCGTCCGATGCACTCGAGCGGTTCCATCAACGAGGCACCGATCGGCAATCTCTCGTTGAACGAAGCGTTCGGGTTCTGCAAGACCAGCTGCATCCGCTGGCGAGCCGAGCGCAGCGCGGCCCCGGTCAGCTGATTGAGGTGTTGATCCTGCAGCCAAATATCACCGCCATCGATCCGCTCCAAGCTCAGCAGACAACGCGCCAAAGTCGACTTGCCGCTGCCGGACTCCCCCACCAGCCCCAGACAACTGCCAGTCGGCAGGCTCAGGCTGACGCCGTCCACCGCACGGGTGCCACTGCCATAAACCTTCACGACATCAGATGCCCGCAGCACGGGTTCGGCTGCCCGATCAGTGATCGCGTCCTTGGCCGGGGCCTTGACCTGAATTCGGGGAGGCTCCCCATAGACGGGTAGCCGCGCTTCGGTCGAGCGCAGCGGAGGGATCGACGCCAGCAGATCACGGGTATAGGGATGTTGGGGGTGCAACACCACCTGGTCTTTGCTGCCACGTTCGACGATTTTGCCGTGTTGCATGATGGCGACCCGGTCGGCGAACCGGTTCATGATGCGCAGGTCGTGGGTGATGAAAAGGATCGCGCAGCCGGTCGCCTGCTTGATTGTCGCCAGTTCCTCGAGGACGAGATTTGAACTCCACGAATCGAGCGCCGTTGTCGGCTCATCGGCGATCAGCAGCTTCGGATTCAGCAGCACCGCCGAGGCGAGAGCGAGCCGTTGCAGCTGGCCACCGGAGACCTGGAACGGATAGCGCGTGGTCAACTGTGGGTCCAGACCGACCGCGTCCACCCCGGCGTCGATCATCGCTTTACGCTCGTCGGCACTCATGCTGCGGTGCGCCTTGAGCATCTCGTGCATCTGATTACCGATGGTGTAGTAGGGCGTGAAAGCGCTCTGGTAATCCTGGAAGACGTAGGCAACCTGCTCCCCGCGGATAGTTCGCAACTCCTGCGGGCTCGCATTCAACAAATTAGTTTCGCCGAAATCAATGGCATCCGCATCTCGGATCAGGCTCGCGTTGAGCAGGTTGGTGATCGAGTTCGCGGTGATCGACTTCCCGCTACCCGATTCCCCGATGAGGGCGAACCATTCACCCGGCTCGACCGCAAAATGGATGCCTTTGACGAGCGGCAGCCCGCTCCGGGTGGCGATGCGCAGATTGGAGACCTCAAGCAAGGGCACTGGTCATCCTCTCGTCCTCGGAGCTGATCGTGTACCGCTTCATCAGCTGATCGCCCAGCCAGCTGGCGGCTGCAACGACGATGAAGATCGCAATACCGGGAATGATCATGAGCTGGGCTGCCTGAGCGAAATAGGCCCGGCCGTCGTTGAGCATCGCTCCCCATTCCGGCGAGGGTGGCTGAACGCCCATTCCGATGAATGACAGCGACGCCACGAGCAGGATCACCTTGCCGATATCCATCGTGGCCAGCGCGAGCACCGGCCCGACGATGTGCGGAATCATGTGTTGGCGCAGAATGCGCAAGTTCGATCCGCCGGCCAGTTTCGAGATCATCAAATAGTCGCGTGTTTTCTCCTGCAAGACAAGGCTGCGCACCAGCCGGGTGTAGCCGACCCACTTGACCGCCAGGATCGCGATCAGCATGTTGACGAAACCCGGCCCGAGGAGCCCGCTCAGTACGATCGCAACGATGTAGTCGGGCAGCGCGATGAAGACATCGACGATACGCATCACGATCCAGTCGAAGCGTCCGCCGACCCAGCCCGAAATCAAGCCGAGGGGTACCCCGATCAGGATGGACAGGCTCAACGCGAGCAGGCTCAACCCAACGGTCACTTGGGCTCCGGTGAGGATCCGGGAGAGAATATCGCGTCCCAGATTGTCGGTGCCAAGTAGATGAGCGACCGATGGACTTTGAAGCCGCGCCGCCAGATTGACGAGTTCAGGATCTTGGGGCGCCAACAACGGGCCCATCATGAGCAGGGCGAGCAGCACGAGCACTGCGACCACGCCAATAGTGGTCTTCCGTTTACTCATACTCGTTCAGCTCCCTTCAAGGAGATTGACGGGTCAAGTAACCGGTAAGAGAGATCGACGAGCATGTTGATCACGAAGATCGCCATGCCGACGATGATGACGAAGGCTTGGATCACGCCGTAATCACGCCTGGCAAGGGCCTCCACGGCGAGTTTGCCCACGCCTGGGATACCGAAGGTGACCTCGACGATCACGGCGCCGCCCAGCAGGCTGCCCAAGCTGACGCCGAGGATCGTGACCAGCGGGATCAGCGAATCCCTCAAGGTGTGTTTGAAGAAGATCACCGGTTCGCTGACGCCCCGAGCCCGTGCCGCGCGCACGAACTCTCGTCCGGATGCCTCGATCAAACTGTTGCGCAGGATCTTGATGTACGGCGGCGCGATCGCAACAGCCAACGCGACCGTCGGCAGCACGAGCCCTGCCGGAGTAGCCATGCCGGACGAAGGCAACAGGTGCAGCCGCACCGCGAACATGTCGATCAGCAAGAGCCCGAACCAGAAAGTCGGCAACGCGGCACCAGCCGTGCAGAAGACTCCCACGGCCTTATCGATAAGCGATCCCTGGAAGCGGGCGGCTAACCCGCCGAGCACGAACGTGATCACGACGGCGAGGACCATCGTGGCGCCCGCCAGCATCAAGGTGTAGGGAAAAGCCTTGGCCAATTCGGTCATAACCGGCTTGCCGGTCATCAAGGAGTTCCCGAAGTCGCCGCGCAGCACACCGCCGAGGAAGCGACCATACTGCTGCAAGGCCGGATCATTTAGGCCGAGATTCTCACGCAGAGCTTCGATCTCGGCGTCGGTGACAGCCACGGTATCGACTTTGAGCATCGATAACACGGCGTCACCTGGCGCCAACTGGACGATCAGGAATCCGATGATGGTCAAGACGAAAAAGAAACCGAGCCCTTGAAGTAGCCAGCGGATCACCGCAAGAAGACTTCTAGGCAATGTCGAGATCCTTCGTCACCATTTGGAATTCGAATTCATTTCCTGGGGTCAACCATCCCGAGACCGAGTCGCGGTATGCCGCGGTCTCGTTGGGAACCACCAGATAGGAGTTGAACTGCTCTTCCTCGATCAATTCACCGATCTTCTTCGCCTGCTGAGTGCGGGCCTCGGGATCAATCTCAGTGTTATAGGCATCCAGCATGCTGAGCAGCTCCGGGTCGGCTAGCCGTCCATGATTCTGTGCGCCGCCTTTTCCGAAAGCCCCGTTGAGGAAGTACGCGCCGTCACCACGAGTAATGGTGAGCACCGAATACGTGGCCACATCGAAATCATTGTTCGGCAGGTATTCGTCGATGTTCTCGGCGACCTGGATATCCATGTTGATTCCGACCTGTGCGGCCGAATCGCGCATCAGCTGTGCGATCAGCGGCAGCTCGGGACGGGCGATGTAGGTGACGATCTTCAGATTGAGCGGCTGGCCGTCCTTGGTGACCTTGCCGTCCTTCACGTCCAAACCAGCGGCCTCGAAGTGTTTCAGGGCAGCCTCAGTGCCGCTGGGGTGGTCCAGCGGGGTCGGAGAGAACGGCCAGTCACCGGGGAACGGGTTATAGGCGAGAGTGCCCTGCCCGGCCATGACACCGTCGATGATGTCCTGGCGATTCATCAGCGCATCCATGCCCTTGCGGAACTCGCGGTTATTCCACAGCTCGGCATTCTCACCGGTGTAGTTGAACTGCAAGTGGTAGACGCGGGTGCCAGGCACCGATTCGACGGTGATCCCCGACTCATTGCCCAAAGACTCGATGGCTTCGAGCGAAGGACGGTAGATGACATCGGCATCACCAGCGCGCAACGCGAGCACCCGCGAGTTCGAGTCCTCGTTGGCGGTCATGATGACGCGATCGAGTTTGGCCTGACCGTCCCAGTAGTCAGTGTTGCGAACCAGGACCGCTTGTCCGGCCGGATCAAAAGACTCGAATGCGAAAGCCCCAGTGCCGATCGGCAAATCGCCAGGATCGCTGACATCGGTGATGACGGTGTTGTAGTGCACGAGGTTCGAGATCAGTGCCGGGTAAACCGATTCGGTGGTGATCTTCAAGGTGTGGTCGTCGACCACCTCCATGTCCTGAATCTTCAGGGCGGCGACCACGCCCGGGTTGACCTCCATGGCGTGCGCGAGGCTCGCCTTGACTGCTTCGGCGGTGACCGGTTTGCCGTTGTGGAAGTTCACTCCGTCACGGATGTGGAACGTCCAGTTTTGGGCGTCGTCGGTCTCCCAGCTCTCCGCTAACCAGGGGTAAAGCTCGAGGGTTTGCGGGTCCAACCCGACAAGAGTCTCAACGGTCCCCGAGTTAAGGATGAACGCGGTGTGCACCAAATGGGCATCGGTGGTGTTCGCAGGGTAGACGGTGACAAACCGGAGCGTCTTCTCGCCATCGGCGGCTCCTGCTGCCGACCCAGAATTGTCTCCACCGGAGCAGGCGGTGAGTAATCCCACGCAGAGCGCAAGAATAACGGCGAGTGAACGTGCGAAATTGGGGCGTCGCCTGGGCATCGGCAATTCACCTCTTCGATCATGACCCTTTCGCGGGGTCGGGCGTCTCGACAGTGAGTCACCGTGTCTTCGGGCTCGGGTTCGTCTTCCTCCAGCGCCTTCCCAGGATCACAATCCCAGTGGTCCGTTGCCGGATTCATCCCCCATACCGCTGCGCGTCAGCTCCGGCTTCTCACCGGATTCCATGCATCGATTTCGATGCCAGCGACTCGCTCCTGAGATTAACAGGTAGCGCCTCCGGGCAATAATTCGGGGTAGTGAATGTTGCCAGGATAAGACAAGTCAATTGAATCTCAAATTAGTTTTCGCCCTGTGCCAGGAGGCAGTGCACAGCGCGGACGAACCGGTCGGTGCCGCCTTCACTATGCCGCAGATGGAGACCAGGCTCGAACAGTTCGGCTTCCAGCAACATGGGTTGGCCGTCGTGGGGTGTGACAACGTCAACACGTAAGTAGAGCGGCAGCTGGGCGTCCACACTCCAGCCGCGCTCCTCGGCGATCTGGCCAATGGCCGACAGAGTCTGCTCGGCCAGGGCAAGCTCATCAGATGTGGCGACTGCGGGCCGGGTGATCGTCCGGTAGCGGCCGCCGCGGTAACCACCTCCGGCTTCGAGGATCGCGCACTTCTGGACAGTGTGCGAGAGCTTCCCGCCGAAGAAGAGCAGGCCGCGCTCGGCGTCGTCCTGGATAGCGGCAATAGCCGGCTGCACCAGCACCTGCTTCCCGATGGAGAAGATCTCTTCGCATAGCCCCAACGCCCGCGGGTCATCGGCCGAGAAGAGCCCGGTCAGCTGTGAACTGTTCGAAACCGTCGGCTTGACGACCACCTGGCCCACGTGTGCGGCGATGGCATCGCCACACGTTGTCAGATCAGGACACAGCGTCGACGGCACGATCCGCACACCACAATCGGCCAGATCGAAGAGATAGCGCTTGTCGAGATTCCAGCGCACGAGCTCGGGAGAGTTGACGACCCGGGTGTGTTTTGAGATGTCCTTCAGCCAGCGGGAGAACTCCTCGAAACGGCTCGCATAGTCCCAGGGAGAGCGCAGGATCAGACAGTCGTAGTTCGGCCAGCTGACATCGTCATCCCAGGCGACGACCGTGGAGTCGAGCCCGCTGTCGCGCATGGACGACTGGATCGTGTGGATCTCTTGATCGCTGCCGGATCGCAGTACCGAAGTGCTGGTGACAAGTCCGATTCGGGGCATAGGTGCTTCTCCTCGTGGTCTTTCCGTCAGGCGATGGCGTTGCCTGCTGTCATCCACGGATGACGGGCCCGAGGTCATCCCCTCTTGATGCCTCGTTGGTTCGTCATACAGCCGGATCTGGGGGTTCTGGCTGCGTCGTGAATGCTACCCGATGGTTACCGTCGGACAAATCCATGAGTTACCTTCGCTTCCCTGAGTTACCTGCGCTCGACGCTTGGTTTCGCGTCCGCCCTGCCGATCAGTGTTGGCCAGAGCCGAGCAGAGGGTAGGCGAGAAATAGCCAGTAGTCCTGGGCGCGCCGGTCAGATAGACTGCTGCGCATGATGGTGATGTTCGCAGGCATGACGGCCGGATTGGCCGCGCCTGCGTCATCAATGTCCTCCCTGGGTTGTTGTCGGTCGTGTTGCCGCCTGCGCGGCGCCCACTCCTGATCCTTCACCTCTGATTGAAGGACCCTGGTGAGATGTCCGGGGCCGGGAGTTGGGCAAAGAACAATCCCCAATTCCCTTCACACCCGGAGCACATAGTCATGACTCTCAGTTTCCTTTTCGTTGGCGCCGACGCCGGACGCGGAGCCCTCGCCCAATTTGCTGCCGAGGTCGGCGTCGGCTACCGCCTCATTGCTCAGCGGATCACCACCATGGAGATCTTTCCTGTCAGTGTGCTGACCGTCGAGTTGGACGCCGATGCTGACCGCGAGGTCGCCACTTCATGGTTCGCGCGCCGCGGGATCCACCAGTTGACGCCAGCCGCGTGACCGAGTGCACGGGTGGCCCGGGGCTCAGTCTATCGGAGACTGCCCGATAGCGGACGCCCGGGCAGCCGATCAGACCTCGCTCAGCCGGTACATGAATGCCGCCATCGCGTCACGCATCACCGGGGTCACCGGGCGGTAGGTGCGATCCGACCAACCGGTGGAGACTCCGGTCGAGTAAAGCCAGGCGATCTCGGTGAAGAACTGATCGGACGGCGTGATATCTGTGAACGGTGAAGTGGTCGGTGTGGTGAATGCCGGGCTGCCCTTGAAGCGGTACATGAACGCCGCCATCGCGTCGCGGTTCACCGGATCCAAGGGCCTGTACGTGCCATCGTCATAGCCGGTCGCGATGCCCTGGTCGTGCATCCAAGCCATTTCCTTGAAGAACTTCGACGACGTCGTGACGTCGGTGAAAGGTGAGGTTGCTGGTGCCTCATAGGCAGGGCTTCCAGCGAGACGGTAGAAGAACGCCGCCATCGCGTCCCGCGCGATCGGCTCCCAGGCACGGTAGGTTCGAGTCCCTTCGGGTTCGACCCAACCGGTGCTGATGCCGTTGTCGACGAGCCATTCGATCTCGTCGAAGAACTGCGTCCGGGGTGGGAAGTCGACGAACTGGCTGCTGTCGAAGCTTTCGAACGATGCCCTACCACACGTCAGGTTATAGTCGTAGGTGCCGTCGGTCCACTGCGAGATGTACACCGGGCCACCGGAGAAGCTCTCCGAGGTGCACTTGTCGAGAGCCTCGTCGGGGTAGTCGAGTGTGCCGGACGCAGCCCAGACCGGCACGCCGGTCAGCTGCCAGCCGTCGGTGATCTCATTCCAGCCGTTGAGGTAGGAGTAGAGCCCATAACCGTAACCGGCCTCGTCCAATGCCCGCATCAAGCCCGTGATCACGTAGCGATTCTCCAGTTTCTCGGCCTCGGTCGAGCTCGGCCATTCCTGGGTCGCACGCGGCTCGACGTCGATCCAGACCACACCTGGATCCCAGTCCAGCCTGTCGAGCGAGGCCACTGCCGCGCGTCCTTCGGCGTACCCCACATTGCGAAGCCGATCGGCCCGGTCACGGGTAGGCCACGGCCCCCTACCGCCATAGGTGTTGAGCTGGGCGGTGGTCGGGAAGGTCGCCATCGTGTAAGCCTGCGTCTTGATGTCGTTGTCGAGAGCCCAATCGAGGTGATCCTTCAGGCAGGGATTCTCTGTGAAAGCCAAACCCCTGGTCAACCCGATAATGACGAACGAGGTGTTACTCGGGGGCATCGGTTGGCCGTTCGGGCACTGAGGCCACGAGATGTCGTAACCATATTCGGTGGCCGCATGTGCGGTGCTGGCGGGCAGCACCATGCCTGCAGCTGCCACCAGCGAGACGGTGAGCAGCTGCGCCAGCTTCCGTGCGGGCCGAGTCACGTTGGTGTGGCGAGCGAGAACGGACATGATGCACCTTCCTTGTGCTCATGGGCAGAGTGACGCAATTCTTGCACCACATTGCGGCTATCAGCGTTCAGACACGACGACAGATTCGCTAGAGCACCACTGACCAGCCAGTATTTCGTTCGTGGCGGGGCGTTTTCGAGTGGAGTGCCGGTCGTCGATGAGCTACGTGCGATTATCGAGTTCACTTTTTCGGCTATAGGAGGGAAAAGTGGCTCTTCGTACGTGAGCGTGGGGTCAGATGTGTAGCCCGCCGCCGATGAGGAGCATTCTGAGCCGGTAGTTGTCGGGGTTCCGGAAGCCTTTGGCGAC
>JALHFX010000176.1 GCA_022837595.1 Propionibacterium sp.
CGGCGACCTGTCGACCGTCTTCTTGGCTGGGCTTCCCCGCAGGGTCGCGAACTATGTGCAGCGGGTCGGGCGTGCGGGCCGTTTGACCGGTAACGCCCTCGACATGGCCTATGTGCGCGGGCGTGGCGAGTTCTTGCCGAGGCTCGGCGAGCCCGAATCCCTGATCAACGGTGAAGTCGCGCCACCAGCCACCTATTTGAGCGCCGAAGAAATCCTCAAGCGGCAGTATCTGGCCTGTGCCGCGGGTGAGCTGGCGCGCGACGACGTCGACGCCCACCATCCGCGCAACACCGCGGCAGCCATGAACCTGGACGCGGGCCGCTTCTTGGACGCATTGATCGCCCGCGGGGAACGCCCCGGAGCCATCGACGCCTTCTTGGAGACCTTCGCCGACCTCGAGCCGTCCGCGCGGGTCGCCCTGCGCGATTGGGCGACCCCCGCACAGAACCCCGGCAGCAGCGAGCTGGCCGCGATGGTCCTTCGCGCAGCGAAGTCGTGGCATCACGAGCAGGAGGCGCTCGTCCACCGCAAGAACCAAATCCTCGAAGCGCTCGGCAGCCTCGAAAAACGCGCCGAGGTCACCAGGTCAACCGAGGACCGGCAGCAATTCGAGGCCGCCCGGGCAGAACTCGAACTGGTCAACATGCAGATCGACCAAGCGTCCGCGATGGACGAGAAAACTGCTCAGGGCGCGTTGGCGCATGTGAACAAGCAGATCGCCACGAGCAGCACCGAATACTGGATCTCGGCGTTGGAACGGGTGGGAGTTTTCCCGAATTACACGCTGCTCGACGACACCGTCACCTTGGACGTCTCGATGAGCTGGCTGAATCCCGACACCGGCCAATATGAGTACGAACCCGCCAGCTACGAGCGCGGTTCGGCGAATGCGCTGCGCGATTTCGCCCCCGGCGCCACCTTCTATGCGCACGGTTTCGCCGTCCAGGTCGATTCGCTCGATCTGGGTGCAGAAGCCGAAGAGGTGCGCCGCTGGGTCTTCTGCCCGCAATGCGGATTTGGTGCAGATCTCACCGAGCACGCCAGCAACCAGGTGGTGAGCAGCTGTCCGCGCTGCGGCACCGAGGGTATCGGTGAGGTCGGCAACCAACTCGATGTCGTCGAATTCAGGAAGGCCTCGGCGAACGTGAACCGGGAATCGTCGCGCATCTCCGATGCCTCCGACGAACGGGTGCGGACCGGATTCACCACCGTGCTCGCCGCCGACATCGACCCTGCGGGTATTGAGAGGCAATGGTTCATCGAAGGTACCGGGTTCGGGGCGAAACTCGTCAACCATCTGACGCTGCGCTTCTTGAACCTGGGTAAACGTGTCGAGCAGGGCAGTCAGCGCACCATCGCGGGCGCACCGTATTTTGCGCCGCTGTTTGACGTTTGTGAGGGCTGCGGCCATCTCAACACCCAAACCAGAGCCAATACGCGCGCCGAACATGCCCCCTGGTGCCGGTACCGCGACGATCTTGCCGAACACAATAGGAGTGTCGCGTTGGCGCGCACCTTGGTCACCCAAGGCGTGCTGATGCCGCTGCCCTGGCATATCACCAGCGGCGACGATTTCGCGATCCCCAGCCTGCAGACCGCGGTGCTGCGAGGCCTGCGCGATGAGTTCGGCGGATCACCCGACCATCTCGGGGTAGCGGTGGTCACCGACCCGACGACACCGGGTGAACACAAGCTGCCGGCCCTGCTGCTGCACGATCAGGTGCCCGGCGGCACCGGCTACCTGGCGAAACTGGCCGAGCCGCGAGCAGTGTGGACGATGCTCTTCAGCGCCTGGCGGACGCTCCGCGACTGCCCCTGCCAAAACGAGGGCCGACTCGCCTGCCACCGGTGCCTCCTCCCGTTCGCGGCCGACTGGCAGGTCGCCAGAGTGTCCCGCACCTCGGCCGAGCGGCACCTGCGTCACATCCTCACCGGCTCTGCCACCGGGCCCGACCCCACCGAAGAGATGGCCTGGCAGATCGCCGCGAGCGCCACCAGCACCCCGCACAGTGACGAATCGTTGCTCGAGCAGCGGTTCCGCGTCGAGTTCACGAAACGACTGAGCCAGGTTGCGACGATCACCGAAAAGCCGGGAGCCACCGGAAATATCTTGGCGTTGACCGCGGGCGTCCGGCAGTTCGTGCTCCGCCCCCAAAGCGGGGCGCTCGGTTCGAAACCCGATTTCGAACTGACCGGATCGGGCATCAAGCCGGTCGAGATCTTCACCGACGGACGCGCCTTCCATGCCTCGCCGCACTGCGGCTCGGCGGCAAATACGTGCTCGCCATCACCATGGCCGATTGCGCGGCCGAAGCCGAATACCAAACCAAAGGCCACCTTGTGGCTGCCCCGGGCTGGCTGGACCACCAGCTCACCGGCGCGCTGCGCAAAGAATACGGGTTCAGCCAGGACGGGTTGACCGCGCTGACCTGCGGCCCGTTCGCCTTCCTGAGCTATCTGGTGCTGGGCGGATCGGCCGCCGATCTGCAACGGTTCTCTGACGCTGTGCCCGCCTATTTCATGAAAGGTGGCAATGGGGCGCAAGCGCTGCAGGTACACCTGCCGGTTGGGCAAACGCTTGCCGAGGCGGCCGCGCACCTGCTTCAGGGCTACCCGGCTGCACCATCGCAGAGTTCGAGGGTCTTTTGGTGGCGTCGTGGCGAGGTCGGAGTGCTGGTTGATGCGTCCGCAGGGCTTGGTCACCTTGATACCTGTCTGATCTTGGACGACCGCCCGAAATCGGTGGCCGGTGACACGTTTGCCGACTCTTGGCGCGAATGGTTGCAGATCTCCAACGCGCTCATCGCCCGGTCAGCGGACCGGCGGACCGAGATCACCACGGTGACTGTGGTGCAGGCCGGTGTGGCGGGTGGGGTTTCGTCCGGCTTGGTGCCCGTTGTGGCGGAGAAGACCGGAGTGACGGAGAAGATCGGTGTAGGCGAACCGCGTGTCGACGTGATTCCGGCTCCGGGGTTGACAGAAGACTGGCAATGGGTAGTGAAGGAAATCGACGATCACCGGCTTTCCCAGATCGTCTTGAAGCTTGCTGTCAGTGGCTTGCCCGTGCCCGATGTCGGTGAGGAGATAGCAGGTGTGCCCGCCGATTTGTCGTGGCCCGATGCAAAGGTGGTGGTGCTCGCGGAGCCCCAGGCGGGTGATGCGGCAGAGCTCGAAGGCGAAGGGTGGTCGCTGGTTGCGCCTGACTTCGAGCAGATCATCGCT
>JALHFX010000177.1 GCA_022837595.1 Propionibacterium sp.
CGCAGATCACCCGGTCAGGGAGGATGCGGTCCCAGTAGGTGGTGCGGTACCGGGTGACCCAGCCCTCGGACCAGTCGATGCCGTAGTGCACCAACAACAACAGTCGTTCGGCAGCGCCGGCCGGTCCTTCCATGGGGGGCATGAACTCGTTGGTCGTGGCGAGCCACCGTGTCGTCGGGGACAGGTCACTGGTCGGGGCGTTCACGTGATCACCTCGTAGGTGGGCAGTCCCATGAACGCCGGGGCGCGGAGCAGGCACCGCGGGCACTGGACGTCCCCGGGTCCGGCGTCTGCGTGGTCGAGGACGGATCGTCCGCACAGTGTCGCGGGTGGCAGTAGGTCGGGGCTGGTCCCGCACAGGGCGGGGCTGACTGCGACTAGGTGGGTGAGCGGGCTGTTGGCGGCTGTCACGGTGCGGAATGGTGATCTCACAGTGTCTCCTTGGTGGGGGTGGTGACGTGCAGGGCCAGGGGAAGCCACGGGTTGTCAGGGGTGCGCCACACTCGCAACTGGTCCCATATCTGGAGGACATGGAGGCGCTGTGCTGGTGGCAGCGATGACATGACGGGGAACGCGGGTGCGGGGTTGGTGAGCATCCGGGTGCCGAATCCCAGCGAGCGGAGCTCGGCGACTATCCGCAGTCGGGTGGTGTCCTCGACGCGCCATGGGAGGTGCACGTTGTCCACCGTGACCCGACCCCACACCGCCGTCGGGAGGAGGTGCTTGCGTCCCGGCCGTAAGGGGACCACCACGGCCACGTCGGGGTTGAGTGCGCCGGCCAACAGCCGCACGCCGAGCTCATGCCGGGCCAGTTGCTGCAGGGCCGCGGGATCCCGGGTGATCACATGGGTGGCGGATCGGAGAGCAGGGTTCGAATAGCCCCACGCGCAGGCCGCGCACAAGCCCGGGCCACTGGGATCAGCCCACCCCTGGTACCCGGTGAACGTCTTGGAGATCACCGAGCGGATGGGCGCGAGTGGTCCGCGGGTGGCGCAGCAGGCGCAGGGGCCGAGCCGGGTGGAGTCATGCTCAGGGCAGCCGGCACCCCTCCAGGCGGCAGTGAGCACCGTCTTCAGTGTCTCGCACGAGTCAGTGTGGGATCCGGTCACACACGGGAAGGTGCGATGGTGGCCGCCCGTGTGACGGGGTTTTCCTCGTTCTACACGCGGCTGTTTGGCTGTAGTTGGGGTCTTGTGGACGCTTCGACGGTCTCTCCGTTGGGGCCTTCGCCTGCCAGGTGTTCGAGCCGAGGTCCGCTGGTAGAAGAACTGCCAGAACCCGTCAACCAGGTTGGATCCCTTCCAGACTGACACCGAGAACAAGCTGAAGTAGAGCGACTCGCTGAGTGGAATGCGCATCACGCAGCCGGTGAGGTGGGTGGCCCGTGCGTTGCGCGGGAGGTCGGCCGACTTGCGGCCGTGGACGTCGGAGGCTCAAGCGCAGGCAAGGACAGTGGGACCCTACAGTTAAGGACGGCTGCCTCCAGTCACTCCTTCGAACTGACGAAGAAGGCGATTGACCGCGGCCGCCGCCGCGTTACCTACGCCGTCGCAAGTCAGAAGGGAAAGGTTTGATGCCTCCGGATGAACCGCGGACGCGGTCGTTGGTACTGGGAAGGAACTATCGGGAGGCGTCGAAGTGGACGCGGTATAACAGGGGGAAGCTCGAAGCAGCCCCGCTGATCCCGGTGATTCTGCTCGGATTGGAATCGATCAACATCAGGCAGCTCGTCCTCTTGGATGGCTGGACGAAGAACGAAATCCCCGGCCTTCCGGCGCTGCTCAGCGTCCTTTACTGGACCAACAGACTTGAAGTCGTCCACCAGTCAGCGTTTCCGCCGCAAGAGATCAGGCAAAGGTCTACTGCTCCTCCGGCAAGACGATCGACTTGATGACCGCCTACGACCAGCACGACCGCCGGATCATCCCAGTGACGACGACCCTGCTGAGGAAATGGCTCTTAGTGGCCTGTCCTGCCGGCCCTGACGTAGTCGACGACCCACCAGACGATGAGGGACGTTCCGGCGGTGAACAGAACAGCAGCGAGTTGGATCATCAATCTTCTTTCGTGGCGGGGTAGTCGCGGGGGTCGAGGTTGACGCGGCTGAGAGTCGCCCAGAGGGTGTCGTCGGCCGGCCTGATGAGCTCGGGGGTGAGGGTCATCCTCCTGCGGTGGCGGGCGATCGCGCCGACCAGGGTGGCGATCACCATCTGCGCGCGCCGATCCGCGAAGATGCC
>JALHFX010000062.1 GCA_022837595.1 Propionibacterium sp.
TCGGATCAATGCGCAGGCCGAAGCATTCGTCAACGAGTTGGATGCGGCGAAAGTGCCCTACGCCGTGCGCGATGGCGAGCGCCCCAGCGCCGTGGATGATGCCGTGACGTTAACGACGATTCACTCGGCAAAAGGGCTGGAGTGGGATGGCGTCGCGATGACCGGATTATCCGATGGCCTGCTGCCGTTCATCATGGCCGATACACCGGCCGCGATAGCCGAAGAAAAACGGCTGCTTTATGTCGGGTTGACCCGAGCGCGAACAGATCTGAGGCTTTCGTGGGCCCGCAGTGGGGCGGGCGGCCGCGGGCGTCGGGAGCCGTCTCGTTTTCTCCGTGCGTCAGGGTTGGTCGACGTGGTCGACGCGGCAGCGCCCAATGGCCGCATCGCAGGCGCACGCGGCCGCAAGGCGCGAAAACTACCGGTCTGTCATGTTTGCGGACAGGCGCTGAGCGATGCTATCGAGATCAAGCTGGGGCGTCACTGCGACTGCGCGGCGGATTTTGATGAGAGGCTCTTCGAAGAACTGCGCGAATGGCGCCGCAAAGAGGCTCAAACGAAGTCCATGCCGGCTTACGTGGTCCTCACCGACGCTACGTTGCGTGCGTTGGCCGAACAAGAGCCGACTGAACTCGCAGATTTGATGAAGATTCCCGGCATCGGACCGGCGAAATGCGAACGCTATGGCAGTGAACTCATCCAGGTGATCAGCGGCCATGCATCCGATTAACCCAATGCCGGGAACGCGGCAGACCTCAGGCCCTTCCCAGGATCCGGTTCAGGTTGGTGCTGCAGACCGGGCACTTCCCCTTGGCCATCTTGGTGCCTTTGGCGTTCACTACCACGTTTCCCTTGGCTTGGCGCTTTTCCTTGCACTTCACGCAGTAGAACTCGCCTTCGTAGGTTTCTTCATCAGCCATAGTTTTCTCCTTCGTTCGGGGGCCGGATTGAAGGCCACTCACGCCGATAGTAGTCGCCACACGTACCGTGTGCAGCCATGGCGTCGCGGGCGAAACACCTGGACACCACCGGCAAACGATCAACGAAGCGTTGCTGGAGGCCATTTGAAGATCAGAGAGCCCCCGGAGCCGAATCTCATGCCTTCCCCTGCACGGATTCGGTTACCGGAGGCTCTACAGGCAAAGTTATGCCCACGCGCCATCACCGTCAAGCTGAATGAGCGAGAACTATGTCCCAAACCAGACCGGCCCAAGAGACCCTACCGAGTGCCACGCTGAAGCTGCCGCCGTTGCCCACCGGACTGGCGGGCGTCCAGGTACGACGCAGCGCCCGGCGGCGTAAGACCGTAGCAGCGCGTGTCGAAGCAGGGCAAGCGGTTGTCTTCCTGCCCGCAGGGCTAGCGGCCGATGAAGAGCAAGCATGGGTCAACCGAATGGTGAAGCGGCTTGCAACCAAGCAGACCCGTGCGGTGCACTCGGACGAGAATCTGGAGCGACGCGCGAGCGAGATCGCATCTCGATATCTGAATCAAGCCGCCGGACGCGAGCTACGGCCGACTTCGGTGCGTTGGGTGTCGAATATGAACCACCGCTGGGGATCGTGCAGCGTCGACATCGGCGCCATCCGGTTGAGTGACCGACTTCAGCAGATGCCCGATTGGGTCATCGACTATGTGCTCGCCCATGAGCTGGCGCATTTGAAGTTCGATGGCCACGGGCCAGGGTTCAAGCGACTTCTGGCGCACTATCCTCAATCAGAGCGGGCAGCCGGTTACCTGGACGGGTGGAGTGCCGCCCAGGCGATCGGGCCGACTGAACAGGCCTGACGCACCGGACGATCAGCTAGTCGCCCGACTCATCCGATTCGTCTCGGCGTTCGCGTTCGGCCTGTTCCAGTAGCTGGGCCAATCCGATATCCATCTCGTCATCGACATCGGTTGCCTGATCCGGCGCGAGTAGTCGCAGCGGATCGTCCAGGTCAGCAGTAGAGGGCATCAGATCTGGATGTGCCCAGATCGCATCACGTCCAGACACGCCGCGTTCACGGGTCAAACCGGCCCAAAGATTGGCAGCGTCCCTGATTCTGCGTGGCGACAGGTCCAGACCGACCAGTGCAGAGAAGAGTTGTTGAGCCGGGCTCTCGGTGGCCCGGCGGCGTCGTACGGCCTCTGACAAGGCGTTGGCGGTCTGTGGCATCCACGCATCGACAGCAGCTGCCGTCACTTCGTCCACCCACCCCTCGAGCAGTGCCAGCAAGGTCTCGAGTCGTCCCAGGATCTCACGCTGTTCATCGGTTTGGTCAGGGGAGAAGAGGCGCCCCTGCAATTGTTCGCTGAGTTCGGCCAGTCGCTCGGGTGTCAGGGAGCCGAGATCACTCACCTCGATGGTCGAGGTGATGGCCGCTACATCAATGGTGATCTCACGGGCATAATGCTCGAGTAGGGCAAGGATCTGTGGTGCGAGCCAACCCACATGAGCGAAGAGCCGCTGTCGTGCACCTTCACGCACCGCCAAATAAATCCGCACATCTTCGTCCGGGATGCCCAGCCCAGAACTGAATGCGTCCACGTTAGTGGGAAGCAGGACTACCTGCGGCGCGGGGAGCAGCTGGATTCCGATCTCACTGCCCGAGACGACTTGTCCGGAGATCTTTCCGATGGCCTGGCTGAGCTGGGTGGCATACATCGCGCCCGCGGAGGTACGTAGCATCGGAGCCATCATGGCGCCGAATTGGCCGAGTTCTGCGGGTAACTCATCGGTGGCGGAGAATTGTTCGGTGAACGACGCCGCCAATGCGTCGGCGATTTGTACCACGATCGGCTCGGCGACCGTCTGCCAAGCTCCCATCGTTTTTTCCACCCATTCGGCCCGGCTCCAGGCAGCCGGGGGAGTGACGAGTGGGCCGAAGTCGACGTGCTCGTCGAGCCAGAGGCTTGCCAGCCGGTCGGCTTGGGCTACGTCTTGTTGGTCTCGCTGGCTGGGCGTCGGATCAGGGCCGAGCGAGGCCGTCACTTGACGTGCGCTCGTCTTCGCGTTGCTCCAATCGATGCCTTTACCGTCGATGCCGCCGACCAAGGGCGCCATCGCCTGCTGTAGCTGGGCGAGCAGCTTTTTGAAATCGAAGTCGTCGCCCGAGCCACCAAACTGGGCGAACCAATTGGCCATATCGTCATTCATCGTTCACCGTCGTTCCTGGTCGTCGCTTGGCTTCCATTCAACCGCACCGCGCAACCTGCGCACACCTAAGTTGCCGGGACCGGTAGAGTCAAGGGACACCCATGCTGCGAAGGAAGGGCAGGCCTATGACAAAACAGGGCTGGACGGCGGTCGTCTCCACAGCCTTGTTCGTGGCGCTCATCGCAGCGATATCGCTGATTCCCGTACCGTTCGTGCGCTGGTCCCCGGGGCAGGCCATCAACTTGTTGGGTCGAAGCGGCGACAGACCGGTCCTACAGATCAGCGGTGCCAATACTTACGGCACGAACGGCGAGCTGCTGATGACCACGGTTTCTGTGACCAGCCAGGATTCTGAGCTTTCGCTGCCGCAGGCGTTCCTGGGATATGTCATTCCCGATCAGATGGTATTGCCGCGTGAGCTGGTCTATCCGGCCGGCCGTCCTGCCGATCAGCAACAGAGTTATCAGAGCAGGCTCACAGCCGATTCTCGGCGCGACGCCACAGTCTCAGCATTGATCGCTGCTGGGATCCCGGTGACACCTTTGCCGCAGGTCACTCAGGTCTCCAGCTCCGGACCCGCATATGGCAAAGTCGAGGTCGGAGATTTCATCCGGACCGTAAACGGTTCTGTGGTGGAGCGTCGATCCGAGGTCGCCTCGATTCTCAACCAGGAGCAACCGGGCTCGGTCGTCCGGTTGGGGCTGGAGCGCGGTAACGATCAGCTCGAGGTCTTCGTCACCACTGTCGCCGCCCAAGACGATCCGTCGGTCGCGCGTATCGGTGTCGAGATGGAAAACAGCTATCTCTATGACGTTGATGTCCAATTGTCGATGGTGACCGATGTGATGGGTTCATCGGGAGGTCTGGCGCTCGCATTGGCGATCTACGATGAACTGACGCCGGGCTCACTGCTCGACGGCAGAACGATTGCCGCAACCGGGACGATCACAGCTGCCGGCGATGTCGGCTCTATCGGGGCTCTTCGGCAGAAGCTGAGTGGAGCCGAACAGGCAGGCGCACAGATTATGCTGGTACCCTCGGGCAACTGCGCAGACATTGATGGCGTCGACACCTCCGTCACCATCGTGAAGGTGACGAGACTGAATGACGCGATCACCAGCCTCGAATTATTGAAGAATCCGACTACAGCCGATCAGGTGCCCCGATGTTGACACTCCACGAACAGCAGACCGAAGCGCTGCTGGCCGGAATCATCGAGGTCGAACGCTATGTTGGGCGCGCCGGCTGGGACCAGCCGGCGCGACTCTTCGCGCTCGTCCCCACTGAGCAACTTCTCGAGGTCGAACCTTCGCTCGTGGATCAGTTGAGCGTCACTGGTCCGGACGCGCTCTCCTCGGTGGAGCAAGATGATTTTCATCCCGGAACCGACTTGATGAGCGCTCTCTCGCAAATCTACTGGCCGCCCACTGTCGCCGGCTGTGCGTTGTCGACCGAGCGTAGTTTTCTGACAGCCGATCTCGAGGCTGAGATCCCCGACGATCCCGAACTCGCTGCGGAGTTCGTGGCAAATCACCCGAAGCGGCAAGACCTGCGGGTTGTCGCTGGTGCCGTACGAGCAACCGATGGCACCGTCCTCACTCACTGTGTGGCCCGCGTGGCCTCCAACCCCGACGACCTGCTCGTGGGAGCCGACATGGTGCCGGCCCTGGTACAAGCGGTCGCTTGGACACTGCAAGAAAACGAAGGGAACTCATGAGCTCCATGACCGCCGGCGGCCGTGCCGCGCCCAGACGCCGTAGCGCGTTGGCCCCCACGATCGTCGTATTGGCAGTAGTGATTCTGCTGTTCGTCCTCTTCGCACGGATCTGGACCGATCTGCTGTGGTTCCGTTCGGTGGACGCCGCCGAAGTATTCACGGTGCGTTTGGGCAGCACGATCGGGCTTTTCGCCATCTTCACGATCCTGATGACCGCTGCCATCTGGATCAACATGGCGATCGCCTACCGTTTGCGACCGCGCGGGGGACGCCAGCCAGCCGCGTCGAGCACTTTGGGTCAGGTTGAACACGTGATGGAGCGGCACACACAACTGGTCTTCGCGTTGCCTGCAGTGCTGTTGGGGATCATGGCCGGCGCAGGCACGGTCATGAATGTGGAGATGTTCTTGGCCTGGCTGAATGCGACGCCATTCGGCACCACAGACCCGTATTTCGGACTAGATGTTTCGTTCTTCGTCTTCCAGCTTCCCTGGTGGCGCTGGGTGGTGGGGCAGGTGATCTGGACGCTGGTGGTCGCACTATTCGCTGCCGCCGCGGTGCATTTCATCACCGGATCGGCGCGCGCCACTCCGATGAGGGTTGTGCCCCCGAGCGCAGGTCAGTCGCCGGAGCTCCGGTTCTCCAACCCGTTCACCAAGAATGCTCAGGCGCATCTGTCGGTGTTGATGGGCCTGATCACCTTGGCGATCAGTGTCGATATGTGGCTCGGACGCTATGCTTTCGCGATTTCGGACAATGACACGTTGTTCACCGGTATCGGCTATACCGACGATCACGCTCGCATCACAGCGAAGCTGATCATGTCGATCATCTGTCTGGTCTGCGCGGTTGCATTCTTTGTTAATGCGAAGATTCGCCGTTGGATTCTGCCGAGTTCTGCGGTCGCGCTGGCCCTGGTTTCCGGTCTGATCGTGCAGATCGGCTACCCGGCCATCGTCCAGCAGTTCGACGTGCGGCCTAACGAGCCCGATCGGGAGCGGCCCTATATCGTCAATCAGATTGCGGCCACTCGTGAAGCCTACGATGTGACCGATGTGGAGCTCACCGACTACTCGGCGACCACAACAGTCAGTGCAGGACAGCTCGTCCAAGATGCATCGGTGCTGCCGGGTATCCGACTGATGGACCCGCAAGTCATCTCTCCGACCTTCGAACAGCTTCAGCAGGTTCGCGGTTACTACAAGTTCCCCGCGGTGCTCGACGTCGACCGCTACACCATCGACGGTCAAGAGACAGACGCGATCATCGCTGCACGCGAGATCAATGTTGCAGGGCTGCCCACAGAGAACCAGACCTGGAACAACGTGCACACCGTCTACACCCACGGTTATGCAGTGGTCGCCGCGTACGGTAATCAACGGCAGGCCAGCGGTGAGCCTGAGTGGATCGAACGCGATATCCCGCCGGTAGGCATGATCCAACAGGTTCAGCCGCGGATCTACTTCGGTGAGAACACCACCGAGTATGCGATCGTCGGCACTTCCGAGGGCCTGGAACCGGTCGAGCTCGACACTCCCGGGGGTAATGAGCTGGGTGGTGGCGAGACCTACAACACCTACACCGGTTCTGGTGGTGTGCCGGTCGGCAATTTATTCGTCCGCGCACTGTTTGCGTCCCGCTTCGCAGATATCAACCTGCTGCTGAGCAGCCGGGTGCACGGCGAGTCGAAGATCCTCTTCGACCGTCAGCCGGCTGAACGCGTCCAGAAGGTCGCCCCTTGGCTGAATATCGACAAGGATCCATACCCTGCGGTCGTCGACGGCAGGGTCGTGTGGATCGTCGATGGTTACACGACGTCGGACAGCTATCCGAACTCTCAGCGCGTCGACCTGGCGAGCGCGACCAGCGATTCCACGACCTCGTGGACGCAGATCGGCCAAGAGCGGCAGAACGTCAACTACATGCGTAACTCGGTGAAGGCCGTTGTCGATGCCTATGACGGTACTGTGAAGCTCTACGCTTGGGATACCGAGGATCCGGTGCTGCAGACCTGGCAGAAGGTCTACCCGGAGATGCTGCATTCGGTCGATGAGATCAGCCCCGATCTGATGGCGCATCTGCGTTATCCGCAGGACCTCTTCAAGGTGCAGCGTCAGATCTTGGGTCGCTACCACATGACTAATCCGGACGCATGGTATCAGCAGTCCGATCTGTGGGTAGTTCCCGAGGATCCGCGTTCGGCAGATACCAAGGAGCCCGCCTACTTCCTGTCGATCAAGTGGCCTGGGGACGATGCCCCGGTCTTCAGCCAGACCGCCGTCTTCGTGCCGAATGAGCGCGAAAACCTTGGTGCGTATATGGCTGTGGTCGCCGAGGCAACTAGTCCCGATTACGGCAAGATCCGGGTGCTGAGGCTCTCGGATACCCACCAGGTGCCTGGTCCGAACCAGACGTTCAATGCGATTCAGACCGATCAATTGGTGCAGCAAGCGCTGCTGCCCTTCACCAGTCAAGGTGCAGCCGAGCCGGTCTATGGCAATCTGCTGACGCTGCCCCTGGGTGGCGGACTGATCTACGTCAACCCGATCTACACCCAGGGAAAGACCCAGGGCTCGTATCCGGTGCTGCGGTTCATTGTGGTGCGGTTCGGTGACCACATCGGTCTCGGCTCGACACTGCAAGAGGCACTCGACCAGGTCTTCGAGGGCGATGCTGGGGCATCGACCGGTGAAGGCGATACGGCAGGTTCCAGCGGAGTGACGCCGGGCGAGTCTGCGGCCGGGGTAGCCACGGTGGAACAGTTGTTGAATGAAGCATCGAGTGCCTATTCGGCGGCCGATGCAGCGCTGGCGAAGGGCGATCTGGGTGAGTATCAGCGCCAGATCGAGATCGCGCGGCAGAAGATCAAGGATGCCCAGGAGGCCGTCAGGTAGCCTCGAGCTGGGACGAGGGAGGGCCGGGCAGTTGTGCCCGGCCCTCCCTCGCGTATCACGGTCTGACTTGGCGCCATATTGCTCGCGGTTGGTCTCCTTCAGCGCCCGATGCGCAACCCGGTGACGCAGCCGGTGTGCTTCGCGGTGGCTCAGCCCTCGATCACCACGGCCTCGGCACTCAATCCCTGTGCTTCGAAGTCGGCGATCAGTTGTTCGGCGTCCCCGCAGAGTACAAGACTCAGTTTCTCCGGTCGCACGGTGTCGATGAATGCCTCGGATGCCTGCGATGCACTGACAGCGCTGATCTTCGCCTGCTGTTCGTTGAACCAGGACGATTCCAGCCCGCTTCCGGCCAGCACGGATGCCTCGTCCGCGATCGCAGCAGCGGTCTGGAATCGCAGTGGTGCGATGCCGAGCAGAAAGGTCTTGGCATCGAGGACTTCGTCTGAGGTGAACGGTTCGTCGGCGACCGTCAGCAGATCGACTGCCGCTAGGGCAGCGGGCACTGCGACCTCGGTCCGGCAGCTGGCCTGCATGACAAAACTGCCGTGGCTGGCCAGTGGCCGGAATCCGGCACCGGCGCCGTAGGTGAAGCCGAGCTCTTCGCGCAGAACTCGGTTCAACCGCGAGCCGAAGGATCCCCCGATTGCGCACGAGGCGACCTGGAGCGCCGCCCACTGCGGGTGAAGTCGATCTGGCCCGAAGGCGCCGATCCGTAGATCGGCTTGCACCGAGCCTGGGCGATCGATCACCCACACCACCGGTGCTGCGGGATTCTTCACCGTGATTTCGTGGCGCGGTTGCTCCTGACCCGGGGCCCACGAGCCGAAAGCGTTCTCAGCCAGTTTTGCGGTATCCGCGGGCAGATCGCCCGCCAAGATGATGGTCGCGCCACCCGGACGCCACCATCGATCATGGAAAGCTGCCACATCGTCACGGCGGATCGCTGATACGGTGCTGATTCGGCCGCCTGCCGGGCGTCCAACTCGGCAGCTGTTGTCGAAGATCGCTTTCTGGAAGCCGAGCATCGCCAGAGCGGAGCTGCGCGCCAACATCTGTTCGATCTCTGCGAGCCGCAGGCTTCGGTGTCGATCGATATCGGTGGTTTCGAAGGTAGGTAGCGTGACAATCTCGGCCAGAAGTTTCAGTGCAGGCTTGAGCTGAGTCACCGGCACTTCCATGCGGCAGACCGTCGATGATTGCCGAGCATTGCCGCTGAAGAGTGCGCCGATGTCCTCCACGGCTTCGGCCAAGAGCGGGCCCGGGTGGGGCAGGCTGCCCTCGTCACTGGCTTGAACGGCGATCGTGGCGCAGCCCTCGACTGGCGCGGGCTCGCAACTGAGCGGGGCGTCGATGACGACCTGAGCGCTGATGACATGTTGCCCTGGCAGATCGTAGAGCCATAGCCGGGCACCGTTGTCGAGCTGGATCTCGCGGGGTGCTTGTAACGTCCACAGATGCGCCGGCCCGACTACCGGGCGTACGGGAAAGTGATTCATTCCGATTCCCCTTCTGCGACTTCGTAGCGCAAGGTGGCCCGCGCCTGCGGGTTCAGCCAGCGTTTGGCGGCGGCGGCAATGTCGTCGACGTCGAGTTGCTCGATCCTGGTGAGCTCAGTGTTAATCCGGTGCGGGTCGTCGAATAACGTCGCGTAGTAGCCGAGTTGGTCGGCGCGTTCGTCAACGGGGGCCAAGGTGGCTAGCCATTCTCGTTCGAAGCCGGCCTTCGCACGCGCTAGTTCTTCAGGACGCGGCCCACTGGTCGCAATGTCGTCCAGTGTTGAGATGATCTCGTCGGTGATTCGCGAGAGATCTGCGCCTTCGCGTGGTCGTACCGAGATCAGCCCTAACGAGGTGCCGCGTGCCAATCCGAAATCGTCGGCTCCGATGCCTTCTGCCAGCTCAGTGTCACGCACCAGTCGGCGGTAGAGCCGCGAGGACTGACCGTCCGAGATCAGCGAGAAGAGCATCTCGATGGCCAAGCGATCGTGATGGCGCAAAGCAGGGGTCCGCCAGCACAGATGAAGTATCGGACGAGGCACCGCCCGGCTGACGACCAGCTCTGGTAGCCCAGTGTGCGGCGGAAGCGGATCGACCTCTTCGTTGGCGGGCACCGGGATATCGGGGAGGTGTGCGAAGTAGCGGTGCGCGAGTTCTTGGCCTTGAGCACTAGTGATCGCCCCGGCAAGGGTCAAGACCGCGCCGGAAGGCCGGTACCAGGTCTGATAGAACGTCTGCACGTCGTTGAGGGTGGCGGCATCCAAATCGGCCATTGAGCCGATCGCCGGATGCGCATACGGATGGTGTTCGGGGAAGTTCACCCGCAGCAGAAGTTCAAGTTGGTCGCCGTAGGGCACATTGTCGTAGCGTTGCCGCTTCTCTTCTTTGACCACGTCTCGTTGGGTCTGGAGGTTTTGTTCATCGACGTCCAGGCTTCCCATTCGATCAGCTTCCAGCCACAACGCTAATTCGAGGGCCTGCGGGCCGACGGTTTCGAAGTAGTTGGTGCGGTCGAAACTCGTGGTCGCGTTCGCGCTGCCACCGATCGACTGGATAGTGGCGAGGTGTTCGCCCGAGGCGACATGTGCCGAACCCGCGAACATCAGATGCTCAAAGAGATGCGCAAACCCGGTTGCACCGGGACGCTCATCGGCAGAGCCGACGCGATACCAGAGATTGACGGCGACCCCAGGCGCCATCGGATCGGGGTTGGTCAAGACTCGGAGCCCATTGTCGAGAGTGATGTCATCGACCGGATAGTGCAGGCGAGTCAGTTCTAGCATGAACTGCATGCTAGCCAACCTGCAGAATCGTCGGCGTTGACTGCTGGACGTGCCGCAGAGAGAGGAGTCGGTTATGGTTGCGAATCTGCCGGTCACGATCGCGCACGATGCCATCGCGCTGGGTCCGGTGGAGGTGAGCTTTCAACGTACGTTGCGCATCCCGGAATCGGGTTTGCACGCGTTGCCGCCGGGTCTGGGTCGATTCCCGCTGCGCCGGGTGGCCGATTATCCGGATACCGCGCCTGAGCGGTGGCTGGCGCTTGGTGGGGTGATGCTGCCGGTTTATCAGCGTGAAGCGATGTGGCTTTCATTCCGCAGCCGTGAGCCGGCCGCGGTACAAGTTGGCGTCGGCAGAGTCTGCGCGGTGAGCGGGCAGCCGTGGCTCGAGCAGCTTTCCCAAGAACCACAGAATTACCTGCCCGTCCCGAGACAGCCGTGGCTCGACGGCATCAATTCGGGTGCGGGGTTCATTCGGCAGTTCGTTGCCGTTGCGTTGGGGCTCGGCGCAACGATCGAGGGCCAGGTGAGCGGGGAGGAGGTCGACGGGGGAGTGCAACTTCGGGTGGTCGGCCTGACTGCGGAGGCGCTGGCAGATTGGCGAAAGAAGCATTCGGGGGGTACCGGCATGCGAATGGCCGCTTATGCTGCGGCCCCGCCCACGGGCTCCCCGGCGATGGGGCTGGGAGCCGGTGGGCGCATGCGTCAACAGATCTATACCGATGAGAGGTCGCTGTTGGACTACGACCAGAGTCGTTCGTGGCGGGTCTTCGTCCATCTCTGCTCGGCGGCCCAATGGACGGCGATCACCGGCGAACTCGCACCGCCTACGCCGATCGATCGGGAGACCTACGTGAAGTCCGGGCTGCCCTGGTTCGACTATTACGATGCGGACGCCACAGATCTAGCGCCGAGCGAGGAACTCGCGAAGGTGAAGCCCGTCGGTGAGGTACTGGGCATCGACGAGGAGCCGTTCACTCCGGTCAGCCCGAACAAGG
>JALHFX010000178.1 GCA_022837595.1 Propionibacterium sp.
CAGCAGATCGGCTCGTAGCCGTTGCGCGTCGTCTGCTCGTGCGGCAGTTAGCTGCTGGGCCTGCGCATTGGCACGGCGTTGGACCCCGCCGACGATCAGGTCACGCTCGAAGGTCGCGGCGTCAGCTTCCAGAGGTCCGAGCAATCCACCGACATCGCCGCCACGGCCAACCTTCTCGTTGATCACGTTCAAGCGTTCTTCGAGTTGGGCCAGCCTGGCCTGGGCAGGGCCGCTCGACTGCGGCGGCTCCAGTCGCACCTGATCGCGCAGCCGCTCCATGCTTGCCCGAAGATCGCGCACCCGGGCGATGACTTCAGTTCCGACCGGATCGAGCTGTAATCGACTGCGCAGCTGGCCGCATAACGCGTCTGACATCCGGCAGGCCTCCGGCAGTGTTAAACCGCTCGCGGAAGTACCACTCCAGGCATCATCGTCCAGCCGTCCCCAGATCAGGGACGATAACTGCTCGCGTTCCCGGGCCAGCACTCGGCCCCGATCCCAGACCTGCAACAGCCGACGGTAACGAGTCTGAATCGACTGCCACAGCTGCAGGCTGAGAGCCATGTCGCGGGTCAACTCGTCGACGTGCTCACTCTCCTGCACGGCGAGGTCGAGAGTGTCGAGTTCGGATCGGCGGTTCTCCAGCCACGTGTCGAGTGCGACCAAATAGGAACGCAATTCGAGAAGATCGGCCGCCTCGCCCAGGCGCCCGGGGGCTTGTGGAGCGATGCTGGGGCTCATCGATACCTCCGTAATGCCGCGTTCAGACCGCCGGCACAGCTGACTGCGGCGATGGCCATGATCCCGGCGACGATGACGGCCAGTGCGCCGACTCTCTCGGCGTGGTCGGATAGATCCGCGTTCACATGCTCCCCGATGGTCGAAGACTGCGAGGCAAGCCAGTCGACCAGCCAGTCGTACGGCGCCTGGGCGGCGGCGACCAGCTCGGCACTGGGTCGTTCGGTGGACGCCATCAGTTGGTTATGGGTGCTGATCATCTGGTCGAGCTGGCCAGAGGCCTCACTGTTGCCGAGTTCTGTCAGTGCGTCGTTCGCTACGTCGGTGGCCTTGGTGTATGCCGATGCACCGGTGTCGCGGGCGGTGATGCCGAGCAGTGTGCGTCCCTCGATCGCCTTCGCCTCGGCAACTGCCCCTGAAGCTCTGGCAACAGCTGTAGCCTGCGTGACCCCACTGGTCTGGACCGCCGAAATACTCGTCGCAGTCGTCGTGACAAGTTGTGTGACGATCACCAGCGAAGCGACGGTGCCCACCAGACCGAAAACCAGACCCAGATTCAGGACGCGCCGAGTGCGTCGAGCAACGGCGACACTCGCGACAAGTATCAACACCACGGGTACCGCGAGCACGGCGATCAACCACTGTTGGTTATCCCCCTGAGATTCCAGGGTCGCAGTGTCCAACGCGATTTGCGTGTCCAGTAGTGGAAGCAGATCATTGGCCAGCACCCCGCTCGCGACCAGCATCTCCTCGTCGCTGCCGGTCTTCATCGCCACACTGAGTTGCGCAAGGTAGTGGCTCAACGCAGTGTTGATCTGCTGCAACGCAGGCGAGTCGGTGGGACGCGCCGCTGCGGCAGCAATCAATTCAGCAGCTGCCGAATCGGCCAAGCCAAGATAGCTACCATCGGGTGCCTGATCTTCGGAGGCCATTAGCAGCGCCTGAGTGGCAGCCGCCTCGGCACCCAACAGATCGGCACGTATGTTCTCAAGCCTCAGCATCTGCTGGGTCGCTACGTTGACCCGCTCGACCAGCTGCCGGTTCTGGTCAAGCACGAGCGGAGCAGCCACAGCGACAGCCAAGCAGACAATCAGTAGAGCGAGCCGCCACCAGCCGATCAGCGTCGAGGTCGGCATCGTTTTCTTTCCGTCAGGCCCGGTTGCAGCGGACGGCGCGGTCGGATTCAGCTGACCGCCCAAATTCGCGCTAACCCAACCGCGCCCAGCGAACCCCCGGGCTCCCGGGGGCGCGACCGTTGGTCGTGGTGTCGAGGTCATTCGCTCTCCTCTATGCGGCCGGATTCGTCCCGGGCCTCTGGCAGGCCCGTTTGCGGGGCTACGACCCTTAGCTCGTCACCTGGCTCGACGACCGCATCACCCAGGATGTCCTCGCGAGTGAGCAGCCGCAACTCGTCAACGGTAGGAGCGGAACTCTCACGCAGCCGCCATGCTTGATGGCTGATCCCGGCCTCCAGAACATTG
>JALHFX010000179.1 GCA_022837595.1 Propionibacterium sp.
GGTTACACCGCCATGCCCGGTGGCCGGACGCTGTGGCGGTTGCGACTTCCAGCACATTTCGCTGTCACGACAACGCGAATTGAAGGCTCAGGTGATTGCCGAGCAATTGCGGCGGCTCGCCGGGCTCGACCTGAACGTCACAGTGGAGCCCGTCCCCGGGGACGACACTGGTCTGGGCTGGCGCACCCGGATGCGTTATCTCGTGCGCGATCACCGAGTGGGGCTGCGCGCATGGCGCTCGGACGAACTCGTCGAGCTGCCGGAGGGCGGCTGCCGTATCGCGCACCCGGGCGGACCACTCGATCTGAACGCGTTCGCTTCGATAGACGGCGACCTTCAGGTGGTGGTCGCCGATGACGGCTGTAGCGTCGTGGGGCCCGGCGGCGGGGTTCTCAGCGGGGATGCGATCGTCACTCAATCTGTTCGCGGACGAGCCTTCCGAGTGCGCGCCGACGGCTTCTGGCAGGTGCATCCCGGTGCTGCGGAGGTGCTGACCGAGGCTGTGCTGGCGGGTTTGTCTCCGAGTGCGCGCCGACGGCTTCTGGCAGGTGCATCCCGGTGCTGCGGAGGTGCTGACCGAGGCTGTGCTGGCGGGTTTGTCACCGAAACCGGGGGAGCGGGCGCTCGATCTTTACTGCGGCTGCGGGCTCTTCGCCGGGGCGTTGGTGGACGCGGGTTGCCGCGTCACCGGTATCGAAGCCAACCGTTCCGCCATCGAGTTGGCCAGGACCAACGTGCCGCAAGCGAGGTTCTTCGCGACCCGAGTTGATAAGGCTGGCAGCCGGCTGCCAAAAACCGCCGATCTGATCGTCCTTGATCCACCGCGCACCGGAGCAGGCGCGGGCGTGGTGAAGCGCATTACACAGCTGGGCGCTCGAGCCATCGCTTTTGTTGCTTGCGATCCGGCGTCGATGGCGCGCGATGTTGCCACTTTCGGCAAATTCGGCTACCAAGTGAGCGGACTGCGGGCCTTTGACCTGTTTCCGATGACTCACCACGTTGAGACGGTCGTATTGATGTCACGCACAGAAGACTGAGCCTGCTGACAACTCTCGCATATCAAGGTTTGGGAGGGTGCTGTGAGAATATTTGCCTTAGAACTGAATAACGATATCAAGGGACTTGCTGAACGTAAGCGGTATATTGAATCTCTCATTTCTGCGCTGCCGTCACCAGATTTGGTGTTGCTTCCGGAGCTGGCGATGTGTAGCTACATGGCAAGCCAGGCGGTATGGAAGTATGCTGATGATGCCAGTAAGGACACTTCGGCTTGGGCGATGAAAGTGGCCGCAGCGCATCACACCTGGGTAGGTGTCGGGTACGTCGATTATGAAGACGGAGACTATTTCAATCGTTATCTGATTGCGGACGAAAAGCAGGTGTACGGTATCGTTGCGAAAAGCGAAGGAGAGTCAGCGGTATTCAAGAGAGGGTGGTTTGGCAATATCATCAAAACACCGCTCGGGAATATAGCGGTTGCGCTGTGCTATGACGCGTGGCGCAGACACTTCTATGAGAATATAGAAGATGAGCCGGTAGCGCTGATCGTGTTCCCACACGGACGCTCTGCAGATTCGAGAAAGGGAGCACAAGAGCAGGCAGCTAACGACTATCTTTGCAACGCTTATGTTGACGCGTTTGGAGTTCCGGTAGTCTATGTTAATAGTGTCGGAAAGCTCGAGTACATGCCGGGCATGATGGGTGCGCTGATGAAACGGGCAAGATTTGCTATGAACGGCAAATCTAAAATCTATGCTGACGACGGCGACAGTATTCCATGTGACCTCGAAGAGGCGGTCGGGCTTGATGTCGACATTTCCGAACACAGGCGAAAGAAGGGTATCCACTTCTATGGGGATGATCTGATCAAAGGAAATTGTGTGTTTCGACATTTCATTCTGAAGCCTGATGTTGTGATCGGTCTCCGGAAGTACAATGAAAACAAAGAAAAGCTGTAGGCGCTCACCTGAGTTCGGCACGCCGGTCGAGTGCTCGATTGTCTGTGCGTGTCACGGGCTCGGGGAAGGGTGTTTTTGGGGCATTAGCCGGATGGCTCGGATCGATATATGAGTCCCTTCCTGCGGTGAGTAAGGATCTGTTCGGGAGCGGCCGCGGTCCAGATAGTGGGGAAACGGCACGACCAGCGCCACATTGTGGAGAATCGCGGCTCGGCTCACGGCAGGGCTGAACTTGCAGCCTTCGTAGCGTCTGCACGGGGACGCGGAGCGAGTGCCTGGGTGATGTCGATCTTTGGGCGGGATCGGTCAACGGCGCCGACGGGGGCTGGTGTCTGGTTGTCGCGGGTCAGAGTGTGAGGCAGGTTGAAGCGGCCTGGGTTTGGTAGAAGGCATGATTTAACAAAGAAGGGATCATGTCAGCACCGAAGAAGCACGATCAGGCGACTTAGGAGCGGGCGGTCAGGTCGTATCACCCGAGTTCCACAACGTTAGTGCCCCGGCCGTAAGGACGCCCCGACGATGAATCGCACCGGGGTAAACCCGGCCAACACCCGTCAGTGGTCCCCAGATGGTGCTAGATCGCTGATTTCCCGGCGGGTGGCGGGCGAGTAAACCCGGCCAACACCCGTCAGTGGTCCCCAGATGCCTATTCGCCGACAAAACTGGGCCTGCAAAGCGATCTGGGGAGCAGTCACGGGTGTTGGGGTGCGAGTAACCCTGTTTCTTGCTGACCGCCTCGGCGCCTGCTGCCGGC
>JALHFX010000063.1 GCA_022837595.1 Propionibacterium sp.
GGGCGATGAGGTGCCGCCAGTGGCACGCCCGGCAGGTGCCCGAGGACAAGCCACGTTGATCGGCTGACGGAATTTTCGGCGGTTCCGGCTTAGAACCCCCTTCAGGTACCGACAAGCGCCAAAAGCAACCGTAAATATCACGAAGATCAGAGCCTGAATTTCGATGCTGATCACCAGTCCGACGAGAACCAGTCCAGAGGTGAGCGCGGCCGCAACAGCAACCCAGCGCAACCCCTTGCGAGGTATGAACTGATCAATGAGTGCAAGTCCACCAGCAGCAAGCATCCACCAGTAGTCTGCAGGCAGGTTGGCGAAGAATGTCATGGGGAAATACGGTTAACGGCGCGCAAGCAAGACCACTTGATCTGCTCAAAGTCGGGGTGTTTGGGGGAGATAAGGTAGATCGTACCCTCAGCACAAACCGAGGACGAAGACACGGCAAGAAGTTGAGGTGGATTGTCGAAGAATCGACCACCAACTGCTTGCTCCTGCCCTGCCCGAACCTGCCTCAAGTCCAGCGGGGCGGATTGAGTGTCGGGAAGGCGTGCCTCGTGCAAGTACAGAGGCATGAGACAACGGCCGTTGGTGATCACCTCGCGCTCAAGCATGGCCAGAGCCGGATGCTCGAATCCATAGCAAGCCTGTTGCCCCGTTCGGTGCCAGCGACCGTGGTGGCGCCTGGCTTGCTGGAAACTGGCTGCGGACAGGCGCTTGTGCGGCGAGAGAAGAAAGCAGCGATTTGTGCTCACACTGGATCGCCATATAGCAATGCCGCCAGCACCTCTTCGATGAGCGCCCCGCCGTCTTCTGTAGCAAGCATGGAAAGTGGTGTATGTCCGCCAAGCCACCCTTGAGAAACCTTGAGCCAAGCTCGTGCTGCATCGCTTGATCCCAATGCTTGCGTCGCAAGGTGGTCGATTCTTACGAGCCTGGCCAGTCGTTCAGTCACAGAGGGGCTGAGCATCGCTGCTTCAGCGCTTAGTCTACGCACGCTGGCTGACGAGATCATCGCCATTGCGCAGATGTCATCGTATGTACAGCGAAACTCCCGGGACACCTCCCCGATCGCGCTGGCCGGAAGGCTCTTGCGAATCAACTCGATCCGGGTTCGGCGGTTCGCCGTCAGGACTGCCTTTCTGAACGCAGCCCATACGCCCGCACCACCCCTCCCTCCAGCAGCGCCTCGCGTCACCTCATCTTCTTGATAAACCTTGGCTATGTCATTCATCGCGATCGCCGAAAACTGCCAGCTTTGGGATGTTACAGCCTGTCGTGGTAGGATACAAAGCAATCCTGACAGGAATTATAAGAAAACAGGGGATATGGTCACCATAATTAACTGCACGTAGGTCTGCCCCCGATGAAAAGACTGCTCTCACTTCTTGCGACAGGTTTCTTGGCTACGACGCAAGTGGCTATGGCCAACGAAACAGAGCTCGGAGATAGCGTTGTTCGCCCTGCCGCAGCCAGCCCGTTTGCGCCCTCGATACGCGTCGCCTTCTCGCCAGGCGAAGCGGAGGCAGAGGTCTTCGACCTGGTGCGCAAAGCCAACAAGAGCATACGGATACTGACGACATCTTTGGTCAACAGAGACCTTGCCGATGAACTTTTGCTGGCCAAGAGTCGTGGAGTCGATGTTCGCGTCCTCTTCTCTGGTGCCAGCAAAGACCAGAAGTCCTTCGTCATTGCGTTTTTGAAGAACGGCGGCGTCTTTGCCGCTTATGCAACGACACGACAAACGCTGAACTCGAACTTCATCGTCACTGACGAGGCGAACACAATTACGGGAAGCGTCGACTACGCCAGTACCTCGTTTCGTCGGAACCATGAGACGATCATGACCGTCAAGAACTACCCCGATGCTGCATTCAAGCTCATGTCTGCTTGGGATGCGCTCGCCGCTGAGGCCGAAGAACCTGCACCGGTGCGGCAGAAACAAGGAGCCCCGGGATGACACCAGCCTTCTCCTATGAAATGGTCGCTGAGGCGTTCATAAAGTGGTTCGAGACCCAAAATGGGGAGTGCATTCCATCAGAAGAGGCGCATTGCCGTGAGCGCATCATCTCGCAGATCAAGCGCTTCTACCCAAACGAAGAGCGGCTCAACCAAGACGCACATCGGCTTATTGCTGCGCTCCTGAAGAGTCAGGGCGTGAGCGGCTCCAGTGGCCGACGCGCCCACTAACCTCCCTTTGAGACAAATCCCAAAAGAATCGTTTTCTCGACTTGAGCGTTTATATAAACGTGCTAAGTTAGACGCACCGCAGGCGAGCTTTCGCCGCAACGATGATCAAAATGGGAGAAATTCATGATCGAGAACCTGGACGCGTTGGAATCCGACTTCGAGCTCCAGATGATCCCTGGATCCGTCAAGACGGCCATGACCGCAGTTGACGCGAAGTCGAGGGATCTCTGGCAAGTACCAATCGAAGCGATACGGGTGATCCCCGGCTTCAACGTTCGAGTCAAGAACGCCTCGTACGACCAACACATCGAGGATTTGGCAGAATCGATCCTCCGCGAAGGCTTCAAGCCAGACAAGCCGCTGGCTGGCTATGTCTCTCAAGAAGATGGCGTCAACGTCATCAGTGTCGTTGACGGCCATTGCCGGCTCGAGGCGGTCCGCATAGCAATCTCTCGCGGGGCCGAGATCTCACGTTTGCCTGTGGTGGTGAGCCCTCCGGGAACCACCATGGAAGACCTCACGGTCTCCCTGGTTAGTTCGAATAGCGGCAAGGAGCTCACGCCCTACGAGATCAGCTTGGTTGTTCGCAGGCTGGTCAGATTTGGATGGGAAACGCAGGAGATCGCAACAAAGCTTGGAATTACTCCGCGCTATGTTGCCGGGCTCCTCCAGCTTGCCTCAGCCCCTCTCGAGATCAGAACGATGGTCATGGAAGAGCGGATTGCGGCACGCATGGCGATTGACGCTATGCGTGACCATGGGGACAAGGCGCTGGCCTTCTTGCTGCGGGCCGAGAAGCTTGCAAACGCTCGTGGTCAGCGACGCGTGACAAACAAGTTCACCCCAGGTAGGGCCATCAAGAAGGCTATCACGAAAAATGCCCCTGTAATGGCAAAAGCGATCGAGGACCTGCGTCGCGATCCAGGGTATGCAGCCCTCGGGGACGACGTGAAGGCTCAGATCGAAAAAGTTCTTGAGGCTTTCGAGGAGGCGCGAAAGAATGAAGCTGATGCCGAGGAAGAGGTAGAGGGCACTTCCGAACAAAGGCAAAAAGAAGAAACCACTTCGGGCATCCCTAACGATGCGGAAGATCTGTTCGCGGACTGATTATGATGGACCTCGAAGCCTTCACGGTAGAACTCCCGGGGCAACTGCTCGCCGGTGCCTATGTGCTCGACACGTGGCCTCGGGAGATCATCGAAGTGGAAGTGCCTTTACAGCCACCCACCACGCTCGCGCTGGACATTTTCGAGATGTCAGACAAGCGTCGAATCGTGGTGTGCACTGAGCTTGCTCGCAACCAGGGGCGTAGCATTACGAACAGTTGGCCCGACTTGGCGGATCATCTGCGCGGGCTTTTAGGCGGACAAGAGACGCAGCTTGTTCTTGTCGAGCATTATTGCGGCGCGTCCTATCGAGACCGTGAGTTGCCGAGTACGTACGACCTTGTTGATCTGCGGTGGATCTCGGGTCGCGCAAGTTTGCTAGGCTGGACGCGACTGAGCAGTAAAGGATAGAAAAATGGGATACGGACTAAGTCTTGACCAGGTAGAGTTGATGAAGGGGCCTATGCTTTCGGCCTCCCTGCCTATCGTCTTTGACAATTCAGAAAAGATCGAAGGCGTCGTCGTGCGTTGCCCGGAGTGTGATCGCACTATCCCAGACGTTCTTGTCCGCGGTCGGGTGCAGCGGCCGACTGAGCGTGTCGCAGTCGTCGACACAGGGTGCTACTGCGAGCATTGCGACGCCTTTGGTATGCAGACCCTGCGTTTCTACGACGACGGCCGGGCGATGTTTTTTAACGGTAAAGCGTGGAAAGAGTTCGATGCCTATCCACCCAGTTTCTGGGATCGGGCAAAGCGTTACTTTGCGCCTCGGCACAACATCTAACTTTCGCTACGCTTAGAAATAGAGTCGCCCGTCTAGCCTACAGACGGGCGATTTTTCGTTGCTTCAGGCCGTTTTCTCAAACACGACCTCTTTAGGCGTCGTCTTGCGCACGACAACCGTCTTTGCCAGCTTGTCGTGCCATCCCTGTTTCCGAGAGTCGAAAGCGCACCAGATTAGCCCCAGTCCAAGGGGCATGCACGCAAGCAAGTACCCGAAATACCTGCCCACGTACTGACCTGGTGTCGCGGCATCACCGGAAGACGCATCAACAATTCTCAGCCTCAATGCCATTTTTCCAGGCGTAGCCTGCTTCGCAATCCAGAACCAAAGTACCGCAACCACAGGTGCGACCCAGGAGATCAGAATGTCGAAGAATCCCTGCGACAACTTCTCTGAAACGAAGTACTGCTCGCCGTAAACAGCGTAGAGAAGCGGCAGCGAGATCATTAGCCAGAGCAAAGAGTCGATCAGAAAAGCACCGAATCGAACCCAAAAGCCAGCGTATTGAAGATCATTCGAATTTTGCACGATAAATTCCTCTAAACTGTAATCAGGAAACTTCACTTCAATCGAGAAGAAAGAACTAGAATTGAGCCGCTAATAGCGGAACAAAGCGGAGTTCTCGGATGAAGATGCTCAATGAAAGCATCCGCCGGTGGGAAACCGATACCCGGTACTACTGCGCCATGGTGGATACTGACCTTTTCGGACAGATTGTCTTGAGGCGCTGTTGGGGCGGGAAAACAAATCGGATGGGCGGAATGGCAAGTGATCCTTATGGGACAGTCGATGAAGCGCAGCAGGCGATGGAAGTGCTCGCGAAAGTTCGTAAGCAGCACGGCTATCGCCTATTGAACTGAGCTCAACTGGTCGATCAGGGCCTTACGGCTGCTTCGGCAACGTCCTGGACATACTGTCCGCGCGTGAAGCGATAGGTAGCCTTTTCAAGGGTCGAATACTTGTCGCCCTTGAGGCCTTCGTATGCCACTTCAAGATTAGCCACAGGTTGCCCCGGAACGGTGACGATACTCAACGTACCGCTAAAATCCATGCAGGCCCGGTTGAATTCTTCGAACTTGGCGGTCGGCCCGTCGCACTTCATTTCCTTGTTGTGCGCGCCCACAAAGATACGCCCAGCAGGTGAGAAGGTGCCGTCAGCAACCATGAACAGATCAAGGAAGTGATCGGCCCCCTCAAAATTGTCGATACGATTACGGACGATCATGAGGAGATGGTCTGCAGAAACCCTTTCAAATTGGAAAGAGGTCTGAGGCGTTACTTCCCCACGCGTACCGTTCGTAAACAGGTTGGGATTCACCACCTCCGGAACCCAGCGTTCGTCTTCGCCCAAACGAAAACTGACCAAACCGACCTGAGCACCAACGTCCACCAGCGAATAGGGCTCTTCCTTCTTGAAGAAGAAAAAGTGTCGGCGAACTCCATTGGCAGTCAGTTCCTGCTCAAACCACACGGGCGGTAGAGACTTATCAACTGCGGCCATGAGTCGAGACGCGATAACGATGTGAGGCGAAGGCTGTTTCGCCTGAATCAGCGTTGGCTCTGGGCAGTCTTGCACAACCGTGGTCGGTTGTGGTGCGTCAGTATTGCTGAAAAGGGTAAGCGCGATTGCGCCCAGCGCAAACCCCGCCGATGCTGAGAGCAACGGAATGAGGTATGGAGTCTTGCGGTCGTTTTTCAATTTTCTTTCCTCGGTAGCGTTCTGAAGGAGAGGGTTTCAGGCTTGAAGAGAACCTTGACTGAGCCGATCGGGCCGTTTCGCTGCTTTGCGACAATCAACTCGGCTTCGCTCTCAGTCGACTGCTCTTCGGGTTTTGTGGCGCCTTCGCGATAAAGGAAGATGATTACGTCGGCGTCTTGCTCAATCGAACCGGAGTCCCGCAGATCGGACAAAATTGGACGCTGATTTGATCTGCGGTCGACGCTTCGGTTGAGCTGGGATACAGCAATGACGGGAACCTGGAGCTCCTTCGCGAGCGCCTTGATCGACCGGGATATCCCTTGAACCTCAAGGTTACGCGTTGCGTTGTCGACCTCATCTGCGGTGGCCATCAACTGAATGTAGTCAACGATCACCAAGGCCAGTGATCCTGCCTTCTTGGCTGTTCGTCGGGCTCGAGCGCGCAGTGCCTTGGCGTCCAGGCGGGCTGAGTCGTCGATGTAGATGGGCGCTGCAGACAACTTCGCAAGTGAGCTCGCAAACACATCTTTCTCAACCGCAGAAATATTCCGAGTCCGTAGCGTGGAATGCTTGATGCCCGACATAGATGAGAGCATGCGCAGGCTCAGCTGCTCCTTGGGCATTTCGGGCGAAAAGATAAGGACAGGAAGGCCACGTCGAAGACCAACTTCCTCTGCAATATTCAGTGCAAGTGTTGTCTTGCCGTGAGACGGCCGCGCACCAATCACAATAAAGTCAGCAGGACAAAGTCCAAGGGTAATTTGGTCAAGTCCAGATAAACCGGTAGAAAGCCCCTGAAGCCCATTCGGCGACGGGACGGCCGTTGCATCACGAAAAACAGCGCCTACGAAATCTCTGGCAGGAACTGGCCCATCCTCTTGGCCAATTATCTTCCCTGTCACGCGAAGCATCAGTGCTTCGGCCTCATCGAGGATCTCTTCTGCTTTCTTGGTTCCGGGATCGTGAATAGTCTGCAGGATGCGGTTACAGGCTGCACCCAAGTGCCGCAACACCGCCTTGCTTCGTATGATTTTCGCGTACGAAGAAATGGCTGCCGTCGAGATTGCACTGTTGGCGACCTCCGCCAGGTAGGCAAAGCCCCCTGCTTGCTCAAGCTCCCCTTTGGCGGCAAGAAAATCGGTAACCGTAATGAGGTCGACCGCCTTGTTTTGCACATAGAGGTCAAGCATGGCTTGATAGGTGAGTCTGTGACCCTCATCGTAGAAGTGCTGGGCTTTTACGACATCAATCACCCCGTCAAAGAACTGGTTGTCGAGCAACAACCCTCCGATCAGTCCCTGTTCGGCAGGCATAGAATGCGGAGGCAACACTCCAGGCTGAACATGCGGAGTGTTGTTTTTACGGCTCATAGCGCACCCTTTGACGACTCAGCGGCCCCGTTAAAGGACAGAGTCGTGATAGCGACCTTGGTTGCTGCATCCCGCCCAAGTCGCGGGTCGGTTTCCCACTGTCGCGCGTTTAGAAACTGTGCCGCAGTCGGAATCGTTCCTGCCTCCTTTCTTGCCCATTCATTGCTTAGCTTCCATTTCTTGAGACCGAGGATCAGCTGCTTGAACAAGGCTTCGTCATCATCAAAACCGATGAGGCCCCAAATAGACCACGCAGCTTGAATGTCAGTTTGACGAGGGTAGCTTGAAATAAACTCGACAAAACGGGGCGATTCACGAGAAAGCAGAGTGACGCCAGAGCTGGCGAGCTTCTCCTCGATAAGCTTGTTTGAAACGCGAATACGATTTCTCAGGAAAGTTCGCGGGTCCGTCCGTGGGCGAATCGTAGGCTGCATGGCAATCTGCCGCGCCTGCTCGATCTCGATCCTGATGTTGCATAAACGGAACTCATTCGCAAACGACTGGATTTCTTCCTCGGATGGAGACCACCACGAGATGTGGTCCGAAGAGCCAAACGGGATTGCGAGCGGGTGATCCTGAGATGCGTTCGCAAAAACTGACTCGTATTCGATCTGTTCTGAGCGTCCGGCCTTAGGTTTGCTAACCAAGTTCTTCAGACGAGGATGGTGGAGTTCGTCACCTTCTCGAACAAAGAAGCTCATCGCGATCTTGCCTACTGCAAGGAGCTCCACCTCACTTTGGGCGCCGATGATGCGTGCAAGGAAATGAAGGTTCGCACCTTCTGTCAGGCCACTATGGGCGGACGGGAGCACAAAACCGTTATTTTCAAGGTAACGGTCCATCAGTGCGCGATAAACACCTTGTTCAAGCAGGCTCAAACCTGCAGTTTCATTGAGATTGGTCTCGGTGTCGTATTGATAGATCATTTTTCTTGTTTAACCCAGGCGCTGATGTAGGCGGCAACATCCGAAGCCAGGTAACGCGCACGAGGGCCACGCCCACTCCCTCTTGGAAGCTCCTCGCGCGAAATCCGTCTTACAGAGGCCGACGAAAGTCGGAGCTCATCCGCGACCTCACTCGTCTTAAGCATCATCCCGTAGCGCTCGACCAACTCTGCCTCGATCCGCGCACGTTCGCCGTCATCGTTGCTTCGCTTGGGGTGGATAGGGTCGGTCATCGCGTGTAAACTCGTTGGAACTGTTGCGATTCTAAGCGAATTATTCATAACTCAGCTAGGCGAACAGTTAGAACACATACGGAGAGTGCTTGACTGATCAAACGAACTATCGTGACGAAGTGCTCATGGCTCTTCGGAATGCACCGTCGCCAATGCCTGTGCGCAGGCTTCTGAGGCTCTTCAGGCTAGCAAAGCCGACGAAAGCACTGAGGTCTGCCCTGTTCGAACTTGAACAGGAAGGGAGGATCATTCGTGGCGCAAGCGGTGAGAGCGTGATCTGGTTGCTGCAGGGATGAGATGGAGGTACCCGGCCTGTCCGGTGCATAGGCGGTTACGTCACAAACACCGCCGATTGCCGCAGGCCTGGTTGCCCGTAAGTTTGCCGGCGACGATAACGACGGGGACCTGCATGGATACGGTATGGGTTATCCACTATCACGACGGATACTCGATGCAACAAACACGCTACCTCGCGCATTGCCGGAACTGCGCGTGGCAACGATTTGAGCGGCAAAACCGAGGCTGCCGGGTTTCAGTCGTCGTCCCAGCTCACCCCCATCTCTGCCCTGCCGAGAGCGGTTCAATGCAGCAGACCAGGAAGCAAGAACAGAGCTGCAATCCGGGATCTCGAGCCTATTGAGAACATCGGTGCGCCGCCGAGACGTTCCTCCAACCTAGACCAAGGAGTATGCGGTTTGAGATTTGACGCCTTCTTCAGGTCTGGTAATCTGCAACCCATGTCGAACGAGTTGCCCTACTTGTTCCTCTGCCTCCAGGAGAAGGCTCCCAGATCTCCAACAGACACCGCAGCAGTCAGCGCTGCCATCTCCTTGAAAAAGGAACTGCCCCGGGCCAGAGCGGGTGCTGACATCTGGAACACGATTTCCAAGACATCAGTCGCCGATGTTCTCCTTGTGGTACTGCCCTTGCGCTGGGCAAGGTGGCGACGTCCCAGCACTTACACACAGCATCAGTCGTCGATGCGCTCCTTGTTGGTAACTGCCCCCGAGCCGGGCGGGGCGACGACTCCCGGCACGAATTCTTGGCGTCAGTCATCGGCGCCCTCCTTGATGGTTGCTGCTCCCGCGTCGGGCGGGGTGATGACACCCGACACAGACACACTGCATCAGCCGTCGATGCGCTCCTTGGTTGACTGCTCTTGCGCCGGGCAGGACGACGGTACCCGGCACCCCCTCTTCTACAGCGTTCGCTTCAAGGCCTTGTCGGATGCGTAACCCCGATAAGGCGTTGCCGCTCCGCGACGCGTTGCCTCGCTTCTTCCCCCGATTCGATCCATCTGCCGCCGGCGAGCAGCATCCGATTTCCCGCCTTTGCGCTCATATCGAGCACCTGAGCCAGCTTCGACACGAGCGGCCCTCGAGCGGCAATGAGCTCGATGCTGAGATCGGGAAACTGTGCAAGCTGCTGGACGAAGCCGAAGCACCGTATTTCGTTCGGTACATTGTTTCGCGCGACATCCTCGTAGCCCCAGAATGCTTCGCGAAGTGGTCGAAGCGAGTTCAGGGGCATGGTATCGAGCTCTGCTACGGAGGCACCCAGGATCAGCGATTCGGTGCCATCGAACCCTACTTCACAGGCGAAGGCAGCGCACTGGTCGACGTCGGCTGCGGGAAAGGCTTCTACCTTCTTCGCCTCGCATCACGCTACAACCGTGTCATCGGCTTCGAAGCTCAGGGGGTGGAACGTGAACGAGCGGCGAAAGCGCTGGCGGCCGACGGAATCGAGCACGTAACGCTGGAAGGCGCGTTCGGCAAGCAGCTTCTACCGGAGGACGCCGACGTCTTGCTCACCGAGGTCGTCGAACACATCCCTTACCCGAAAGCGATCGAGTTGGTTCAGGTGATCAGCCAACAGCGGCCAAGGGTCTTCGTGATTACCGCCCCAAACCGGGAGTTCAATACGCACTACCGGATTGAGAATGGGTTTCGGCATCAGGACCACAAGTGGGAGCCGACTCGCGCAGAGTTCGTCGAGTTCGTCCGGGCCGCAACCTGCGGTCACGCCCTGGAGGTCCGGTTCCGCGCGGTCGGCGACAAGGTGCAAGGGGTGCCCACCTCGTTGATGGCCGTTGTCTCGTGCTGAGCTTTTCATATCGAACTTGCCGCATACATTCCTTGCAGATCTAACTCAAGGAGATGAGCATGCCCGCACTGCTGATGCCGAAACATTCCTGGAACCTCCAGAAGAAGGCTCAAACGAGCCCACCGAAGCAGGTCTGCGCATTGCTGCGTCCTCCTGCCTAACATGACCCACAGAACCCGATCTTGCCTCGTTGCTTGGTCGGGTTCTTTTTTTCTCCAACCGCACTCATGGCCCTTCTTCTCACTGAGACCTACCTCGCACTCCTGCAGCTTCTACGTGATGTGCGCTTCGTACTCGAGATGCACGCTAACGTCATCCTCTACCTCATCCCGGTCTTTCTCATCTGTGCCTGGCTCCAAGCGCTCCATGCGCGCCCACCTCATGCCCGATCGTGGCCCTACACACAAAGCATTTCCCTGATCGTAGGCGTCTTCATTCACGAGCTCCTGCATCTGCTCGTCGGTGTTTTGACCTACGCAAAGCCGGTGGCGATGAGCATCATCCCGCGCCATATCGACAAGGGCTATTACGAGCTAGGGCATGTTCGGCTCCAGAACATTCGATGGTTCAACGGCGTTTTCGTCGGCTTGGCGCCCCTGCTTGGATTCGTTGGCGTTGCTGTTTTCATTCACTGGCGTACACGAACCGGATGGGTTTTCTCATGGTGGGATCTCCTCGCTTGGTATGTTCTCGCGCAAGTCTCCATGAGCGCCTGGCCATCTACCAGCGATATCAAGATTGCGCTTAGGTCGTGGCCCCTTGTGATTCCAATTACAGCTTACTTCGTCTTTTCGTATTGAAAGTCGCCTCGATACGCGCTAACAGCGCGCGGATGGTGGCCTCTCCGAAATGGGCAGTGCGGCGGTCGTCGGTCAGCCATAGCTTGAGGAGCCCCCCAAG
>JALHFX010000180.1 GCA_022837595.1 Propionibacterium sp.
GCAGTAACGCTCGACCATCTGGGCCATCTCCTGTTTCACGAGGGTGAACAAGACAACGATGCGTTGCTGCGGATCAGCTGCGCGGGCGGCGGTAATGCGATCGAAGACGCGTAACAGAGTCTCACTGTCCTTCACCCTGGGGTGCCGAACGATCGAGAACTCGGTCTGCGGGAACTGCGCTCGGGCAGCGCGAGCCAGCCGGACGGCGGTCTCGCCCGAGCTATCGGCGATGACATGGATACTGAGGTGCTGAATGGCCGGCATGGCCGCCACATTACAGACCCGATGCGACAATCAGGGCATGGATCCCGTCGACCGCATCATCGCAGCGAACTCTCCCGAACACGCCCGCCATCTCTTGATCATCGACGCTCCCGCGCTGGTCGAGATGGCTGTCGCGCGAGCTGATCGCGTGAGCGTCTGGTGCGACGATATCCGTGATGCGTCGTCGGTGCCGGGTGACCTGCTGTTGGAGACCTTGAGCCCCAACTCGGTCGCCGGCGTGGATCTGGTGTGGATGCGGCTACCCCGCGCGCTGGGTGCCTTGGGCCAGTACGCCGAACTGATCGCTGCGCAGGCGTCAGCTGAGGTGCGGTTGGTCGCCGGCGGACGCGAAAAGCACCTCAACCGGACGATGAACAAGACCTTGGGTCACCATTTCTCGTCGGTAGCCGCGAGCCTGGGGCAGCAGAAGTCGCGGGCGCTGATGGCGTCCGGGCCGATACCGGGGAAGCGGATCAGCTGGCCACGCCATAAGAAGGTCAGCCTCGGCGGCCAGCAGATCGATCTTTGGTGGCATGGCGCGACCTTCGCTGCCGGACGAGTAGACGACGGCACACGGCTGCTCGCCGATCACTTCGCTCAGGTCGCCGATGCCGACCACTACCTGGATCTCGGCTGCGGCTCGGGTTTGCTGGCGACCTTACTTGCTCGTGCTCATCCAGATTCCACTGTCGACGCCGTCGACACCAGTTGGGCGGCGGTCGATGCCACCAAACGCACTGCCACCGGAACTGTGGTCAAGACCCATTGGGCTGCCGACCTGCGCGGCTTCGAGGACCAGAGCATTGATGTGATCGTCTGCAATCCCCCGTTCCATCGTGGGGCTGCGAAGGAGTCCGCCCCTACTCAATCGATGTTCGCCGAAGCAGCCCGGGTGCTCGGGCCGGGTGGTGAGTTCTGGTGCGTTTTCAACTCGCACCTGCCCTGGAAGGCTCGGCTCTCCGAGTTGATCGGGCCAACCTATCTGATTGCACAGGACCGCAACTACACCTTGACCCGCAGCTTGCTGGCAAACCAACTCCCCCACCGATCTACTGGCGAACCCGCGCTTTGCCAGGGAGGCAGCGTGAACCGAGTACTGCCTGACAGCCCGGCACAACGCCACCGCCTCGAGAACGCGGTCACCTGGGCGTATGCGATCGCAACAATTGCGGCACTGCTGTTGTGGTTCAGCCGCCGTGTCTTCGCCGTGCACGCTCATGTCAGCTGGGCAGAGGCCATCTTCTGGACACTGAATATCCCGGCTGCTGCCTCACTGGTCTCGGTTGTCGGGTTATTCCTACTCACCGTCGGCCTGCTGTATCGCAAGCGTTTGGCCTTGTGGATGGTCATCGTGATGCAGATCATCGGCGGACTCTGGGCGGCAGCGGATGCGGTGCTGATCCTGCTCTCCAACGAACCCAAGACCCTCGACCGGCCCAATGAGCAACTACTCCTGCTGATTGCTTCGGTAGTCATCGCAGTAATCGCGGTACCCGTGCTGCTGAGCCTGCGCAGCGGATTCCCGTCACGAATCCCGCGAGGATCATGGACGGGGGCGCTCGGCACGCTGCTGATCGGGCTGGTGCTGGCGACGGCGGCAACGCAGGTGCTACTGATGATCTGGCCGGGTTCCAGCGGTAACGCCTGGCAGCAAACGGTCACGGTTTTGATGCGAGCGATCGGTGCCTCGCCGCCTTTGTCGTGGGACGTCCATGTCGCGCATCTGGTGCCGCAGATAGCTTCGTTCATCATGGTGATCGCGATCATCGCGGCAACCGTGATCTTCCTGCGCTCGACACGTTCCGACGCGCAGTGGAACCCCACTTCTGCTCTGCTGGCCGCCAAGATGATCGCCGAGAATGGCGACCAGGACTCGCTCAGCTACTTCAATACCCGTAGCGACAAGCTTCTGCATTTCTCGGCCGACGGCAAGGCAGCCGTCGCGTACCGAACGATCGCCGGTGTCTGCCTCGCTTCCAGCGATCCTCTGGGCGACCCGCACTCGTGGCCGCAAGCCATCACCAGTTGGCAGGATGAAGCCCGCCGCTACGGCTCGATCCCCGCGGTCTTATCTTGCAGCGAGGCTGGCGCCCGCGCCTACAACAAGGTGCTCGGCTACGGGATATTGCAGTTGGGCGATGAGGCGATTCTGACCCAAGAACGGTTCCGGCTCGACTCGACAACGATGACCGAGGTACGCCGAGCAGTGAAGCGAGCCCGTCGCGATGGGTTGTCGGTGCGGATTGCCCACTGCGGTGATCTGGATCCAGCTGAACTCGCCGAGATCAACGCAGCAGCCGAGAAGTGGCGCGATGGCGATGAGCGCGGCTTCTCGATGGCCCTCGGACGCTTCGGTGACCCGGCCGACTGGCGCGTCGTGGTCGCTACCGTCCACGACGCGAACGCCAAGATGGTGGCGCTGCAAAGCTTCGTGCCGTGGGGACGCCATGGGCTGTCGCTCGATCTGATGCGTCGCAGCCCCGACGCACCGAACGGCACCAACGAATTCCTGACAGCCGAACTGATGAAGTGGTGCGACGATCATGGCGTTGACCGGGTCTCCTTGAATTTCGCTTTCTTCCGCCAAGTGTTCGCCAGTGCCGAGGACGTCGCAGCACCCACGTATCGCAAGGTCAACTCGCAGTTGCTCAGCTTGCTAGACCGTTTCTGGCAGATCAGAAGCCTCTACCAGGCCAACGCGAAGTACAACCCCCAGTGGACCCCGCGCTATGTCGCATTAGCCAACCCACTGACAATCTTCCATGTGGCGATCGCCTGTTTGATGGCCGAGGGCTTCTTGAAGATCCCGTTCACTCCCCGCCGCCCGGAGCCGAGCTCGACGTCAAGGCATCCGATCAAACCCGGCAACGGCTGACCCATCTGGCCGCGCTCGAGGCTGCCGGGCGTCCTGGCTATCCGGTCGGCCACCAGGACGCGATCTGGCTGTCGAGCGCCCAACCAGATCTGCAAACTGCATTGCCGGGTTCGGTCGCGACCGCCGAACACCGTCTTGCCGGACGCATCCGGCATATCCGCAACCATGGCGGGGTCTGCTTCGCTGACCTCACCGACCGCCATGCCGACTTCCAGCTGCTGCTCGACGCCGAAGAACTCGGCCGTGGCGAGCTTCACGAGTTCTCCCGGCTGGTCGATTCGGGCGACATCATCGAAGCCACCGGACGCCTCGGGATCTCTCGCAACGGCACCCAATCCTTGCTCGTCAGCAATTGGACGATGCTGGCCAAGGCGATCCACCCGGTGCCGTGGCAAGGAATCGTGGACCCGCGGACCAAGGCGCGCAACCGCTCCCTTGATCTGCTGGTGAACCCCGACGAACTAGATCTGCTGTTGGCCCGCAGCCGGGCCGTCTCGGCAGTCCGCCAGACCCTGTTGGACGAGGGGTTCTGCGAGGTCGAGACACCGATCTTGGGTACCACGAACGGCGGGGCCACCGCCCGCCCGTTCCGCACCCACATCAACGCCTACGACACCGACCTGGTGCTGCGAATCGCACCCGAGCTGGCACTCAAACGGCTGCTGGTGGCAGGAATGGGCCCGATCTTCGAGATCGGCCGCAACTTCCGCAACGAAGGCGTCGACGCCACCCACAACCCGGAGTTCACGGCGATCGAGGCCTACCAGCCCCTCGCCGACTACACCGACATGCGACTACTGACCCAACGGATCATCCAGAACGCGGCGACCGCGGTGCATGGACGAGCTGTGCTGCCACTGCCCGATGCATCCGGCCGCCTGAAACTGACCGATATCAGCGCCGACTGGCCCGTGATCACCATGACTGACGCAGTCAGCACGAAGCTCGGCCGAGAAATCAGCATTCACACCGACTTGGATGAACTGATCGACATCGCCCGTGATCTTGAGATTGATCTCAAGGAGGGTCTCGGGCCCGGCGCAGTGTTGGAAGAGCTTTACGGCAAACTCGTGGAATCATCGACCGTCATGCCGACCTTCTACACCGATTTCCCCGAGGAAAGCTCGCCATTGACCGCGCGGCACCGCACCAAGCCGGGGCTGGTCGAGCGCTGGGATCTGGTTGCCGGCGGCATGGAACTGGGCACCGCCTATTCCGAACTGGCCGATCCGCTGATCCAGCGCTCCAGACTGGCCGAGCAGTCCTGGCTGGCCGCACAGGGCGATCCGGAAGCAATGGAACTGGACGAAGACTTCCTGCGTGCTCTGGAACTCGGGATGGCTCCCACCGGCGGGCTGGGTATCGGGGTAGACCGGCTAGTCATGGCGATCACCGGCACCACTATCAGGCAGGTGCTCACCTTCCCGTTCGTCAGACCGGCCGGTAAGTGATCAGCACCCCAGATATTTCTTCCGCTTAGGAGACCCTAAACTGTTTCGGATGAATCAGACACGGCAACGCAAACCCAACCGCCCACGCAGATCACCGGCGGCGCGCGGCTGGCTGCCGAATCAACATGGCGCCTGGGCAATGCTCACCGTTCCGTTCGTCGTCGGCGTCGTGCTCCGGTCGAGAAGTGGTGAGCCGCTCGAGGCTTGGCTGGTGCCCTTGGCCGTCGCAGAGCTCAGCGCATACCTCGCATTCAATGCGCTCGGGTTGTGGCTGCACGCGGCACCAGCACGACGTGATTGCTTCCGTAAACCGATCATCGCCTACGGGTCACTCACCGCTTTGAGCGCAGCGTTGGTCATCGTCCTGGGTGGTGGGCGACTGCTTTGGTGGCTGCCGGCCGCCGCACCCCTGATCGCCTGGGCGATCTGGCAGGCCTCCCGCAAACAGGATCGCTCTGTCACCAGCGGACTCGCCACCATCACACTGGCCGTCGGGATCCGGCACGGTTTGGTACGTGAAGTCGCTGATCCGCGAGTGGGGAAACCCGCAGGCCAGACGCCAAGCCATCGGCTGGTATGCCGTATTCACCATGCTCACACTCGTGGCTGCGGCAGTTCGGTTATTGAACCCCGGCTGGCCGGTCTTCTTCGCCATCTGTACGTTGCGCGCGTGGTGGTTCTCCGCACCACGCCGAGGCCATCGCCCCAAGCCCGCCCAGATC
>JALHFX010000064.1 GCA_022837595.1 Propionibacterium sp.
CGACTTGCTCCTGGCTGGCAGGCCGAAGATGCCGAGCAACTGTGGGATCTCCTTCGCCAGATCGGCCCGCTGACCGAGGACGAGATCGTCGAACGTTGCGCTCCTGGCGACGGCGCGCTGATCTGGCTGGCCGAACTGGCCGCGCAGGGGCGCATACAGCGCGTCAGTTTCGGTCCACGATCCCAAATAGCTCAGCTGACAGGCCTCGCCGATTCGCCGGTCCCGCTCGCATCCCGAAGCTCCGCCAAGCCGCGAGAGTACCCCACCAAATCTGCGGACGTCGACTCCAAGCATCCAGCGATGTGGATAGTCAGCGATGACCTGGATTGGCTCTATCGCGGTCACAGCCCGCAGACACCAACGGTTGCACAGCTCACACCTACCGCGGTCGAACGCCTCTGTACCCGCTGGGCGAGACACCATGTGGTGGTCTGGCCGAACCAGCTCAGCCAGCGTTTTGGCATCGATGAACCGACGGCACTCGCCGCCTTCGATCGGCTTTGCGCGGCGGGAGAGCTGGCCCGCTACGGTCGCGCCAATAGCGGCGAAGCTTCGGGCTTCATCCATCGCCGTGTCCTCGAATCGTTGAAAGTCCGCGCGCTGGCACGTCTTCGCCGCAGTGTGCAACCGGTCAGCCAAGCGGCGCTCGCGAGGTTCTTGACCAGCTGGCACGAACTTGATGCCCCGCAGTCGGGCATCGGTGCACTCAGCGCAGCTATCGATCAGCTCGCTGGAGTGCCGTTTCCGGCGTCCATGCTCGAATCGGTGGTGCTGCCGGCCCGGGTCGCCGACTATCGTCCTGAGTTCTTGGACGAGTTGCTCGCCGATGGCAGTGCTCGATGGAGTGGCCACGGTCAGATCTCAGAGCGCGACGGATGGGTGCAGCTTTGGCCAAGCGACGTCGGACTCCCCGGCCTTGCTGAACCGCTTGATCCTTCGGCAACCCGGCTATTTGAGCGATTGATCGACGGCGGCGCCTGGCGGGCGGCTGATCTGGCGGACGATTCCCTCACCGCGATCGAAGCGGAACGCTTACTTTGGGAGCTCGCCTGGGCCGGGCGGATCAGCACAGATTCGTTCGCCGCAGTGCGCCAGTGGTGCGGCCAGGCGGTGCGCCACCGGGTGCGCGGCCCGAATCCACGGCGGCGTGCTTTGCCGAACCATCGTCCTGCCGACCCTGCCGGCTACCGGAATCCGCTGGTCAACGTTGCCGCGCTCCCAGCTGCACCAAGTCGACCAGCTCGTGCAAGATGTCGGGCTGCTGCTCGGGCGTCACGGAGTTCTCAGTAAACCAGCGACCGCCGGCGAGACGATCGTGCCCAGCTTTGCCCAGGCCTACCCGGTGCTCGCTGCGTTGGAAGAACGTGGAGCTATCCGCCGCGGCTACTTCGTCGAGGGGTTGGGCGGGGCGCAGTTCGCGCTGCCCGGAGCAGTCGAACGGTTACGAGAAGGACGAGAGCAGCCAGCAGGTTCGCCGCCCGATCCAGCGGGTCCCTTAGTTCTGCTGGCCTCCTGTGATCCGGCGAATCCCTATGGCGCGGCATTGGCGTGGCCGCCGCTTGAAGGTCACCGCCCCAATCGCAGCGCTGGTTCGATGGTCTTGTTGGCGAGCGGCGAACTGATCGCGTACTTGGAACGCGGCGCGCATACCCTGATGGTCGCCCGGCAGTCGGGTGATCCGATAGTGCGCGAGGCTTTCGGCTGCCTCGCCAGCAAGGTGGACGCCGGACGCATACCCGAAATCACGATCGAGCGCATTAATGGTCGTCCGGCATTGGAGATGCGCCCCTACGGTGTCGATCTCACCGACGCCGGCTTCGCCATGATTCCGCAGGGCTTCCGTAAAAGACGACGCGCCTGAGATCACCGCACTGATCCGAGCGGGATCACCGCAGACCGCGTGCATAGACATGAGAACGGTGCCGCATCCCCGAAGGGCGCGACACCGTCATGGGCTCGGCAGGATTCAGGCGGCCAAGGCCGATTCACGTAGATCGGCCGCACTGAAGCGTTCGGCGACCGCCGCGAAAATACGCGAAAGCGGCACTCCCAGAGCCTGGCTGATTGACTGCAGGAGTTCGCTTGAGGCCTCTTTTTGACCACGTTCGACTTCCGACAGGTATCCCAGGCTGACCCTGGCGGCCAAAGAGACCTCACGTAAGGTTCGCCCTTGACTGATGCGCTCCGACCGCAGCACCTCACCGAGCAGTTCACGAGCCAACACAGCCATTAGGCACCTCTTTCCAACAGACGCTCTTAACGAGCGCGACACGGATATAACGCGTCATCACCACGTCTTTATTCCACCGGGATTACTGAGTCGTCATTCGGAGCCGTTTCGCTAAGGCACTCATTCAACCAGCTCAATGCTGAGGCAATGGTCTGAGCACGCACCTGACCCCGATCACCACCCAACGTCAACAAGCGGGCCCTGACGCGATCGTCCCACCGAGTCGGCAGCGCCAACCCCAACCAGACAGTGCCCGGGGTTTCACCGTCTTCACCATCCGGACCCGCGACTCCGGTGCACGACAGGCCGATATCGCTCCGGCAATTCCTTGCCGCCCCGATCGCCATCTGCTTCGCGGTTCGTTCATTGATCACCCCGTGCTTGGCGATGAATTCGGCATCGACCCCGGCCAAAGTGGCTTTCAGGTCGGACGCGTAAGTGATCAAACCGCCACGGAAGACCGCTGAGGCACCTGGAACAGACGTGATGGCGGCGCCGATGCCACCACCGGTCAGCGATTCGCAGGTGGCCAATGACCAACCGCCGGCACCGAGGAGTCGGATCGTGGCGGCCGCGATCGACCAGAGCGCTTCATCCGAATCGGTCACACACTGTCCGTCGTTCACGCCGCCATCACCTGATCTTGGGTCTCGCCGACGCGCCCGAAAATCACGCCCGCTGTTCTTCGTTGCCAGAGCCGTTAGCAGGCTCACGGTTACTGGTTCAGCTCGCCGGCTTGGTGGTATCGACCGGACCACCTGCCGCCAATGATGCCTTTCGCAATTTGTACGCCTCAAAAAGGTAGTCGATACCGGTGACCACGGTCAGCAAGAAGGCGATCCACATGAGCGCCCATTTAACTACATCCCATACCGTGCCGAGGTCGGGAAGCCAGAGCAGGAATGCGATTAATGCGAAAGACTGCATCACCGTCTTGAGCTTGCCGCCGCGGTTGGCAGCCATCACACCGTACTTGAGCACCGCGAAGCGTAGCGCGGTGATCCCCCATTCCCGCAACAAAATGATAATGGTCATCCACCAAGGCAATTCGCCGACGATTGATAAAACGACGAACGCCATACCGGTCAGCGCCTTATCGGCGATGGAATCCCAGATCTTTCCGAAGTTGGTGACCAGATTGTATTTGCGGGCGATCCGCCCATCCAAGCTGTCAGTGAGGATCGCAACCGCGAAGATCCCGGTTGCCCAAAACCGCCACTCTTGGTCGAAGGGATGCATCAGGAAAACAACCACGAAGACCGGGACGAGCACCATCCGCAGGATGGTCAACGCATTCGGCACGTTCCAGGTAAACCCCAGTATCTTCTCGGGTTTCCCGTCGTCAGCCTGGCTCACGACCCCCTCCTCACCCGACCCCGCCTTCGGAGCCGCTACCGGAACTCTACTTGCCGCCCCGTAGATCTGCCTTACTAAGTCCGGCCATCGGAGTGCCGGGGACCTCAGCGATCAGATCAATCCCTTCGGTGTCGATGACCAGCGCCTCGACGAGGGCTCCAACTTCGGCCTGTTCCAGGCCGACCAGCGAAGTCGTGCCGTCTACCTCAGGACCTTGATGGGCGGCACGTCCGATGACTTCGCCCTCGTCATTCGCCTCGACCAGCACCTGCACGTGTTCGCCGACCCGCTCCGCCGCACGCTGGTTGCAGATCTCATCGATCAGTGCGCCGACCATCTCGCGACGCTCGTTGATCTCCTCCACCGCCAATTGGCCGGGCAGATTCGCACCCTCGGTGCCTTCTTCCGCCGAATAGGAGAAAACCCCGGCAATATCCAGGCGCGCCTCGGTGACAAAATCGACGAGCGTTTGAAGATCGTCCTCGGTCTCGCCGGGGAAACCCACGATGAAGTTGCTGCGGATGCCTGCCTGTGGAGCAAGCGCACGCACCTGTGAGATCAGATCCAAGAACTGTTCGGCATCGCCGAATCGACGCATCCGGCGCAGCAGCGGACCGGAGGCATGCTGGAACGATAGATCGAAATAAGGTACGACCTGCGGTAATGAGGCGATCGCCTGCAGCATTGGAGGGGTGATCTCGGCAGGCTGCAGATAGCTCACCCGAATCCACTCCAAGCCGTTCACCTGTGTCAACTGCTCCAACAGTTCCGGAAGAGCTCGCGGTGTTCCCAGATCCTTGCCATAGGACGACGAATTCTCGCTCACCAGCATGATCTCTTTAACGCCCTCGCCGACCAGCCAGTGTGCCTCAGCGATGATCTCGTCGATCGGACGAGACAGGAACGATCCGCGGAACGATGGAATCGCGCAGAATGCGCAGCGCCGATCGCACCCCGAGGCGATCTTCAACGGCGCGAACGGCCCACCGTTCAATCTGCGTCGCAGAACCGGTGGCCCGAGCAACGGACGAAGATCGGCGCGGTCGTCCGCGACTGCGGTACCGAAGTCCAGCGCCGCGTGACCGGGCACAACCAGCGGCATCGTCTCATCATGGGCGGCAGCTTGCCGGGCCGCCGGCATCAGGGGCAGTAGCTTGCGGCGGTCCCTCGGCTCATGCGAGGCAACCTGTCCCCCGGCCAGGATCGTCCGCAGTTTCGCAGCGATCTGCGGATAGGAATCAAAGCCCAGGACAGCGTCCGCCTCAGGCAAGGCCTGCGCCAATTCGTTGCCATAGCGTTCGGCCATGCAGCCGACGGCGACCACCGCACGAGCCTGCCCAGAGCTCTTGAGGTCGGCGGCGTCGAGCAGAGTGTCGATCGAGTCCTTCTTGGCCTGTTCAATGAATCCGCAGGTGTTGACCATGATGACCTCGGCCTGATCCGGGTCATCGACCAAGTAAAAGCCCTCAGCGTCCAGTCGAGCGGCGAGTTCCTCAGAATCAACATCATTTCGTGAGCATCCGAGGCTCACCAGGTGGACAGCAGTCGTCATGATCCGTTCGCTAGATTAGCGAGTACCTCATCCAAGTCGTCGGGTTTGACGAGAACCTCTCGCGGCTTGCTGCCTTCGGACGGCCCGACGACACCACGGTTCTCCAAGATGTCCATGATACGTCCGGCCTTCGCAAAGCCCACCCGCAGTTTTCGCTGCAGCATCGATGTCGAGCCCAGTTGCAACTCGATGATCTGTCGGGCAGCATCCAGCACCAGCTCCAGATCATCGCCGATATCCTCGGCCACTTTCGGTGCCGACTCCGCAGCAGCCGCCACGTCTTCGCGATACTGCGGGGTGAGCTGAGTTTTGACGTACGCGGCCACCTCACGGATCTCGCCCTCGGTGACCCACGAGCCCTGAACACGCATCGGCTTGGACGCACCCATCGGCAAGAAGAGTCCGTCGCCTTGGCCGACAAGCTTTTCGGCGCCGGGCTGATCGAGGATGACCCGCGAGTCGGTCATCGAACTGGTGGCGAAGGCCAACCTGCTCGGCACGTTGGCTTTGATCAGGCCGGTCACCACGTCGATGGACGGGCGCTGGGTCGCCAACACCAGATGAATACCTGCCGCGCGGGCCAACTGGGTGATGCGCACGATCGAGTCCTCGACATCACGAGGCGCCACCATCATCAGATCCGCGAGTTCATCGACCACGACCAGAAGATAGGGGTAGGGGGCCAGCACCCGTTCGCTACCCGGTGGCAGTTGCACCTGGCCGCCCCGGACGGCCTTGTTGAAGTCGTCGATGTGCCGGAAACCGAACGCAGCAAGGTCGTCGTAGCGTTGGTCCATTTCGCGCACCACCCACTGCAGCGCATCGGCAGCCTTCTTCGGGTGGGTGATGATCGGCGTGACCAGATGCGGGATGCCCTCGTACTGGTTGAGCTCGACCCGCTTCGGATCGACGAGCATCAACCGCACCTCATCGGGTGTGGCGCGCAGCATGATCGAGGTGATCAACGAGTTCACGAAACTCGATTTACCCGAGCCGGTGGCGCCGGCGACCAGCAGGTGCGGCATCTTTGCGATGTTCGCGACGACGTAGCCGCCCTCGACGTCCTTACCCAACCCGACCGTCAGCGGGTGGTGATCGTTGCGTGCCTTCTGGCTGCGCAAGACGTCACCGAGCGAAACAACTTCTTTGTCCCGGTTGGGGATCTCGATACCGATCGCCGAGCGCCCCGGGATGGGGCTGAGGATACGGACGTCGGGAGAACCCACGGCATACGCGATATTCTTCGACAGTCCGGTGACTTTCTCGACTTTCACACCGTTGCCAACTTCGACCTGGTAACGGGTGACCGTGGGGCCGCGGGTATAGCCGGTTACCCGCGCGTCGATCTCGAACTCGATGAAGACTTCACTCAAGCGCCCGACGATCGCATCAGATGCATCGGTGCGAGCCTTGGGAATAGTGCCGGCCTTCAGTAAGCCGGGATCAGGCAGCGTGTAAACAATGTCACCCGAGAGCGCAAGTTGTTCGGAACGCTGCGGCGCCGAGGTATGGGGCGGTGCCTCCAATTCAACAGGGGGCTCAGCGTCGGCGGCTAATCCGGCCGTCAGTCTACTCTTGGCACGCCCGGCCTTCGCCTTGCCGCCGGCTGGTTGCTCGGCGGGCGGCTCGGGTGCCAGGAATTCGCCGGTCTCCTGTGCAGCCAGTACTTCTTCAGCGCTGCCGGGTTCGATCGCAGCAGGCTGATCGACATTGGTCGAGGGTTCCCGCTGCCCCACCAAAGGCGTGTCATAGGCCTCATCAACGCCATAATGCAGTCTCTCGGCAACCTTCTCGCGACCGGCGGTGAACTTACCGACGCACCAGCCGATCACCCGTTGCACGGCCTCGGCCCACTCGTAGAGGGGACGCCCAACCACGACTATCAACCCGAACAAGCCGATCAGTGACAGTACGAAGGCAGCCAGCCATAGCGGCATCAACTGGGTCATCATCGATGAGGCGATGTAGCCGACGATGCCCCCGAATCGGCGCAGCACGTCCATATCGGAGGGTGCCGGCAGTGGCGAGTGCGCCAGATTGATGACGCCCTGCACACCGATCCCGAGGATCGTCCACCCGACGACCTGGCGACCAGCCGGACCGTTGGCCTCCGGATTACGCAGCGTACGCCAGCTCATCAGCACCAACAGCACCGGCAATGCATAACCGGTCAAACCGATGACGGTCGATACGCCCGTGCGGATCCATTCCCCCAAGAGCCCGGGGATGGTGAACCAGAAGGATGCCGCGACGATCACCGACAGGCAGAAGAGACCGAGCCCTACACCGTCGCGGCGCAGGGCCGAATCGGATCGATGACTACTGCCGACGCTACGAGCCAGCTTACCCAAACCACTCGCGGTGCCATTCCAGATGCCCGATAGCAAGCGCCCGATGGAGTTAGGAGGGCTCGCCGGAGTACGCGTCCGGCTCGAGGTTCTGGACGCTGGTTTCTTTGAGCTTCCGGAGGCGCGCGAGCTCGGCTTCGTCGTCTTGCCGCTCGAGCGCGACGACGAACCGCGAGACCGCGCCGGGGAAGACGCGCTGGTCGCCATGTGGGCAGATTACCCTAGCCCGCCCGAACCCCAAGGGATGCCCACGCCGGTTCGAGCCCGAAGATGCGGTCAATGATCACTTCACGAGCGGAAATGCGTCCAGCCTTGGTCGCCTTCCCAGTGCGCGCCGTCGACCAGCACGCCCACGCCGTTCTCATCATCAGGCTCATGTACCTGACCGACGACATCCCAGCCGTCGGGTACCGTGCCGGGCGCGAAGGTCGCGGCCATTGCGTGGTCTTCTCCCCCGGTCAGCACGAATTTGAGCGGATCGGCATTCAGTGCGGCGGCCACAGCCTGTACCGGATCTGCGATGGTGAACCGCGCCGGATCCAAATCGATGGTGACCCCGCTGGCCGCTGCGATGTGGCCGAGATCAGCGAGCAACCCATCGGAGACATCGATCATCGCTGAGGCACCTGCGTCGGCTGCCTGACGTCCGGCACCATAGGGCACCTGAGGGGCACGTTGGGAGTCGACTGCGGCCCGCGGGGAGCGGAAGCCTCGCAGGAGCGCTGCGAGTCCTGCCGCGGCCCAGCCAAGCCGACCGCAGACCGCGACCACATCGCCGGGTCGTGCGCCCGAGCGCAATATCGGTGTGCGCCCACCAGTCTCGCCGATCACGGTGACCGAGATCGAGATATCGCGTGCAGCGGTCATATCGCCACCGACCAACGCAACCTGGCCTCGTTCAGCTTCTTCGCGGACGCCGGTCATGAATTCCTTCACCCAGGTCAGTGGGAGATCGGCGGGCATACCGAGACTGATGACCATCGCGACCGGGGTGCCTCCCATGGCCTCGACATCAGCCAGGTTGACTGCGACGGCCTTGTGCCCGACCTCGGCCGGGCTCGACCAGCTCTTACGAAAATGGATACCCTCGATCAGCATGTCGGTGGTGGTCAGCGCCGAACCGTTGATCAGGAACGCGGCGCAGTCATCGCCCGGACCGACCGAAACGGCGGGCGGCAAGGTGAGATTCCGGGTGATCAGGCTAATCAAGGGAAACTCGCCGAGATCACCAACAGTTTCGGTGCGGGCGCTGCCAGAAGTCATAAGGCCAAACTATCGAATGACCGACCTCGGGCGGGCTAGTGCCTGATCAATCAGGTCGCTGATGAGATCGGGATAGTCGAGACCGCTGACCTGCCACAAGCTCGGAAACATCGAGAGTTCAGTGAAACCGGGCATAGTATTGATCTCGTTGATGACCACCTGGCCGTCAGCTGTGACGAAGGTGTCGACGCGGGCGAGACCCTCAGCGTCGAGCGAGGTGAAGCACTCGGCTGCGAGTTCCCTGACCTGGTGCAGGGTTTCGTCCGGTAACTCTGCTGGGATCTTCAGCTCTACCTGGCCCTCGGGCAGGTATTTCGCGTCGAAATCGTAGAAGGCCGATTCGGTATTGACGACGATCTCGCCTGCGAGTGAAGTCCGGATCTCGCCGCCGACGGTCTTCGGCCCGAGAACCGCGCATTCGATCTCGCGTGCGTTTGTGAAGCCTTCCTCGACGATGACCTTCGGATCGAAGCCGTGGGCCATCTCGATTGCCGCGGGCAATTCCGTCGGATCTTCTACCCGAGAGATCCCCACCGATGAGCCGCCGCGTGCCGGCTTCACATAGACCGGGAATCTCAGCGCCTCGCTGACCCGGGTGACGCAGGCCTGCGGGTCAGTCTCCCAGTCGTGGGCTGTGACGAGTTCATAAGGGCCGACCGGTAGCCCAGCACCGATCAGCGCGACTTTCATCAGGTGTTTGTCCATCCCGATGGCGCTCGCAGCAACACCCGAGCCGACATAGGGCAGGCCGAGCATCTCGAACATGCCCTGAATGGTGCCGTCCTCACCGTAGGCCCCATGGAGCAGAACCATCGCCACGTCGATCTCGGTTGTGTCGTCGCGCACATCGGAGGTGATCAGCCGGACCCCGTGTGTATCGCGAATGAGGCTGGCCGCGGGCAGCGAGTCGTCCAGTTCGGGTAGTTGGCGGCCCTCGGTACGCAGGGAAGCGATCTGTTCAAGGGTCATCCGGTGCCAGATCCCGGTCGGCGAAATACCGATACCGTGGACCTCGAAGCGCTCACGATCTATTGCTTTCGCAACTCCGGCCGCCGTCAGGCAAGAGATCTGGTGCTCGGTACTTTGTCCACCGAAAATCAGTGCGACACGGGTACGGTCTGCTGACATCGTTTTCCTTCCCAGAAACTGGGTTCACACTACATGCATCCTGCTCGGCCTCAGACAATCGCCTCGGTTCTGGGGACCCGGCGATGCTGCCTGGGCTGCCAGCGATCCTCGGGGGCTTTCTCCCCACGCGCCGCTTCCACTTGCGCAGTGATCGCGTTCATAATGCGCACCGACGCAGCGCGCACCGCCTGCCGGTCCGCCGGTTGACTACCGAACTCACTCAGATCAACCGGTGGCCCGCAGTCGATGGTGATCTCGGCGCGATGCAGGCTGAATGACCTGATCTTGCGGGGCGGCAGAGCGAAGCTGGCTCCCCACTGACCGACCGGGATGACTGGCACCCCGGTTGCCAGCGCGAGCCGGGCGGCGCCGCCGTGAGCGGCCATCGGCCACTCGTCCGGGTCGAAAGTGATCGTCCCCTCCGGGTAAATCACGACCACTTGTCCCTTGTCCAGCTGGTCTTCGGCCTCGACCAGCGACTCACCGGCCCGTCTGCTGCCCCGGCAGACCGGGATCTGCTCAGCATCACGCAGCAATGGTCCAAGTATCGGCCGGTCGAAGAGGTTCGCTCGGGCGAGAAAATGCGGCCAACGACCGTTGTAGGCAAGGAACTCACCGATCAGTATCGGATCGAGGGAGCTGATGTGGTTCGGTACGACGATCGCTGCGCCGTCGGTGGGTAGATTCTCGGCACCTCGCCAGGTTGGGGTCTTGGTCAGCACCCGCATGAGGTGATGGACGCTGGGGACCAAAGCGCGGAAGGCAAGGTTCGTGGGCTCGAAATTGGCTTTTCCGAGCTCACCTCGATAGAGCGGTTTGGCCGGCACCGAAGAACTCACCATTTCATCATGCCGCGGGGCAGTCGGCACAGCGAAATCGTCGCCCGCCTGTCAAGACGGACGACGATTTCGGTCACTCGTCGTGGGCCGGGTTCAGCCTCAGCCTGCGACCCTGGCGGGCAGGGTCTTCGGCTTGAAGCTCGGACGCTTCGCCTCGTACTCGGCGATCTCGTCCGAATGCAGGAGGGTCGCCGCGATATCGTCCAGGCCTTCGAGTAGCCGATGCGCGGTGTAATCGTCGATTTCGAAGTCGAAGATGTCCGGGCCGGCCGTGATCGTGCGGCTCGGCAGATCGACGGTCACCTCGGCACCCGGGTCAGCTTCTGCATAAGCCCACAGCTGCTCCACGATCGACTGATCGACAGTGGCGATCAGTAGGCCGGCTTTACCGGAATTTCCCCGGAAGATGTCGCCGAAGCGTGAACCGATCACTACCTTGAAACCGTAATTCTGAAGCGCCCAGACCGCATGCTCCCGTGAGGAACCGGTACCGAAATCGGGGCCGGCGACCAGCACCGATGCCTTCTCGTAGGCGGGCTGATTGAGCACGAACTCGGGATCCCTACGCCAGGCAGCGAATAGTCCGTCTTCGAAGCCGGTACGCGTGATCCGCTTCAAGTAAACCGCCGGAATGATCTGGTCGGTGTCGACATTGCTGCGCCGCAGCGGCGCCACGATACCGGTGTGGTTGTTGAACTTGTCCATTTACTTCGTCCTTCTCACAGATCCGACGGGGCGGACAGATGACCGGTCACCGCGGTGGCGGCGGCGACGGCGGGGCTCACCAAGTGAGTACGCCCACCCTTGCCCTGTCGTCCTTCGAAGTTACGGTTGCTGGTCGAGGCTGAACGCTCACCTGGCGCAAGCTGATCGGGGTTCATCCCCAGACACATCGAGCAGCCGGCCTGCCGCCATTCGGCCCCGGCGTCGATGAAGATCTTGTCCAGTCCCTCGGCCATGGCCTGTTCTCGTACCCTTGCCGATCCCGGGACGACGAGCATCCGCACGCCATCAGCGACCTTGTGACCATTGATGATGCCTGCGGCCAGCCGCAGGTCTTCGATACGACCGTTGGTGCAACTCCCCAGGAAGACGGTATCGACGTAGATCTCGCGCATCGGCGTGCCCGCGACCAGATCCATGTACTCCAACGCGCGCTGGGCGGATGCCTTGGTTACCTCATCGGTGAAGTCATCCGGGCTCGGAACACTGGCACCCAGTCCGACGCCTTGGCCGGGGTTGGTACCCCAGGTGACGAACGGGGTCAACGTACTTGCATCGATGAAGACCTCTCGGTCGAAGACCGCATCATCGTCGGTGCGCAGAGTCTTCCAGTACTCCATGGCGGCATCCCACTGATCACCTTCGGGGGCGTGCGGGCGGCCCTTGAGGTAAGCGAAGGTCGTGGCGTCCGGAGCGACCATGCCGGCTTTCGCGCCCCATTCGATCGACATATTGCAGATGGTCATGCGGCCTTCCATCGACAGGTTCTCGATGGTGGACCCGCGGTATTCGGCGATATACCCCTGCCCGCCGCCGGTGCCGACTTTCGCGATCAGCGCGAGCACGATGTCTTTGGCCGTGACGTCTTGAGGCAGTTCGCCTTCGACCGTGAC
>JALHFX010000065.1 GCA_022837595.1 Propionibacterium sp.
CACCGCGATAGACAGCCTCGTAGCGCCAACGCCGTTCCCCGGATCGTTCGCCGTCTCGTACCTGCGAGTGTCCACGAAGGAGCAGGCGGAGAAGGGCGGACAAGCGGAGGGCTTCTCGATCCCAGCGCAGCGCGAGGCGAACCAGCGCAAGGCCGACCAGCTCGGCGCAACGATCATCGAGGAGTTCGTCGACGCGGGCGAATCCGCACGCAAGGCCGACCGGCCCGAACTGATGCGGATGATCCAGTACGTCGCCAAGCACAAGACGAACTACTGCATTGTCCACAAAGTCGACCGGCTCGCCCGCAACCGTGCCGACGACGTGACCATCCACCTCGCGCTCAAGGATGCCGGAGTCACGCTGGTATCGGCCACGGAGAACATCGACGAGACACCATCGGGGATGCTGCTGCACGGCATCATGTCCTCGATTGCCGAGTTCTACTCCCGCAACCTCGCCACCGAGGTCGTCAAGGGTCTGTCGCAGAAGGCCGCGCAGGGCGGCACGGTGACGAAGGCACCCATCGGCTATCGCAACGTCGGCGTGCGCGACGACTTCGGGCGCGAGGCACGCACCGTCGAGATCGACGAGGAGTGTGCGGGGCTGGTCAGGTGGGCGTTCCAGGTGTTCGCCTCCGGCGACTGGACCACGAGCCAGCTTCATCAGGAGTTGGTGGCGCGCGGGCTGACGACAGCTGCGACGCCGCGGCGACCTTCTCGGCCCATCGCCAAGTCGTCCGTGCACCGGATGCTGACGAACCCCTACTACAAGGGAAACGTGCGCTACCAAGGCGTCACCTACGCCGGAGTACACGAGGCAATCGTCCCCAACGAGGTGTGGGACCAGGTGCAAACCGTGCTCGGCACACACCGCTCGGCCGCGGACGCGACCCAGGTGCACGAGCACTACTTGAAGGGCACGGTGTTCTGCGGGCAGTGCGGCTCGCGCCTGATCGTGTGCAACGCGAAGAGCAGCCAAGGCACGATCTATCCCTACTTCGTGTGCGCGAGCCGGCACGGCGGCAGGGGCGACTGCACCCGGCAGACGATGCTGATCGAGCAGGTTGAACGACTCATCGAACGCTTCTACGCCAAGGTGCAGATCGACCCGGAAACGATCGAGGCGGTCTCGGCGATGATTCATGCCAGGTTCGACGAGATGATGGCCGAAGGAGCCGCCGAACTCGCCGACCTCGCGTCCCGGAGAACCCAGCTCGAAGGCGAGCAGCAGAAGCTGCTCCAAGCCCACTACGCCGGGGCGATCCCGCTCGACCTCCTCAAGAGGGAGCAGGACCGGATCACCGCGTCGTTGGAGACCATCGAGCACCGGATCACCGCGCACCACGGCCACTACGCCGCTGCGCGAGAGAACCTCGACGACTCCCTGAAGCTGTTGTCCAACGCCGCCGACATCTACGAGCACGCCGACGACGCGAACCGGCGGCTCATCAATCAGGCGCTGTTCAAGGCGATCTACATCGACGAGGACAACGACGTGCGCGTCGGCTACCGGAACCCGTACGACGGGCTGAGCATCCCTGGCCTCCATGCCGACGCCCTGAGCTGACCCGTTTGGGGTGCCTGAGTAGTACGTTCGGCAACTCTGCCCCCAAAACAAAAACCCTGGTCAACCGCCTAGACCGTGGGGTCTACGAGGTCTCTCGACGCCCCCAGAATACCGCTCCGAAGGACGATCGTGGCCCCGTCGTGAGGGCTGTCGAGACGGCTCAAACTTTTCTCACCGCCTCCGAGGTGGACGCCCTCGTCGGCGACTACCTGGCCGGGATGAGCGTCAAGACGCTCGCTGAGAGGTACGGCATCCACCGCGCCACGGTGTTCTCGCACCTGCGTCGTCGCAACGTGCCGAGCCGCCGACCGGGGCTGGGGATCGACGAGAAGGCGGAGGCGGTGCGGCTCGCCCGAGCAGGCGTCTCGATGCGAGCGATTGGCCGTCGGATGGGAGTGGACCGCAAGGCCGTGCGCGCAGCACTGGTCGACGCTGGCGTCATCGTGGACGAAGCGGGCGATGACTCGTAGCTGCGGTTCCGAGTTGCCAATCCGTCGGTAGCGCTCGGCGCACCTCGTCGGTAACGAGAGCCGAGAGGAACCGATGATGACCAGCCTGAGTGATGTCGCGAACGACGAGCGCACCGCGAGGATGGTGCTGTCCATGCTCGTCGGACCCAATGACCCGGTGACAGGACGCATCTTGTCCAGGCTCTGAGTATGTCAACTCGACTTGGCCCCACTAGGGCGGCTTGAGTTGGCCCCACCTGCGCGGGTGTGGGCGAGGCGGTAGCTGGTGGTGCCGGTTTCGATGATGGTGGCGTCGTAGGTGAGCCGGTCGACGATCGCGGCGCACAGGCGGGGGTCGGTGAAGGTCTTGGTCCAGCCGCTGAACGGTTCGTTGGACGCGATCGCGATCGCGGTCTTCTCCTCGCGTTCGGTGAGGACCTGGAACAGCAGTTCGGCACCACGCCGGTCGAGTTGCAGGTAGCCCAATTCATCCAAACAGAGCAGGTCGACCCGGCCGTAGCGGGCGATGACTTTGGTGAGGGCGCGGTCGTTCTCGGCTTCGGCGAGTTCGTTGACGAGTCGGGAGGCGAGGACGTAGCGGACCCGGTAGCCGGCTTCGGCGGCGGCGGTCCCGAGCCCGATCAGCAGGTGCGTCTTCCCGGTTCCGGAGTCGCCGATCAGGCACAGCGGCCGGCCTTTGCCGACCCAGTCGCCGGCGGCGAGGGTGTTGATCACCGCCGGGTTCAGGTTCGGGTTCGCGGCGTAGTCGAGTTCGTCGAGGCGTTTGGGTCGGGGGAAGGCGGCGTCGTGGACGCGGCGGGCCCGGCGGCGTTCGTCCCGGTCATCGCACTCGGCCAGCAGCAGTTCAGCCAGGAAGCCTTGGTAGGTGTGCTGCTCACGCGCCGCGGTCGCTGCTGCCTGGGCGGCGCGTTCGCGGATGGTGGGCAGGCGCAGGGTGCGGCAGGCGGTGTCGATCGCGACCTCGACGGCCTGGTCGGTGAGCAGGGTCATGTGGGGTTTCCTCCGGTGAGCAGGGTGTCGTACACCTCGACGGTGGGCAGCGGCCGGGTGTCGACCGGGTAGGCGATCCGGCCCTCGGCAGTGACCAGGCCGAGTTGGGGCCGGGTTTCGCCGGCGCGGCGGACCTCCACGGCGACCGCTTCGGGGCTGAGCGCGCCGACGGCGACGGCGGCTTCGATGCCGGCGAGGACTTGGCGGTGGGGATAGGTGCGGTGCAGGAGCAGGGCCTCGACCAGGGCCTGGGTGCCGGTCTTGTCGCCGTAGCGGGCCTTCGCCGCGGCCCAGTACCTTTCGTGGACCGCGGTGAACACCCCGGCCTTGCGGGCCTGCACGAGGGCGGTCGCGCCGGGCAGCGCGCCGGGTTTGTAGGCGAGCACCTCGAGGTAGTGATCCAGGACGAGGGTGACTGATCCGCGTTCGGTGGCCCGTTCGTGTTCGGCGACCAGCCGGGGCCCGTCGAACACCTGCACGGTGGTCGCCCTCAGCAGAACCCGGACCTGGCGGCCGACGTAGCGCACCGGCACCGAGTACTGACATTGCCGCACCGTGACGCGGGAGTGTCGGTCGACCCGTGGGCGCAGGCTGATCCCGGTCTCGAACGGCTCGGTCGGCAACGGTCGCAGCAGGACTTGTTCGGTGGCGAAGTCGTCGGCGACCAGCGTCGTGCGTTGCCCGACCCGCCGGTGATCATCCTTCGCGTCACACCGGGCGAGGTAGGCGTTCAGCTCGGCCAGGGACTCGACTTTCGGCATCGGGACGGTGTGGGTGCGGCGGAACCGGCCTCCCTCGCCCTCGACACCGCCCTTCTCGTGGGCCCCTTCGACACCGGGCCGGCAGTAGAACACGTCGAAGCCGTAGTGGGACCGGAACAGCACCCATCGGTCGGACTCGACCCTGGTCCGGCCGGTCAACACCCTGGAGACGGCCGCTTTCAGGTTGTCGTAACGGATATGCACGAACGGGATCCCGCCCAGCTGCTCGAACGCGTAGCGGTGGCCGTCCAGGAACGCTTCCTGCGAACACGTCGCATACGCGCGGTGGACAGCCTTGCCCGAATACGACAGCCGCAGCGTGAACATGAACACCTTGGTCTTCACCCCGGCCAACACGATCCACAGATCCGCGAAGTCGACCTCGGCCTCGGCACCGGCCGGGTGGGTTTGCGGGACGAACACCTCAGCCAGCGGCTTGCCGGCCTCGGCGGCGATCCGTGGCCGGGCCTCACGCACATAGTCGCGGACCGTGGAGTAGGCCACCACCAGCTGGTGCTCATCCAGGAGTCGTTCCCGGATCCGCAGCGCGGTGCGACGCTGCTTCCGCGGGGCGTCCAGATCCTGCCGCAGCATCGCGTCGATCAACGGCTTCACCGGGTCCAGCACCGGCGCGGTACGGACCGGCACCTTCCGCGGCGGCGGTTCCGCCGACGCGAGCGCCTGGCGGACCGTGCGCCGGTGCACCCCATGCCGCACCGCCAACTCGCGGATCGACACATCCGGATCATCCCGACGGTCCCGACGGATCGCTTCGAACACCCTGACACGACTCCCACCAGACACTCCGGCCCACCCTCACGCTCATCGACGAACTTGCCGTCGACCAGCGTCCAGGTGGGGCCAGATCAGACCGTCATAACCGCCCCGGAGTGTCGCGGCCGGGGCCAAATCAGGCCGTCACGGTGGGGCCAAATCAGAGTGTCATTTCCAAGGCTCGGAGCAGTCGAGACGCTTTGGCTCGCTGAGCACGACGGCGCAGTGGTGGGGCTGAGCCCTGTGGACGCGCAGGTCTGGCGCGACCACCTCGGCGTGCCAGGTGCGAACGAACTGGCCGCTCGTATCGACCAGGTGCAGCAATCGGGCGTTCGAGCGCTCATCCCAGGTGATAGCGACTGGCCCACCGCCCTCGACGATCTTGGTGAAGTCGCCCCCTACGTGCTGTGGACTCGCGGCGCGTCGTCCTTCCTCTCGCGGCCGATGAGCGATCTCGTCACGATCGCCGGGGCTCGGGCATGCACCTCCTACGGCGAATGCGTGGCCCGGGAACTCGCCAGTTCGGTTGCCGCAGAGGAACGGGTTGTCGTCGCGGGAGGTGCCTACGGGATCGAAGGCGCGTCACACCAGGCCGCCCTCGCTGCAGGCGGCGACACGATCGCCATCCTCGCCAACGGAGTCGATCGCCCGTACCCAGTCGGCCATCGCGACCTACTCGATCGCGTCGCTGATGTCGGCCTTCTCGTTAGCGAGGTTCCGCCCGGCGCCGTCCCAACTCGACACCGGGTCATCGCCCGCGCCCGACTGATGGCTGCCCTGTCCTCCGCGTCGGTCATCGTCGAGGCGGGCGCGCGATCAGGGTCACTGCTGGTTGCCCAGCGAGCCGCCGAACTCGGCCGACGTGTCGGAGCCGTCCCCGGTCCAGTCACGAGCGCCGCGAGTGTTGGGTCGCATCGTTTGCTGCGCGATGGCATCGCGTCCTTGGTTACGGACACTTCGGACCTCACCAAGCTGGTGGAACGGGGTCAGACGCCACGAGAGCGACTCGACAGGGAGCATGTCCGTCCGCCTTCGCCTGCTCCGACTCGCACGCTCTAGCGGGCACAGTCGGCAGTTGATGACGCCTGGCCCTGGACTCAGCGAGAGCTTCGAGTGAGCCCACCCAGTGGTACATCCTCGGGGAGCTCCTGCCGCTGCGCGGGGTACTCACGGGCACGAGCCCTTGCGAGGACAACGACACTCACGGGGCCGATGGCCAGCATCTTGAGAGCGTTCCAGACGCAGACCAGCACGACGAGGTGGAGCCATCCTGGGCCGCTGTTCTCGATGAGGGTGGTGCACCAGAAGGCGATGGCCAGGTAGGGGCCTGCGAGCAGCATCGCAGGCACGCCCCACCTCAGCCCCTTCCTGGTGCGGATCAGGTCGAGCACGATGTTGCTCGGCATGTAGCGACGTAGGAAGTAGCGAACTTCGACGCTGGCTGTCCACAGTAGGCGGATCATGATGGGCTCCTCTCAACACGCGAGTCGTGGTCGAGACGGTGCGTGGAGAGTGACCCGAAGGTCTGCCGCGAGCGGCCCAAAGGTAAGGAGAAATCCGCCTCATTTCAAGGCTACGCCCCTGTTGCGGGCTTGGGAAGGCCGGTAGTGTCCGCCCGCAACGACAGCTTGGTCTGGATCGAGGCGCTTGTAGCCGTCAGCGGCGCGTAGGCGGAGGCTATTCAGTGTCTCCGGCTGACGGCGGCAGACGCGCATCCTCTGCTTCGGCCAACACGAAGTGGTGCCTGGGCCCGGAGGAGGCGTGTGGCAGCGCGATGAGGTGTGTCCCGGAGACTGTGGACGGCAGCTGTTGCAGGTGGCGGCCGATCATGTTGACGAGCGTCGCAGCGACGGCGGCTAGGTCTGCGGCTGAACCGTGGAAGGTGGGCACGGAGCACCCTCTCGTTGGTATCAGTTCGTCCCCGTCGGCCACCTCCTGCCAGAGCGGATGGTAAAGCTCCAGCTCACCGTCGGTGAGTATCGTGCGACCCGCGCGTGCGTCCATTCCCGATGGCGTCAGAGTGGAGCCAGGTGCGCTGATGTTGGCGATGCCGAGGGTGCCGGAACTGGCGTCGGTGGCGATCTGGGCAATGAGGGCTTTGCGCTCGACGCCCACAAGTGTGTCGAGGTACGTGGTAACGCTGTGGCTTACGGTCGCATCGATGATGAGATCGGCTGCCAGGAGATCGGCGAGGTCTGGAACGCTCCCCTCCGCGATGGTGATGGTGAGGTCGTCGCGGAGCGAGCGCAGCCGTGTCGCGAGGGCATCGGCTTTTGTCTGTCCGATGTCGGCTTCGGTGTAGTTCTGTCGTACGAGGAGTCCGCCGGTGATGACTGCTGGGTCGCAGACGGTGATACCTGCGGCCCCGGCGCGTGCGATGAACTCGGCCGCCCATGATCCCAGTCCGCCGCACCCCCAGATGTGAACTATCTTTCCTTGGTAGCCGTTGACTGGTCGGCGTTCGTCGCGCCGGGTCGTGACTGCTTGTCGTTCGTCGGACATATTGCACCATTCAATGGGGATTTCGGCGTTGATGCTCGCGGGATCAAGGTTGATCGCGGTGCCGTGCTTTTTAGCGACGCGTCGAAGTGCATCGGCGGTCGTCGCATGGAGGCGTCCGCCGAGCAGGTGATGTGGGCCGCCTGCGGGATGGGGAACGGCGAGGATGAAGTACTGCTCCTCGCCGTCGGGGTTTCTGAGAGCGCTGGCGAGAAGGGAGGTGATGAACGCCGGCGATTGAGCCGCTACTCGTGAGGGCTGACCTCCGGCCTGGTCGAGATACGGATCATCTAGGAGCGCAAGGAACAAGGCGAGCGTCGAGGCGGCGCCGAAGGGCATGTCGCTCGCCAGGGTGAAGACGGGCGTGCGATGTCCATCTCCCTCGGTCGAGTAGGTGAGATCGTACCGATGGGTCGAGCGGGCGATGAGCCGAGCGATCTGCCGTGGCTTCGTTGGGCCAGGCTCGCGGACCACGATTGTGGGTGTGTCGTCCGCGTGGTGGAGCACGCCGCCGACCGCGTGATACATCGCGGTCGAGGGGTCGAATTTTCCACCTGCGGCGTCAGTGAGCCAGCCCCACAGACGGTTGAGGAAGCCAGCCATTCCTTCCGACGGACGCCACTCGCGCGAAGGATCGAGGTAGATGCAGAGCCGTTGCCCCTGGAGAACATGTGGAAAGCCGAGGAAGCGTGGGTGGTCAACCTCGACGCTCGGCGGAACGAACATCGAGGGTCGAATCTGGAGGATGAACTCTTCGTGGTTCTCAAGCAAGAGACCTGCGGAACTTCGCAGGATATTGGCTGTGTTGAGCCGGACCCGGACGCTGGCACGGCTCTCTGCGTCGAGTTTGGGTTGCTGGACGATTCGCAGGTCGTCGGGCCTGTCTTTGGCGAGCGTCCTCAGTTCGTCAACAAGTTGCTTCTGCCAGACCGACAGCGTGCCCCGATTTCGACGGCTCATCCCGCGCGGCCAGACCGCCCCACGGTAGTAGCCGGTACCGGCGCTGCGGGGAACTTGGTGCTGTTCGAGGACGTTGCCGGGGCCTTGAACCCATCGCCGAAGATGCCCTGCCACAACTCAACGCTGCGGTCCTTGTTCTCCTCGTTGTACGCCTTCTCGATCTCGGCCGCGTGGGCGTGGATGCGATCCCGGAAGTAGCTGTAGGTTGACTGCCCCCACCGATGGTCGAACGTGACTCCAGAACCCGACGGGTCCGGGATCGACGGCTTGATCGGGCGGGCCTGGAGCCAACTGTCGAGGTCGTTGACGAGGTGTAGGAGGGTCGTCGGAACGTCGCTGTAGTAGCCGGGATCGAGCAACGTGCGCAGCTCGGTTACCTGCTCGCCGAGGAGGGTGGTCAGGAGGATGGACCGCGTGCCTGTGAAGGAGTTCTTGTGGTCCCGCAGGTACTTCATCAGCCGGATGACCTTGCGAAGGTTGCCGTTTGCGAGTGTGTCCTTGGTCTTCATCCAGTCGGTGAAGCCCTGGGGGTTGGTCAGCTCCCAGTCGTTGACATCGCGGTTGACGATGACCTCGCGCCCGTCTGCGAGGTTCAAGTGCGGCACGATATCGAGGTGCATCGAGTTCGCGTAGACCAGACGGACGCAGCGGCACTTCCGTGAGTGCGGCATGTTGCCGTAGGTGCTGTGACGATGTAGAGCGGCGTAGACCTCCTCGATGTACTTCTTCGGATCGTCGGCCCAGTCCGGGTTCTCGCTCATGTCGAGCATGAAGTCTGCGTCGAACTCGTTGTCGCCGACGGGGTTGATGATGGTCCTATGGGCCCAGGAGCCCTGGGGCGTCTTGCCCAGGATGAGAGGGCCGACTTGCTCGTCGGCCTTCAACGCCTTGTAGACCGACTCGACGCGTGAGTCGAGTAGGTCCAGCTTTACCTGGCCGAGGTTGACGGTGTCCTTGAGCAGGACATTGAAGTGGTCGGTGAGCTTCATCGGGAGACCTCCGTGGTAGGCATGTTCGTCGGTTCACCGCGATGTGGGTCTCCGATCAATGGTGTGTATTCGGCTGCGCGATGGGCCGCGAACCTCTCGGTGTAGATGGGACTGAGCTCGCGGCTGGCGGACGCAGCAAGCCCGGCGAGGTCGCTCGGGTCTGCCGAGTCGAGTGCGTACAGATCGCCGGGGACGCGGGCGTCGAACCTGGTGTAGGCATCCTTGCCGATCAGATGTTCAGCGATGCCTTGTCCACCGCGGCTTCCGGCGTTGAGGATGAGGGGAGCGATTGGCTTCGCCCAGTTCAGCAGTCCGCCGCGGTCGAGGCGCTTGGGGTGGTTCGTGAGCTGGTCGACGGTGCCAACGTTCAGCACCCTGATCGAGCTCAGTGGCTGATTGAGCATGCTTACGGCTTCAGCAATCGCCACAACGGAAGGATTGTTCGCCCATACACCACCGTCGATGAGTCGGTGCCCGTCCACGCGAGCGGCCGGGAAGTAGAGCGGCGCTGCTGAGGTCGCCATCGCGATGTCCACCATCGGGATGCGCCAGTCTCGGGCGAGCCGCGTGTTGTGCGGTGTCTTGAAGATATGCACACTACCGCGTTGCACGTCCCACGCTGGGATGACCAATCGCTTGGTGCTGTTGCCGAGTATCTGTCCTCCGAGCACGTTCGTGAGCGCGGTCCGGAGTGCACCGTGATCGTAGATGGGAGCGGTCAGCTGGCGCGGACGCCGCCACAGCCGACGCCTCGCGGCCGGGAACACAGTGTTGACGAGCTCCTCGTAGTGCTCAACGATCTGGGCAGGTGTGAGCCCGGCGCCCAGCGCCAGCGCGACGATCCCGCCAGCCGAGGTTCCGGCGATCAAGTCGAAAGACTCGCTGATGCTGACACCAAGGTCCTGCTCCAACCTTGCGAGCACATGAGCGGTGAAGAGGGCCTTGGCGCCGCCGCCGTCCAGTGCCAGTATCTGGAACGGCTCTGAACCCATCTCAGGTAGCTGACCGGTCACCCCGGCGCTGTCCAGTTGTGCGCCCACCTCAAGCTGGCCACCGGGCACGTTGCCTCCGGCGTCGGGCGGATTTGCGGGAACTACAACCATGTAACTATTCTACGTCGCCGCTCCGACACTCCCTCGGGCTCGGGTCATAGCGAGCGGCCGAGCGATCTGTGTTCGACCGGCCGAGGCCCGCTACGTCCCGCGCGCGTACCGGCGACTTCGGTTGCCTGCGTGAGCGCGGATCGCGCCCTCGCGGCGTCGATCTTCTGGGCGACCGACTCGGGTGGGGCGCCGAGGGGTGCATCGTCGATGACGCGGTAGCGGTCTCGGTATGCGGCTACCACGCGTGCGGACTTGCGCCAGGTCGCGGCTCGTCGTCGGTCGTTCGGTTGCGCTCCAAGAGCCTTCGTCCACGGCACGCTCTCGGTCAGCGCGCCGTCGAGTACGGCGTCGGCGCGCGCCTCGATCAGCTCCTCTCGCTCGTCGAGGGCCGCCCGCATCTCGGCGTCGATGATGCCGTGCGCTTGCGGGATGAGGCCGGCGATGAGGCGCGCTGGCTTGCGAGTCCTGCCCGAGCCTGCGGGGCGGGCGGTCGCACGCTCGACCCGGTGGTGGAGGACGGCGGCGATGTCGTCAGCGTCGCCGAATCCGCGGGCAGCGACGAGACGCGGCAAGAGCGCTTCAATGTTGTGGTGGTTGGCTTCGGCGCGGCGGAGTTCTGCCGCGAGCGGGCCGAACGCGTCTGACTCGATGGCGCTCTCGGCCTGCTCTTCGGTGAGCCCGGAGCCCCGGACGAGGGTGGCCCAGCGGTCGTGCTGGGCTGCGGCTGCGATGGTCTCGTACTCGGCGGCGAGCTGGGCGATCGAGCCCCACTGTTCCTGTTCGGCGACGATGGTCTCGTGTGCCGAGAGCTCGGCACCGCTGTGCTGCAGAACGCCGTAGAGCACGCTTCGCGCGGTGGCGTGGGGGTCGTCGCCGGGGTGTGGCTGCGCATGATCGTCGGCGCGGTCGAGAGTCACGTAGGCGTGGTTGGAGTGCCGCCCTCGGGTCATCGCGACGTAGAAGGTCTCCCTCGTCGAGGTCGGTTCAACCAGCACGTGCGCGGTGTCGGTCGTGATGCCTTGCGCTCGGTAGGCGGTGACTGCATAGCCGAGGTTCCCCAAACACACTCACCTGTGAACGTGCGCGTGCGCGCGGTTCTATTCTACCGGTCGCCGTGAGGACGCTCACGCGACCGACTCGTCA
>JALHFX010000066.1 GCA_022837595.1 Propionibacterium sp.
GCAACGTCTCCAGTTGCGCGGCACCAGCCGTATTGAGGTTCACCAACGTCGAGGCTGCTCCCCCACCCGAGCCGGCCGCACCACCAGCCCCACCGGAGGATTCGGACTGGCCGGTGCGCAATTCGCCACGTGGATCGTCGAGGGTGCCGATCATGATCTGCGCTCCGTCCGGAACCTCGGCCGCGAGATTCAGCTCGGCACAATCTGCGTCCTCACGCAGGCCGCCGGCTGCCGCTAGAGCGTCCCCAACTCGCGAACCGGCGGGGATACTGACTACTCCGGGTTCGACCACCGCACCCATCACATGTACCTGCAACGGTGGAGGTGGAGGTGGCGACGGCGACGAGGCACTTGCTGCGGGAGTGAGTACGGGCGCATCAGGCGCCGGATCAACAGCGTGCCCTCGCGCGGCCATCACTCTGCTGCCGGTCAGCACCAGCGCGACCACCAGAAGAACAGTGAGCGCACCGGCATGAGTCCGGGTCAGCCGCAATAGCGTGGCCTGCAGAGCCCCTGGCCGACTCCCGGGTTCGAGTGAGGCAGACGGGCTCGTCTCCAGCTGGTCGACTGTCAGGAGCTGCGAGTCAGCGTTGGGTAGCCACGCGTCGGGGTCCGGAGTCCTCGACTCATCGTCGAGCCCCGTGCTATCCGCTGCACGCGTATCACTCAGTTCGCTGGGAGCTCGCTCGTGTTGAGCGCGTCTGGGCAGACCAGGAGGCTGCGCGTCTCCCACGACAACGCGCAGCCGTTCGGATACCTTCTCGGTGTCATCCCGCCGTAGCACACACTAAGGATTGGCAAGTCGAACCGAAATCGGTCAAGAAAGCTGTGGGCTGTGGACAACTCAGGTGATCTGAGACCTTCCCGGACGAAGTCCATCGTCCGGGAAAGCCCTCGAACACTCGTTGAAAGACCTCTCAGCCCTTGACAGGGACGATGCTCACCATCTTCGGAAGCTTGGTGATCACCTTCAGCACCTCGCGTCCGTCCAGCGCCCGCTGGACATTGGGATCGGCGAGCGCCAGCGCAGTCGCGTCCTGCTCGCTGATCTCAGGGCTGACCTCAAGCTTGGCCCGGACCTTACCCTGCACTTGGACGACCATCGTCACCAACTCGCTGACCAGCAGCTCCGGCTCGGGAGTCGGCCAGATCGAGCTCGCCACCGACGGCGCCTCTCCGAGTATCTCCCAGATTTCCTCAGCGACATAGGGAGCGAACAAGCTCAGCGCCTGCGCGATGAATCCGACCGCCTCGCGGACCGCCGGATCGGCGGCACCAGCGCCGGTATCGATCGTCTTGCGACTAGCATTCACCAACTCCATGATCCGGGCGATCGCTACGTTGAATCGGCCCAGCGCGATCAGGTCGGTGATCTCGCGGATCGCCCGGTGCGTCGCTTGGCGCAGTGTCTTCTCGCCCGTCGAGAAATCGACTCCCTTCGGGCTAGCGACTTCAGTGGCGAGCCGATAGGCGCGCTGTAGGAAGCGCAGTGAGCTGGCGGGCGAAAGATCCGCCCAGTCGATGTCGTCCTCGGGCGGGCCCGCGAAGACGACGGTGAGGCGCACCGCATCCACACCGAAGAGATCGATCTGCTCACCGAGATCAACACCGTTGCCCAGCGATTTGCTCATCGCTTTGCCCTTGTTGATGACCTGCCCTTGGTTGAGCAAGCGTTGCATCGGTTCGTCGAAATCGATCATCCCCATGTCGCGCAGCACCTTCGCGAAGAACCGCATGTACAGCAGGTGCAAGATGGCATGCTCGACGCCACCCACATACTGGTCGACCGGCATCCAATGCTCGACATCCTCAGGGCGGAAGGGAGCGCTCTGGTCGCCGGGGCTGCAGTAGCGGTAGAAGTACCAGGAGCTGTCGACGAAGGTGTCCATGGTGTCGGTATCGCGTTCAGCATCGCCACCACACTTCGGGCAGATAACGCTGCGCCAGCCGGCTGCCGCTTCTCCGGCCAGCGGAGAAGTCCCCTTCGGGGCCAGATCGGTGCCGGTCAGATGCGGGAGCTCAACCGGCAACTGGTCGTCGGGGACCGGCACTTCCCCACACTTCGGACAATGAATGATCGGGATGGGGCAGCCCCAGAAACGCTGACGACTGAGCAACCAGTCGCGCAGCCGGTAGGTCACCGTCGCCTTACCGGTGCCGCGCTCCTCCAACGTGTTGAGTGCCGCGGCGACACCGGCCTCTTTGTCTTCAAGTCCGTTCAGCGGGCCGGAGTTCACATATCGACCATCGCCGACGGTAGCGATCCCCGAGACGACCGGATCGGGTTCACCGGTGTCGATGACGACCCGCACCGGCAGCTCGAACTTCAAGGCGAACTCGAGGTCGCGCTCATCATGTGCAGGCACCGCCATGATCGCGCCAGTGCCATAGTCGCTGAGCACGTAATCAGCGGCCCACATCGGAATCCGCTCACCGGTCACCGGGTTGATCGCAAAGCGGCCCAGGAAAACACCGGTCTTCTCGTGCTGGGTCGACTGTCGCTCGATCTCGGTCGACTTCTTGACCTGATCAAGATAGGCCTCAAAAGAGTCTTTGAACTCGTCGGTGACCAGCTCCGCGGCCAACTCCGAATCCGGGGCCACGACCATGAACGTCGCGCCGTAGAGCGTATCCGGACGCGTGGTGAAGACCGTGATCGGCGCGTCTCGGCCCTCGATCACGAAATCAACCAGTGCGCCCTCAGAACGTCCGATCCAGTTGCGCTGCATCGCCAGCACCCGGTCGGGCCAACCGGCAGCAAGCTCGTCCATGTCATCAAGCAGACGGTCGGCATAGTCGGTGATCCGGAAATACCACTGGTTGAGCTTGCGCTTGGTCACTGCCGTGTGGCAGCGCTCACACAGCCCGTTGATGACCTGCTCGTTGGCCAATACAGTCTGATCGTTCGGGCACCAGTTGACGTAGGAGTCTTTGCGGTAGGCGAGGCCACGCTCGAAGAACTTCAGGAAAAGCCACTGTGTCCACCGGTAGTACTCGGCATCACTGGTGTGCAACTCGCGAGTCCAGTCGAGGCTCAGCCCGTAGCGCTTGAACGAACGTTTCTGGGTCTCGATGTTCTTGTACGTCCACTCGGCAGGATGCGTGTTATTTCGGATTGCCGCGTTCTCAGCAGGCAGGCCGAACGAATCCCAGCCGATCGGATGCAGCACCTCATATCCCTGCATGCGCCATAGCCGCGCCAAGACGTCACCCATGGCGTAGGCCTCCGCGTGCCCCATGTGCAGGTCGCCGGACGGATACGGAAACATGTCGAGCACATAACGTCGAGGCTTGTCGGTATCGTCGTGGGCGACGAATGTCTGGTTGGATTCCCAGAATCGCTGCCATTTCTCCTGCGCTGTAGGCGCGTCGTAGCTGATTTGCTCAAACGCCTCGCTGGTCTGGCTCACCGTTCCCGTCTCCTTGTTCACTGGTCTGGCCCCGACAACTCCGAACATGAAAAGCCCCGAAGCCCGAAGACGACAGCGGGTCACTGCTGCCCGAATGTCATCAATCGTGTTGTGGCATGGCTAGAAGCTGCGCCGAAAGCTCGCGATTCCTCGCGCTGCTCAACCGTTTCATTATCTTCGGAAGAAGTAGGTTACTATTCTTCGCTCCGATTTCCTCACGATGCATCGGATAGTGTATCCGATCGGCACAGGTGGTCGGCGCCGACCTTATTGCGCGGGCAACACTGCCACGGCCCCTTGGGAATAGCAGCTGCGGCGCATCTAAAAGACTCAGGATGGGCTTAGCTAAGAAGTCTTTCACTAGGTATTTCACACCAGCCAAGGCTTGCCTCAGTGGGAAGCTCACCGCCTTGGAAGAACAGCAGTTGATCGCCACGATAGAAACATGACGATTGCCCGAACTGTTCCGGAACCGACCCATCTCGCTGCCAAGTTGAACTGGTTACGCGCGGGTGTGCTCGGCGCCAACGACGGCATCGTCTCGGTCGCCGGGCTTTTGATGGGTTTCGCGGGAGCTCAAGCGAGTCCCCGCGCCCTGTTGATCGCGGGGCTCGCAGGGCTGATCTCGGGTGCCTTCTCCATGGCGGGCGGCGAATACGTATCGGTCAGCACCCAGAAAGATACTGAACGTGCAGCACTGGAGGCACAGAACAATCGGCTATCGGAACAACCGGAAAATGAACTGCGAACGCTGGCCCGCGGCTACGAGCAACGCGGATTGTCACCGGACTTGGCAAAACAGGTGGCCCAGCAACTCACCAATCACGATGCCCTGACCGCGCACGCGGAGACGCGGCTCGGCATCCGGCCGGACGAGATAACCAGCCCGTGGGCTGCTGCGGCTTCATCGTTCATCGCGTTTGCACTCGGCGCGTTCATTCCGCTCATGCTGATGGTGACCTCACCATTGTCTTGGCGGGTGGCAGCAACCATTGCCGGTGTCGAACTGGCATTGTTTCTCACCGGCTATGTGAGCTCGAAGCTTGGCGGAGCCGACCCCGGACGAGCGATTCTGCGCAATATTCTCGTGGCTACCTTGGCCATGGCAGTGACCTACGTGATCGGCACCTTCTTCGCCTGATCAGCACAGGGCCAGCAGCAAGTCCGCCGGTCGGACGATGACCGTCTTGGCCGGATCCAGTCGCGTTGCACGGCGCCCGCGACTATCGTCCGGCGGCCTCAGCTTTCTTCGCCGAAGAGGTCGGCCCGCAGGTCATCCCACAGACAAGGCGGTGCAGCCGCCGCATTGATCTCACCCAGGAGCGCGATCAATGGATGGTGCGGAGCAACCTTCTCGGCGCGCTCGATGCAGACGACCTGCAATGCACCGTCCCCGTTCACCCATGCCGCGAGGCCCAAAAGGCCTAGTACCGGTGGTTGGCTATCGCGAGGGGTCATCTTGGCGACTGCTCGCCACAACTCGACATGGCGCTGGGCATGCGGTCTGCTGAGCAACCGCAATGCCTGGTCTCGGGCCGACGGATAGAACGCCATCACCGCCATCTGGGCTGCTTGAGTTGGATCGACGGCTTCGGGGTTGTCCAGTCCTTGCTGGACCAAACCGGTGAATGACTGCTCGATCTCGTTCAGCTCCATCCCCCGAATCGACGCCCGAGCATCTTCGATGCGTTGCATGGCGGCGCGACCGAGCCAGCCCCGTGGCGGCCGAATGGAAGCGTCAAGATCCGACCTGGAGTCCAGCACTTGCATGCCTGCTAGCACCGCGCGAGCCGCGACGGGCGATCGCTCGAAGTCGATGAGTCGTCCCTGTGGCGGACAGCAATCCGGAACGGTGCAGGAAAGTGACCAGAAGCGGCCATCGTTGGCGTAGACCGATTCCAGGACTCGGGTGGGACCGATCACTGTTGACATCCGCTCGATAACTGTCACGGCCCGTTCGCGATCGCTCGAATAGCCAGCCAGAATCCAATCTGCATCAGGAAACTGTCGATCAATCGTGGCTATCCGACGCGCCAGTTGCCCAGGAGCGTCGCCCATCTCAATCGGAAAGCGGACACTCGTGATCAACCTGTTGGCCTGAAAGACCAAAGCGACAATCGATTCACGAGGCTGAAAGCCCAGGAGATAGGGAATGGCGGCCACAACATCACCGTCGTTCTTGAGACGCAGGGGGGCGTCCAGTTCGGTGCAAGTCGTAGGAGAATCCCAGCATTGGTCAGCCGCAGCGGTAAAGGCATCAGAATCTGTAGGTTTCATGCCGATAAGGATTGGTAAATGGCCTATCGGATCGGTCAAAGAGGCCCGCGCCTGTGGACAACTCGCAAGATTGATCGTTCTGGCTAATCTGGTGGTCACCATGAGTACACCACCACGTTCACCTGACTCCTCAGATCCGCAGGCGTCCCGACAACCAGGTTCGGAGTGGGCTCAACGAAGTTCGGCTTGGAGCCACGGAGGCTCAGCTTGGCGCCAGACCTCGAGCTCATGGAACCAGCCCAATGAACAGTCCGACGCACCCGGGCAGGAACCGGCAACCCCACCGCACGCCAATGGCTCTGCCGCCTCCGATGAGCTGCCCGTTGAGACCACTGCTACGCAACCGTCGGTCTCGATTCAGCAGTTCAAGACGCGCCGCAGTAAATTGGCTCCGATCCTCTTGGCGCTAATCGCAGTCGTTGCGTTCTTCGGAATCTGGTGGCTCGCTGTGCGTCCCGGCACCGAAGCGGTATCTGAGTCGACGCCGACCCCTACCGCAGTCCGCACCATGCCGAGCCTGCCGCCCAGCGGTGAGTATGCGAATTCGACTCCGTTCAGCGCGAACGGCTTGGACGGCACGTTCACCATCAACGATTCATGGTGGGAGGGTTCGACATTATCGGTCGACCTCACCATCCAGGTCGACACCGGGCTGCTGAAGTATCGATTGCTGGTCATGGATATGGCCAGCGGCGATATCCAGCTCATGGAAGCAGCACCAGGGCCCGATGGGCTTTCCGAGGGTACGCTGTCCGCGGGGGAATCGGTCACCGGTGTAGTGCAGGTCGACAAGACGCCAGGCGACAGCCAGATTGTCTTGAGTCAGACCAATGGCAACAACCTGACCATGCTCGCCGTTCGAGGCTGAAGCGTCTGATTATCAGATAGTGGGTCCGGGGCCCGCCGTCATCGGCCAGACTGGATCTAACCGTCCAGCCCGTTCGCGGAAGGAAAACGACATGCCGCACGAAATCAGAGTCACCACCCCCGATGAGCTGGCGGCAATGCCCCGGCCGAAGGCTTGGTTATGCGACATGGACGGTGTGCTGATTCACGAGAATCTCGCGTTACCTGGCGCGAATGAGTTCATCAAAGCGCTTGAATCGAGCGGGATCCCGTACCTCGTCCTCACGAACAACTCGATCTTCACCCGACGTGATCTTTCTGCACGATTGGCTACCTCGGGGCTCCAGATCCCCGAAGACCGGATCTGGACGAGCGCCGCAGCCACTGCCGATTTCCTCGCCTCGCAAAGCCCCGGCGGCAGTGCGTTCGTAATCGGCGAGGCCGGATTGACCACTGCCCTCCATCAATACGGCTTCGTGATGACCGAAAGCGATCCCGAATTCGTTGTGCTCGGCGAGACCCGCAATTACTCCTTCTCGGCGATCACCCAAGCGATCCGCCTGATCGAGGGTGGGGCGAAGTTCATTGCCACGAACCCCGATGCGACGGGCCCTTCGGCTGAGGGGCCTCTGCCCGCGACCGGTTCGGTCGCCGCACTCATCACCACGGCCACGAACCGTCAACCATATTTCGTCGGCAAACCGAACCCGATCATGATCAGAGCCGGCCTCAACCTCATCGGCGTGCACTCGGAGACCACCGCTTTCGTGGGCGACCGGATGGATACCGATATGCGTTCAGGTCTTGAGACCGGCCTGCAGACTCATCTGGTTCTCACCGGTTCGACCGACCTCGCCGATGTGGACACCTTCCCGTTCCGTCCGATGGCTATCCATGAGGGCATCGCTGGGGTCATCCCATTGATTTCCTGAGATGGTGCGGTGTCGCGCCCCGGTTGCGCCAGGGCGCGACAATGAGCATGAATCCGCCGATGGGCCGCGTCGCGAGCAGCAGCGCGCAGCAGCGGGAAATCGGCGGATCCAGGCGAGGTCTCAGCGGTGTTGCTGGGGGTCGTCGTGATGTGCGAAGAGCCGACGAGTCGTGAGGTCGGCGCCCGTCAGCACCCCACCGCGCCCTAGCAAACGCCCGTGCTCCCAGTTCGACAAGCCAAGTTCTGGTTGATTGAGCGCATACTGGCCGTCGACCCAGCGCGTGAAGCCATCGCCGACGAAGGGCGCATCCACCAACGCACGGAAGCGCCGCTGAGCTGCGGGATCCTCAGCGATGAGCGAGGCCACGAAGTGGGGGCTGAAGGAGTTGAACAGGGCCGTCGCCTGTTCAAGATCGTCCACAACCACGACGCTTATCTCCGGAGTGTCCTCCCACTCCCATTCGGTGCCGAGTTCGTCAACCGGGATACGGGTGGCGCGAGGCTCGACGACGATTCCTTCAGCACGCCCGACATCAATCGTGGTGGTGAAGACCTCAGCCGGCATCCACTCCTCGCTACCAGCTGCAATATGTAGCCGTGCATACCCTCCGCCGTTCGCGGCAGCTTCGTCGGCGGCGGTCAGGAGCACCGGGATCAGTTCGGCTGCACGGTCTGCTGTGATGATGGCCACGTTCAACGTGTTGCAGACCTTCCGGTCAAGTGAGTGCTTCACAGCTGCCGAGAACCGAGCCGGATCCGCGCTGGAATCTGCGACCATCCAGGCCCCTCCGGTGCCGTGCGCGGAAACCGGAATACCCGACTGGCGAGCGACCGCCGATAGTTCAGCCACTGCTCGGCCCGAGCCCCGGACGACAGCTAGCGAGAGCCGCCGATCGCTGAACAGCGCCCACCCTGCCGAACGTTCACGGACCGGGATGAGTGAGATAGTGCCAACCGGAAGACCTGCCTCCTGCAGGGCAGGGTCCAATGAGGTCTCGCAGATTGCCTGCGCCGTGGCCAAGGCGTCCGATCCGATACGTAGCGCTGCGGTGTTCCCCGTGGCGAGGACCCCTGCAGCATCCGCGAAGACGTTCGGGCGTCCTTCGAAGACGAAGCCTATGACGCCGAGCGGTGCGGTGACGACGCTGACGTTCCAGTCGCCGTGGTCGACGCGGTTGATCTCTTGACTCGAACCGCCGGTAAGCTCGCGCTCGATGAGTTCAGCCCAGCCTTCGAGGCCGGCGACCATCTCGTCGCGCACCTTCTCGCTGATAACCAGGCGAGTGGTGGAGCGTCCGGCAGCTTTGGCGCGCTGCTTGTCGTCCTCATTCGCAGCCATGATCTGAGGCCAGGAAGCCACCAAATTGGCGGCAAAGAACCGATAGAAATCCCGAATCTTCTCTCGCTCGGTGCTGCGCAGTTGCTCGAATGCTTTCGCGGCCGCGTCCACCTGTTCAGTGACAACCTGGTGAACCGGTGCCGGCACGTGCAGCAAAGCCCCCGTATCCTGCACGAAGTAAAGGCGGTCACCCGGCCGGAAAGCCGCTGCCAGGTCTGCGTCAACCTGGGTGAAGCGATCTCCGCCGAGCGGAATGATCATGCCCGGAATGAGCTCGGTGAGTTTTTGGGTCGCGTTCACGGCCTCTCCTGTCGTCGATTCGACCAACGCGGCCAGTCTAGGTGTTCTGCGGTGGCAGCCCGGCGATCAGCGGATGGTCCCCGGCGACCGGACCAAGTCTCGCCGCGCTTCCCGGGGAACCGATCTCGTCGAAGAACTCGGCGTTGGCGGTTTGGTATGCGGCCCATTCTTCGGGCAGATCGTCCTCGTAGAAGATCGCCTCTACAGGACAGACTGGTTCGCACGCGCCGCAATCAACACATTCGTCCGGGTGGATGTAAAGCATCCGGTCGCCTTCGTAGATACAGTCGACCGGGCACTCGTCCACACAAGCCCGGTCCTTCACGTCGACACAAGGTAACGCGATTACGTAAGTCATACCCCTACGCTAGGCGACCGCGGCCCGTGAGACCATGGGGCGCCACTATCTGTCAGAGGGTTGACACCGGGGCCCAGTATCCATAGCTCGGAGAGGGACCGTCTCCGGGCACGCATTGTGCCGCACCCTCGCGGGCCACGCGCTCAGGACGGATGTCCTTGTACTGTAGAGACACGATCTGCGTGAATCACCTGACCAGCGACGGTGCCGGCAGCCGAGAGGATTTGAACGAAATGAAGCTGAAGCCCGGTCACGCTGACCAGAACGATCCCAGAATCGATAGCCGACCCTTTTTCCAGGCGACCACCAATGCGAGGGCTCGATACGGACGATTCAACCTCGCGATCGTCGGCGCCACGGGTGTGGGTAAGTCATCGCTCGTCAACGCGGTTTTCGGCCGCGACTTGGCGAAGGTCGGCAAAGGTATGCCGATCACCACCGGGGTGAACTACTACAGCGATGGTGTCCTGGGTATTTGGGATTTTGAGGGCTTCGAGATTGGGTCGAACCGGCCACCGTCAGAAATCCTGAGAGGGCATCTTCAGGCGATATCGAGAAGACCTGCGAACGAGCAGATCGCGGTCGTCTGGTATTGCGTTTTGTCCACCGCTGATCGGCTCACGCAGTCCGATGTCGATATGATCCGCGAGCTCGCGGCAGCCGGGCTACCAGTGATCCTGGTTCTCACCAAGGTCGCCTGGACGAAGAATCCTGTGACCGGCAAGTACACCGCTCCCCGCGATACCGAGGAGTTCCGCGATTGGCTCGAGAATCCGGTTGATGCCTATGGTCGCCGACTCTATCTACCGATTCAGCACGTCGTTCTGACCGCAGCGCGAGGCAAGCACGGAAAGGGCACGGGGCATGGGCTCGGTGAACTCGTGGCGCAGACCCTCGCCCTAGCGCCGGAACACGGGAAGAACGCGTTTCGCATCGCGCAGCGGCTTAATCTCTCCTGGAAGCGCGATCTTGCGCGACCTGTCATCACTGCCGCAGCGGCTGCGGCAGCAGCTGCAGCGGCGATCCCGATCCCGGTCGCGGACGCGACAGCGCTGGCACCAATTCAAATGACGATGATGGCGCGCATCGCTGTCATCTTTGATCTTGAGTTCAAGACGATGCTTTCGACGTCGGCCCTTGCCCAGCTGGGTGCACAAGTGGCGGGACGGGCCCTGGCCCGCAGCTTCATCAAGTTGATCCCTGTCGCAGGCACGGTCATTAACGCGGCAGTAGCCTCCGCGATCACCGCAGCGACCGGTGAGGGTTGGTTGCGGCTGTGCGAACAAGTTCAAGCCGGCAAGATCGATGTCGGTCAGGTCGGCGAAATGTGGAGCGAGTTCGCACCGAGTTTGGTCTCGGTGCTCACGAAATTGGCGACCCAGAAAGTGCCTAAGCAGTAAGCAGATCCTCGACCAGGCAAGCGCAAGCACAGGCGGATCTCGTTGCCTTCTTCTTGTTAACGGATCGCGTCTGAGAGTTCGGCGAGTTCGTTCTGACTAAGCCTGAATCCGCCGATGGGCCGCGTCGCGAGCGGCACCTGGCGGGTGGGATGGCAAGGCGGACGAAGGAGGCGCACCGGGGTGCGCTGACTGAGGACAACGCAGCCAGCGCGCACGCTAGGGGACGCGCAGCAGCGGGAAATCGGCGGATTCAGGCTAAGCTTGATGTCCATTGACGCCAGCAGAGCAGGCAACTGTTGGACGGTGCGTGCACTCGCGATCGGCGCGGTGATCGTGGGCTGCTGCCGCAGCCACGCCAGCGCCACAGTGGCGACC
>JALHFX010000067.1 GCA_022837595.1 Propionibacterium sp.
GCGATCAGGGCTCGTTGGCGCTCACCACCGGACAGCTGCGAGACAAGTCGGTCGGCGAGCTCTTCGAGGCCGACCATAGCCAGCGCCTCATCGACGCGGGCGCGGTCATCGGCGTCCCCATACTGGACGAGCCCGCGGTGCGGCAGTCGTCCGAGGGCCACGGTGTCGCGCACCTCGAGCGGCAGCGAGGACTCGGAGTCCTGGGCGACGACCGCGATCCGCTGAGCGATCGTGCGGCGGGACAGCGATCCGATCGGGTCGGCGTCGATGAGCACATCACCGCCTTGGAAGCTGATCGCCTTGTAGAGAGCTAAAAGCAATGACGACTTGCCGGCGCCATTGGGGCCGATGATTCCCACTGTGGTGCCCCGCCGAGCGGTCAAGTCCACTTTATCGAGCACAGTGCGTCCGCCCCGCTCAACGATCAGCTTCCGGGCGCTGAGCGCACGCGCTGGTTCGGCGCCACCGGACTTGCGGGAGAGAGCGTTCACGTGATTCACGCCTTGGCTCCGAGGGAGCGCAGCATCACGAGCAGCGCCGGCGCGCCGATCAGGCCGGTGATCACGCCGATCGGAAGCTCGGATGGGGCGAAGACGCTGCGCGCGAAGGTGTCTGCCCAGACCAGGAAGATCGCGGCGGTGAGCGCTGAGCCGAGCACAACGGCCCTGTGGGCATGCCCAACCCACGACCTGACGATGTGGGGTATGACCAGCCCGACGAAACCGATGCTGCCGGAGGTGGCCACCGCGAAGGCGACGCCGGCCGAGACAACCAGAGTGAGCACCAGTCGGATCCGGGCAGGGTCAATACCGACGGCCATCGCGGTCTGATCGCCGCTGGCCAGAGCGTCCAGCACAGGCGCCGCAATCCATAGCCCAAGGGTGAGAATGACAGCAGTGGTCAGCACACCGCCAACCTGCGGCCAGGTAGCTCTTGACAGTGAACCGAGCGTCCAGAAGACGACCGCACGCGAAGTCTCGGGGCTGTCGCTGGAGAAGATCAGCAGGTTCGTGAGCGCCTGGAAGATAAACCCCACTGCGAGACCTGCCAAGATCAGTTGCAGCGCGCTGTGGTGTCCCCGACCACCGGCCATCAACACCACCCCGGTCGCCAGCGCCGCGGCGGCGAACGCGTACCCGGCCACGGCGATGCCGCTGGTAACCCCGACCACCACCATGGCGAAGGCCGCCCCGGTCGCAGCTCCGGCACTGATACCCAGCACATACGGCTCAGCGAGCGGGTTGCGGACGATGGCCTGCAATGCGACCCCACTGACTCCGAGAATCGCGCCGACTCCGATGCCGGTCAACACCCGGGGAAGCCTGTTCTGCCAGATGATCGCGTTGGTGATGCCATCAACCGGCTGGGTCGCTCCGGGCAGGTGAGAGCGGACGACCGCCCACACATCGGCAGGTGCCACTGAGGCTGCCCCGAAGATCATGCTCAGTGCCGGGGTGGCGAGCAGTAGTGCGAAGAGTGCCAGAAGGATCAACCGGCGGCGTCTGGACCGTTTCAGGGCCGAAGACGCTCGTGGGGCTTCGGTGGCGGCTGGGTGTGCGCGCAAGGGTAATGACCAGATCTCATCCGGGCCGAATCGCACGGCCGTTGATAATGACCACCGTCGTAGGTTTTCGGACTCGGCTTCAACCGGATTCGAGGCACCTTCCCAACCCGAAGGTCAGTGGCATATCGCTCGCTCGTCAGCCATACCGCTGTGCGTCAGTCCCGGATTCTCACCGGGTTCCCTTTCGACGATCAGAGGTGAGAATACCTAGCGCCTGAGGGGCGGGTCAAGCCGGCGACAGCACGCCAACCCGGCATCACACCCTGAAACCCGCTACTCGCGGAACCGGGTCAGAGTGCTTGCTAGCCTGACTGCGTGAGCTCAGCGTCGGCGAACGAGACAGATCAGAATGCGACGCCTCTGAGTAAGAGGACTGTCTATGTGATCTTCGGCGCACTGCTCATCGCGATGTTTCTGTCCTCGCTCGACCAGTCGGTGGTGAGTACCGCATTGCCCACCATCGTCGGCGATCTGGACGCTGTCGCCCACGAGGGATGGATCGTCACCGGGTACCTGATGATGATCGCGATCGTCATGCCGGTTTACGGCAAGATCGGCGACATGTACGGTCGCCGCTGGCCGTTCCTCTTCGCGATCTCTGTGTTCATCATTGGGTCGGCGTTGTCCGGTTTCGCTACCTCTTTCGCGATGCTCGTGGCGGCTCGCTGTTTCCAGGGGCTGGGCGCCGGCGGCTTAGTGATCTTGTCGCAGGCCACTATCGCCGACATCGTCTCTGCGCGCGATCGCGGAAAATACATGGGGCCGATGGGTGCCGTGTTCGGAATCGCGTCGGTAGCCGGTCCGTTGCTGGGCGGCTGGTTCACCCAGGGGCCGGGCTGGCGGTGGAGCTTCTGGCTGAACGTGCCGGTCGGTATCACTGCGCTGTTAGTGGTCTTTTTTGCGCTTCGGCTACCGATGCACAAGGCGAGCAAACCGTTCGACTTCGGCGGGGCCGTGCTGCTGGCCGTTGCGACCGCCGGCATCGTGCTGTTGACAAGCTGGCCGAGTATCTCCCCGGATGCCAAATACAACTGGTCAAATCCCTGGCTGATCGGCCTGCTGGTCGTGGCGGTCGTGGCCTTCGCGGCCTTCATCTGGGTCGAAGTGCATGCGTCCGATCCGCTGGTTCCGCTGAAGATGTTCCGGGACCCGGTGTTCAGCGTGGCCGTCGCGATCGCGTTCATCATCGGCCAACCGAATCCGGGCTCCTGATGCTGCCGATGAGCGCGGGCGTGATGTTCACCTCGATCGTCTCGGGTCTGCTGATCACCAAGACCGGCAAGTACCGTATTTATCCCATTGCGGGTATGGCGCTGACCACTCTCGCGATCGCGTGGCTGACGACGATCACGGGCAATATGTCGATGCTCCTGTTCGGCGGGATGACCCTGGCTCTGGGGCTCGGTATGGGTCTGGTGATCCAGACGATCGTCATCGCGGTCCAAAACACCGTCGACCCGAGCGACATCGGCACCGCAACCTCGACGAACAACTTTCTGCGGGAGATCGGCGCGGCAGTGGGCACATCGCTGTTCGGAACGTTGTTCACCAGCCGGCTCGCGGAAAACTTGCAGCGATTAGAAGCGCACATCCCGATCGACAAGATGCCAGCAGGGGTGACGCATGGGGATCTCACCCCAGATCTGGTCAGATCGTTGCCCGAACCGTTACACACAGAGGTGGTGGATGCCTACGTCAACGCGATGGCTCCCGCGTTCTGGTACCTGGTGCCAGTGGCCGCGATCGGTTTCGTCGCATCGCTCTTCCTGCGTAACAAAGCGCTCTCCACCAAAGCGGGCCTCGTGGCACGCGGTGAGGCTCAGGCCGCCGATGCCGACGAGTCATCTGGTAGGAAAGACCCTGAGTAAAGACGCCAAGTTCGGACGCCGATTGGACGGAGCACGTGTCAAATCAAACAACTCTCGCAGTCTTGGCGATCTTTATCGGCTTGACTCTGGGAGCGCTACTCTTCCTGCCCTTCGTCGCAGTGAGCTATCGTCGGCGCGGCCAGGTGACGCTTGGACGCACAGTCTTATGGGTCGCGGCCGTCGTCTACTTTCAGGCGATCTGGATATACACGCTGGCGCCGCTACCTGATCCGGCTGATATCCAATGTGTAGGCGCAATTCTTGATCCGATGGCCACGGTGCGCGATGTCGAGCACGCTTTCCAGAGCCCCGGGAGCCCGCTGCGCAAACCAGAGCTCCTCCAGGTCGTCTTGAATGTGCTCTTGTTCATGCCGTTCGGTTTCTTCGTCCGGGTGCTCGGCAACCGAGGGGTTGTTATCTCGCTGCTGACCGGGTTCGGTATTTCGCTGCTGGTCGAGCTGACTCAGTTGACCGGAGTATGGGGTCTCTATCCTTGTGCATACCGATTCTTCGATGTCGGCGACCTGATGACGAACACCACTGGCGCCGTACTCGGTTCGGTGGTGGGGCTCATCGTCCCCGCCCGCTACCGAGGACTAGAAGTCTCACTGGACCCTGACACGCCGCGTCCAGTTACTCGAGGCCGCAGGGCGCTAGCGATGCTGTGCGACTGGTTCGGTTTCACCCTGCTGTCGGGCGCACTCGCCGTGATGATGCAGCTGGGCCTGCACTATCTGGCGAGCGAGCGGCAAGATCTCCTCAACAGCGGCTTTTCCGGGACCGTCAGCACCCTGGTCGCTGGTTCGGTCTGGCTAGCGCTGATTCTGGCAACCGGACGATCGGTCGGCGATCTGGCCGTCCAAGTGCGCTATGCCGGATCAACGATGCCTCAGGTGGCCGCGCGGGTACTGCGCTGGCTAGGAGGTATAGCCGGTATCACAGTGATCGGGTTGGCCGGCACGGTGGGCCCTGTGGTCTCGTCGCTACTCTTTGTTACGGCCTGTGTGAGCTTCTTCTTCACGCGAAACGGCCGCGGCCTTCCGGGCGTCCTGTCCGGGCAAGAGCTCCAGGACGCCCGTGAACCGCGCGACTCGTCGGCGTCGGATCTCACTTATCGAACAGCGGAGTGACCGCTTCACACAGAACGGTCCCGCCCGGTTCCCCGGTACCAGACGCGATAACGCGCTCATTGTCGAGCAAGATACGGCAGCTCGCACTGAGGTCGTCAGGAGCGGTGGCACTCACGGATGCGAGGTTCTCGACATCGAGCATGGCTTCCTGCGTCCAACCAGTTTGATCGGAGAGACCTTCGATCGGGCCAGTCTTGACCGTCCCGACCTCGTAGAGGATCACAGGCTCGCGACGCTTCTCCTGACCGGAGTACGTCACATCGGTGAGTTCGGCGGGCTCATTGCCTGACACAGTGATCTCGTAGGTGACCGCCCATGCATCTTTGCGGAAGAGGCTCTCGATGGCGCTGCATCCGCTTGCCGTGAGGACGATAGATCCTGCGGCGGCGATGGCAAGGACGGGCTTGGCGATAGATGAAATCAGACTCATAGGGCTCAATATTGCCATCTCGGTTCAGCGGTTCCGAAGATTTTTTGGGGCATGCCACTTGACTCTTTCGACCGGCATCGCAGATCAACCCTGAATCATCCGAGGGATCACCCTGACTAGGTAGGTGGCGGCGGATCAGAGTAGCGCTGAGACTACCTCCGGGCCGTTCTCGGCGCTACCGTGCGAGTAGTCAGATAGAAGCCGGAAGACTGGTCAGCGCAGCTTCTCCAGTTGGATCAACGATTCGATCAAAGGGCCCGCAGTGACCACGTAGATCAGAGCCAGAAAGATCGCATAGGTCAGGGTGAAGCCGGTTGCGGCCAATCGATTGTCGCGGATCGCGAAGTGTTGCCAGAATTTCTTGACGAATGCCGCCGGACGACGCAGATCCCAGCTGTTGAAGCGCAAATACCGGCCGAGATACATGCCGAAGGCGACCAGTAACAAGACGACCGCGAGTGTCGCCAAGACCACGGGTTCCACATAGCTCGTGGCGTAGTCGCCGTAGAAGAAGAAGGCGTTCAAAGTGTGCGCGGTGAACAGATTGACCACGGTATTGATCACCCCGGACATCGCAAGAGTGATCACCATGATGATGTCGAACCACAACGGAACGCGGTCGTCGGCTCGTCGATGGGACTGGTTGAGCTCAGTGATCAGGTAGCTTGCATTCGGAAGCACCAGTAGCCAGATGATGGCGCAGGCGATGAGCACCACGTAACCGAGAACCCGCGAGACGATCAAAGCCCCGAGCCCGACGAACAGTGCCAGGACGAGTATCAGAATCGGCAGAATCGACAGGAAGATATTCCATAGCATCGGCCGATAGACGCGGGTGCGGAAGACCACCCCGCGTGCGAGGATCAGGACGACCGCATAGATATTCAAAGCGGTGGCACCGAGCACAAGAGTGGGCATAGCAGAGATTCTGGCAGCAACGCCTCCCGGGATCACGTTGACCGGCCACCAGGCGCCGTGTTTCGAGGACCGGGATGAAAAGCCGGTCACAATCGACGCTCACCGGACTGACATCAGGCACACAGCATCCGCACAGGAGCTGTGTGTTGAATGTCAGATGTATTCAGGGGCTGCGGTGCAGCCGCGACGTCGAGTGAGAGCGCCTCGTCGGTGCCGAGCAGTACGGCCACGTCCACCGCACGCGCCACGTCGGCGGCTACGGGTTCTAGCGTCGATGTCGACTGGACCATCCTGCCGACGACGAATGTGACGCTCTCCGATGATGGCCTCGCGATCACCTCGGCCGGAACCTATGAACTGACCGGAACTTCGACCGGGCAGGTCAGGGTGGACGCAGACGGTCCTGTGCGGATCATCATGTCCGATGCGACGATCAACAGCAGCGTGGGCGCAGCGATCCAGATCGATAACGCCGAACTGACCGTCCTTGAACTGGCCGATGGCACCACCAACACCATCTCCGACGCGTCGACACGCAGCGATGACCAGATCGATGGCGCAATCTATTCGTCCGATGATCTTTTTCTCGAGGGCAACGGGACGCTGAATGTCACCGCCAACTTCGCGGACGGCATCGTGAGCAAGGACGATCTGACGATCAATTCAGGCGCGATCACGGTGACCAGCGTCGATGATGGCATCCGAGGTAAGGACTCGCTGACGATCAACGGCGGCACGATCGTCATCGACGCGACCGGTGATGGCATGAAATCCAGCAACGACACGGATCTGGGGCGAGGACAGCTCACCATCACTGGGGGAGAGATCACGATTTCCACTGGTGACGACGCGATCAAGGCCGAGCAGAGAATCTCGATCACCGGCGGTACCATCGACATCACCAAATCCGTCGAGGGTATCGAAGCCCCGGTCATCGTGATCGATGGCGGCGACATCACCCTCAACGCGTCCGACGACGGCATCAATGCCTCGGCTTCGGAGATCATCAAAACCGGCCTGAGCATCACCATCAACGGCGGCAGAATCACCATCGTGATGGGCGCCGGTGACACCGATGCCATCGACAGCAATGGTGATCTGACGATCAACGGTGGCACGCTCGATATCACCGCCCAATCGCCGTTCGATTACGACGGCACGGGTCAACTGAACGGTGGCACGATCATCGTGAACGGTGAGCAGGTAACCGAACTCACCAATCAGATGATGGGTGGTCCAGGCGGTTTTGGCGGCCAGCCGGGTGATATGGGCGGCGGCCAGCCAGGTGATATCGCTGGCGGCCCAGGCGGCCCAGGCGGTGGTCGAGGCCCACGGTAGATTCAAACCCCGAGGTCTCGGCTGAGTACCCGAACTGCGTCGCGTCCGGCCCGGTTGGCTCCAACAGTTGACTGAGAGGGGCCGTACCCGATCAGGTGGACGCGAGGCTCGGCCGCGACCTGGGTGCCGTTCATGACGATGCCGCCTCGCTCGTTCTTCAGTTGGAGTGGGGCAAGATGCTTGAGGTCGGGCCGGAATCCGGTCGCCCAGAGAATCGCATCCACCGCTGTGAACGAGCCGTCGGCTGCACGTACGCCCCGCGGCTCAATCGCAGTGAACATCGGATGCCGGACGAGCACGCCACGTTCTCGCGCCGCAATCGCATAAGGTGACCAGATCAGCCCGGTGCTCGCCACGATGCTGCCGGGGGGCTCTCCGGCCTCGACTGCAGCGGTGATCTTCGCGATGACATCACGCCCTTCGATCTCAGGACGAAACGAGCCATGTTGGAAGACCGGTTCTCTGCGGGTGAACCAGAAGGTGGTCGCCACCCGCGAGATCTCTTCAAGTTGCTGCACCGCCGAGATCCCGCCACCGACGATCGCCACCCGCTGGCCTGCGAACTCGTCGGCGGAGACGTAGTCGCGGGTGTGCAGCTGGCGGCCGACGAATAGTTCTTGGCCTGGATACTGGGGCAGTACCGGATTATTCCACGTGCCGGTCGCGTTGATGATCGCCCGGGCACGCCACTGACCCTGATCTGTGTCGACGATCAGCTCCCCTTGTGGATCGTCATCGGCCCGTTGGACACAGACCACCTTCACCGGACGATGGATCGGCAGCTGGTTGAGTTGCTCGAACGCCGCGAAATAGGCCGGTACCGCATCTCTGCTCGGCTCATCGGGATCGGTTCGGGGCACCGGAAGACCGGGAAGCCCGAAGATGGCGTTGACGGTTCCCATCTGGAGTGACTCCCAGCGGTGCTGCCAGGCTCCGCCAGGTGCCGGGTTGGCATCGAAGATGATGAAAGTGCGCTCGCCAGGGTTACCCGGTGCGGGTACGAACCCACGGCGTGCCAAGTGATAGCCGGCGGAGAGCCCTGCCTGACCGGCCCCGATCACGATTACAGATGCTTTCACCATTCCTATTGTGCTTGACGGCTGAGCTTGCGGGTGGTGAGCCCGGGCTGTCGGCTATCGGCTGGCTGTTGGTAGCCGTATTGCTCCCCAAGCAGCGCGCTGGCGTGGTTGTGCGGCCCCCAACACCCGTGAGTGGTCCCCAGATGCCTATTTGGCGTGAGAATCTGGCCCGAATGGGGCATCTGGGGACCACTGACGGGTGTTACGGCCGCCAGCAGATGCGGGATGCAGGGCGCCACCACGGCCAGCGCCGGTCAGCCGCGACATTAGGATTGGGCGCGGAAGGGAGCACCCATCACCGATTACCAGGCGAAGTACTACGCACACGAGTTGCAGCGCAGCTACGCGAACGACCACGTCGGCAAACTCGCCGGGCTGCTCTTCGACGCCCAGGTTGAGCCGAAGCCGCATCAGATCGACGCCGCTTTGTTTGCGCTGCAGACGCCGTTTCTGCCGGGCGTGATCCTCGCGGACGAGGTCGGCTTGGGTAAGACGATTGAGGCCGGCATCGTCATTGCGCAGTACTGGGCAGAACGACGCCGTAGCGTGCTGATCATCGTGCCGTCGAGCCTGCGACAGCAGTGGCAGCAGGAACTCTCCGAGAAGTTCCTGATCCCTTCCGTGATCTTGGACCGAAGAACCGCCGCTACCCTGGCCGCGCGATCGGGCCCTCGTTCCGCGCATGTGTTGATCTGTTCATATGAGTTCGCCTTGAGACACGAGCAATCGCTCTTGAAGTCCTGGGATTTGGTTGTCGTTGACGAAGCTCACCGGATGCGCAATCACTGGACCGGTCGAACAAAAGCTGCGAAGGCGGTCGCCCACGTCGTCCGGAACTCACACAAGACCGTGCTGGTGACCGCGACCCCGCTGCAGAACCGTTTGGAGGAACTCTACGGCCTGGTAGCGGTCTTTGATCCGTCCTATTTTTACTCGCTCGAAGCCTTCCGGGAGCGTTACATCAAGAACCGGGATCTGACCGGTGACGATGATCTGGTTGATCGCGTAGCCACGATTTCGAAGCGCACCTTGCGCAAGAACGCTGACAAGTACATTCACTTCACCCAACGGTTGCCGCTGACGGTCGAATTCACGCCCTCGCCCGAGGAGATCCGTCTCTACGACTTGGTGAACACCTACCTGCAGCGCGACGAGCTCTACGCCTTCGCCGGCAGCCAGCGTCACCTCGCCGCCCTGATCATCCGTAAGCGGCTCGGTTCGTCCACCTACGCAGTGGCGAGCACGCTCGAAAACATTGCGAACCGACTGGCCGATGAGGTGGCTGCGGGGCAACGGCGTGACGGTCGCGGCAGTCTGATCGCTGCAGACTTCGCGTCCGGGGATGAGCTGACCGGTGAGGAGCTTGAAGAAGCCGAAGAACTGGACGGCAACCGGTCTGCGGCAGGTTTCAACGGTCCCATGCTCAACGAAGATCTGACCGAAGACGTGCTCGATGCGATGAGAGCGGAGGTTGCCGAACTGCGCGAATATGCCGCGCTTGCCCGTTCCATCACAGTGAACCAGAAGGCGATCAAACTCGGAGAGGCCCTCGATCGCGGTATGGAGCGGCTGCGTGAGCTCGGCGCTGCCGAGAAAGCGATTATCTTCACCGACTCCACGAAGACTCAGGAGTATTTGGCACGCACCTTGACCGCTGCTGGACGCGGCAACGGGCTGGTGCTTTTCAATGGCTCGAATGATTCGTCCGAGCAGACTGCGATCTACCAGGCCTGGCTGGCGGCGAACAAAGACGGGGACCTCGTCACGGGGATCGCGGCCGTTGACCGCCGCAAGGCTCTGGTCGACTATTTCCGCGAGCAAGGTTCGATCATGATCGCTACCGAAGCCGCAGCCGAGGGCATCAACCTGCAGTTCTGCTCAATGCTCGTCAACTACGATCTGCCGTGGAATCCGCAGCGAGTTGAACAGCGCATCGGACGAGTGCACCGCTTCGGGCAAAAGCACAATGTTGTCGTCGTGAACTTCTCGAACAAGGGAAATATTGCCGAGCAGCGCATCCTGCAGCTACTCACAGAGAAGTTTCATCTCTTCGAGAACGTCTTCGGTGCTTCAGATGAGGTTCTCGGCAGCATAGAAGATGGTCTCGACTTCGAAAAGACGATCGGAGATATCCTCACGCGCTGCAAGACCGCGGGCGAACTCGATGCCGCATTCAAGGAGCTCGAGAATCGCTACGCGGCAGAGATATCGCGGGAAATGTCCACTGTCAAGGCGAAAGTCTTCGACAACCTAGACCCGCATGTGCAGGATCGACTCAAGGCCTATGACGCGCAGTCCAGCGAAATGCTCAACAAGTTCGAGCGGCTCTTACTCGCCGTAACCCGGCATGAGCTGGCTTCAGTAGCTACGTTCGAGGACGACGGCCTGGCCTTCGTGCTCCACGAGGCGCCTACTCAAAAAGTGCCGGTCGGACGCTACTTCTTCAAATCCAAACCGCAGGGGAACGCTCACCAATATCGCTATGCGAGCCCCTTGGCGCAGTATGTGATCGATACGGCCAAAAAGCACGAGACTCCTCCCCGCGAATTGACATTCTCGATCAGCGAATCTGCGCGCGTCAGCAATGCGGTCAGGACGCTTCGAGGCGCCAGCGGAGCGCTGACCGTCAGCCTGTTGAGCTTCACTATGCGGGCAAGGGACGAGAAGATCTCCGAGTCGTACATGCTTGCCGGCGCACTCACTGATGACGGTCGCTGGCTCGACGAGGAATACGTCGCCGACATTCTCGACCTCGCCTGCACCCAGATCAGCGATCAGGATGTCACGGTCGAGCTGTCTGGCTTCGAGGCACCTCTCACCGCGCGACGCGACGAGTTGGGGAAAGAAGTCCAAATCCGCAACGCCCGTTATTACGACGAGCAGGAAGAAATGCTCTATCGCAATCAGCAAGACCGTAAGGCCGAACACGAGGCCAAGATCCGTGGTTATCGCGCCAAGGAGAAGGACGCCCGCTCGCGCGCCCGGCGGGTGAGCGATCCGATCGAACAACTACAGCTGAAGAAGGAAGCGCGTCGTTGGGAGCGGCGCGCCGACGACGCGGACGACGAGTTCCGCACCACCCAAAGACAGCTTCGAGCTGAAGCTGACAAGTATCTGGACCTGATCGAACAGTCCCTGGATGGAACGCAGAAAGTTGATCATCTGTTCACGATACGGTGGCAGGTAGTCGCGTGACGAGCAGCAACAGAAGACTCGGTCGGGTGCGCCTGAGAAGAGTGCGCCGACGGGGGATCGATCTCGTCTTGATGGGAACGGAACGGAACTGAAGTGGCAATCAACGCTCAGCAGCGAACGATTTCCGAGGTGTTTTCGCGTGATCGACGATATGTTATTCCGGATTATCAGCGCCCGTATGTCTGGAAATTCGACGATGCTTTTCAACTCATTGAAGACTTGAAGTCTGCCTGGTGGCGCGGGGACAAGGATTTCTTTCTCGGCTCGATCGTGTTGATGGGCGAATACGGCGCATCAACGATGGATGTCATCGACGGCCAGCAACGACTCACCACGCTGTCGCTGCTCTTCGCGGTATTACGGGACTTCACCGCGGACGAAGATCGCCAGAATGAACTGACGGATCTACTCAAGACAACGGCCAACTCGATTCGATCAGTCCGCTCCGAGCCCAGAGTGCAACTGAGGAACCTCGACCGTGTCTTCTTTGAGACGTACATCATCGAGGACGATCTGGTCGGGCTACGCGAACTCGTTTCGGCAGATCTGGCTTCCCAGGGGCAGCGCAATATCCGAGATAATGTCCAAGCCATTATCGAAGCGCTCGATGAAGTGCTCAGCTCCGAGGATCCCTGGTCGTTCGTCAGGTACGTGGTGACATCGGTCTCGCTCGTGGTTGTCGAAACTGACGGATTCGAGAGCGCTCATCGTATCTTCGGTGTCCTCAACACACGCGGTGTGCCGCTGACCGCATCCGACATTTTCAAATCGAGAGTCCTCGGTGCGGTCAGTGAGGCGCATCGGGATACTTATTCGGAGATCTGGGATCAACGAATTGAACCGCTCTCGAGTGGCCCTGACTCGTTCTTTCAGCATCTGCTCGTGCTCGCCACGAGGAGTAGCGTGAAGAGGACGCTCATCGAGGAATTCAATGAGCGAGTGCTTGATCGCTATCTCGCGGACAACACTGCAGAGCAGTTCATTGATGAATACCTGGCACCGTTCGCGCGAGCCTATTTGCAGGCGAGTGAGGCAGGAAATGACGTATCGCCGCAAACCGATCGCATCCTCGATTTGTTGCGACAGTATCCCTCCGAAGAGTGGATGCCGGTGGCGATGTGGGTGCTCACTCAGCCTCTGAGCGATGTGCAGCGCAATGATGCTCTCAGTGGTCTGGAGCGTGTTTTCGGGGTTTATACCGCTGCGGGAGTCTCTGCCGATCAACGAAGCGTCCGGGTCGTCCAACTGCTTCGTGCTCTGCAGGATGCCCAGTCGGACGCTAGGCGCGGCGATACCGCTCTCGCGAACGCGTTCAGGATCCCCGATGATATTCGACAGCGGGCGATCCTGCGCATCAAGGGGAGCCTTCCGACCAGCAAGGTGCGGAAGATTCTGCTGCTCCGAGCGCACTATGCTCAGCTGGGCGCTCTTGAACTACCGCCGAGGCAGCTGGGGATTGCTCAGTTGGTGCCAAGCGATGCCATGCCGGGTGTAGCACCAAATGTTGATCGGGAGCAATGGGCCGGACGACTGGGGACACTCGCACTTGTGCGAGGAGAGTCGATCAAGGCGGATCGTGCGGGGTCGTGGGAACACATCCGGCAGCGGATTGTGCCGCAGGCTGGAATGTCGCCGAGTATCGTCACGGACCTTTCGAATATCGACGAGCTCACATCCGAGGCGTTGAGCACCCGTCATGAGGAGATCGTGCGGCTCATCGCGCGATTCTGGGACATCGTTCATGACAGCGACGGAGTCGACCTGCCGGCCTTGACCGAAGGAGAACTGGTCCGTTCAACCGTCGGAGGTAACAGTCTCGCCCGGTCTCGGCGGATCCTCCTTTCCGATGTCGTGGCGCGCGGCCTGCTGTCGCCGGGAGACGAGCTCGTCTGGGCGAGGCCTACGAAGGGCGACGAGTTCCGAGTGACCGTGACAGGGGCCGGTCAGCTTCAGCTGAAGAACGGGACGACGGTGAACTCTCCAACAGCAGCGTGCGAGGCGGTGGCCGGGAGCAGGGCGGCGGCACTTGATGTTTGGAAACGGTCGAGCGATGGTCAGAGTTTGCGGAGCCTATGGAAGACCTACGCGAGACGGTTCGCGCGCTGATGGAGCTGGCGGCGTGGTCAGCGGAACGTTCGTGAACGTTCTGGTCGTATTCTGCACAGATTTGCCGCACTTGTGAGGATGATCCCGGTCGCAAGGACACCCCAACCGATGGCTCGGACAGGGGCAAAGCGGGCCAACACCCGTCAGTGGTCCCCAGATGCCTATTTGGCGACAAGAATGAGCCTGCAAAGCGATCTGGGGAGCAACCACGGGTGTTGGCGTGCGAGCAACCAGCCCGAGCCGGCCCCTATTACCTGCTGACTGCCTCGGCGTCCGCCGCAGGCCTTCTGATCAGCTGAAGTGCTACCAGCACGATGAGCATGCTCATCAGAGTCGTCACCACCACGCCGAGCTGAATCGGTCGAGCCGTGAAGAGCACCAGCAGACCGACCACCACGGTGAGTGACAACAGCACGGTGTACCAGCGTTCGACCAGTCGTCCGAGCTTCCCGGTCCCGATCCCGCGCTGATCGGCTTCGTCTCTCAGCCTCGCCAAGACCTTGCCGCTGGCTGCGCGGGTGAACCGGGCCGAGGGGGATGAACCGACGAACCAGGCTGCAATCACCACGATGAGGCTGAGCACGATGAGTGTCAGCATCCCCGACGTCAGCAATAGCGTGAGCTGCTGGGCTATGGCGTCAGCGGTAGCCACCGGCATCACCGATGGCGCCACCATGATCACGAACAACTCTTTCCCCAGGCTGAGTAACGCAGAAAGCAGCAGCAACGAGACGGCCACACCACCGGCGGCCCAGATGAGCGCGCGCGGCCGGTTGCGTGCGGCAGCGACCCCGCCCGCAAGTAGCCCGATCGCGATCCACGGCAACCACAACCCGACCGTCGCCGCGAGTTGATAGACCACCCGAACCTGGACCAAAGAGCCGGATGCCAGAAGTGGAATGCTCCAGTTAACCTCGGGGATCAAGGCCGCAACTCTCACACCCTGTTGCGTCAGATATTGCTTCATGCTCACGATCACCACATTGAGATCGAGAGAGATTACGCCCTCGTTGGTGAGTTGGAGCACCGCATTGGGGTCGCCTTGAATCACTGCGATGGTGCGGCTGTGCGTCTGCCGCAGGGTCTGCTCCCATACCGCGGCGAACTGCGGCGATTCCACGACGTGCCTTGCGGTTGTGGATATGAGCGACCGCATACCTTGAGCCATCGCTGCCTCGAGTAGTGGAATGCTGGCTTGGGCGCTCGAAGGCAATCCCAGATTCGTGACACCTGCGAAGAAATCGCTGGTATAAGCGTCGATGTCAATGCTTCGCTCCACAGCTTGGGTCGCCTGATCCGCGATGAAGCTTTGTACCGCGGGGTCATCCGCCAGGGGCGCGAAGGTCTGAACGAAATGATCGGTGTCCACGAGCTGGAGCCGCGCCCACGAACCCAACACCGCGATCGGTGTGAGTATCACGCCAACAAGTATGAGGATGACAGCGAGGGCAGCTCGTCCCTTGCCGGATGAGGCCTTGGTCGCCAGATCGGCGGGTCGGTCGTCTTGCATTTCATCCCCGTTCTTTGTGGGGCCTGCGTCGGTCGTGCCGTTCTCAAGATAGATGAGGACTCGGCTCCGGCGGGTTATCTGCGCCCGGAGCATGATCGGATGTCCATCCTTGCTTCGCGATTGGGTTGATGTCTGCAGCCAAACGCTCCAGCACTTCCCGGTATCCGAGCTGGGTCAACTTCGGATCGTCCAGTTCGTCCCAGTCGCGGGGCGCCGCAACGGTCGGACGCATTCGTCCACGCAGCGAATAGGGGCAGACGGTGGTTTTCGCGGCGCTGTTCTGTGACCAGTCGATCAGCACTTTGCCTTCTCGCAGGGCTTTCGACTGAGTAGCGACCACCAGAGTGGGCATCGTTTCTTCCAGCCCCAGCGCGACTTGCTTGGCCAGCGCCGACGCATCCGCGCTGGTGGTCCGGCCGTCCAACGGTGCGTAGAGGTGAATGCCTTTCGAACCGGAGGTGACCGGCACCAGATCCAGCTGCATGCCGCCCAGCTTTTCGCGTACTGCATGGGCGACTTCGACGCATTGGGCTAGACCCGCGCCGGGCCCGGGATCGAGGTCGATCACTAAGCGGTCCGGGTTGCGAGCCTCGCCGCCACTGCCGAAGCGCCATTGCGGGGTGTGGATCTCCAGCGCAGCCAACTGGGCGAACCATGCAAGCACCGCCGGGGTGTTGGCCAGCGGGTAAACATTGGTGCGGCGCTGGTGCTTGATTGCGCCGGTCGGCACCCAATCAGGTGCCCCGTCCTCGATGTCCTTGCGGAAGAAGACTTGCCCAGGCTCAGCTTCGGTGCCGACGCCGTTAACCCATCGTTTGCGGGTCGCCGGCCGCCAGGCGGCCTGGGGGATGAGCGCCGGAGCCACCTGGAGGTAGTAGTCCAAGACGTCGCCCTTGGTGGTGCCGGTTTGCGGATACATCACTTTGCCGAGGTTCGAGACCGCGAGCGTTACCTCACCAACGCGGATCGATTGGGTCTGGGATGTGGACATCTTGCCTCCCTCGTGCGCCTTGGCTGCGGTTGATCCCGCAACGGGCAGGTCCGGTATCCGCGAACTTGGTACGACTCAGTAGCGCGGTTTGCGGTATGGACGCTTTCCGCCGCGGGGGCTGTCCCCGCCTCGCGCGCCGCGGCCACCGCGATTGGGCCCCTTGCCATAACGCTGGGCGAAGCGGTCCGGTTTGATCTCGATGTACTGTCCGGCGATCTGGGTATCGCGCAGTCGGTCGAGCACCGAGCGATCGAGATCGGCAGGCAACTCGACGATAGAAAAGTCCGGACGAATACTGATCGCGCCGAAGTCCTGGCGGCTCAGCCCGCCCTCGTTCGCCAGGGCTCCGACGATTTGCCCTGGGCTGACCTTGTGATTTCGTCCAACCTCAATACGGTAGGGGGCGTAGTCACCGCGCTTTCGATGGCCGGATCCGCGGTCGCCCGAGCGATCCTCGCTACCCCGCTCATCGCGCTGATTGCGGGCTGCTGCGCGAGCGAGTGGATCATCGTTGGGATCGAGTAGCAGCGGTGTATCGCCCTGCGCGACGACTGCGAGTGCGGCTGCGACATCGGCTTCTGGCACGTCGTGATGGCGAACGTAGTGGGAGATGATGTCTCGGAATGCTTCGATGCGGGAGGTCTCTGCCAGGGCGGTGGTGATGGCGTCGTCAAAGCGGGCCAGTCGACTGGTGTTGATGTCTTCGGTGGTCGGCAGTTGCATCAATTCGGGTGCCTGGCGCGTCGCCCGTTCGATGTGCTTCAGGAGATAGCGTTCACGCGGAGTGACGAAGCTGATCGCGTCGCCGCTGCGTCCGGCGCGCCCGGTGCGTCCGATGCGGTGCACATACGACTCGGTGTCGGTTGGGATATCGAAGTTGACCACATGGCTGATCCGGTCGACGTCCAGGCCACGGGCAGCAACATCGGTAGCCACCAGGACGTCAAGAGTGCCGTCCTTGAGCTGACCGATGGTGCGCTCGCGCATCGTTTGCGG
>JALHFX010000068.1 GCA_022837595.1 Propionibacterium sp.
TAAGGTCATCAAGCGTATGGCCTACGGGTTCCGGGATTCAGCCTATTTCTTCCTGAAGATCAAGGCCGCCTTCCCCGGAAAGGCGCGATGAACCTTTTTATTTGGCGGAGTGGACGGGACTCGAACCCGCGACCCCCGGCGTGACAGGCCGGTATTCTAACCGACTGAACTACCACTCCGCACTTGACTTCACCGGCACATTTGCCGGACTGCCTTCCAGCCAACCTGGCTGAAAGGCCTTGAATTGGCGTCCCCACGGGGATTCGAACCCCGGTTATCGCCGTGAAAGGGCGGTGTCCTAGGCCTCTAGACGATGGGGACTAAGGTACTGCAAAAACTTCGATTTGGTGGAGGTAAGCGGGATCGAACCGCTGACCTCTTGCATGCCATGCAAGCGCTCTCCCAGCTGAGCTATACCCCCGCTATACGAAGCTTTTAATTATAGCTCGAGTCTCATCGTCTGTAAATATTGGGCGGCTCCGTAAGGATTAAAACTTCCTGGTCACCAGTCTTGCGTTCGACTCAAGGTCGTGGCACCTCTCATGCGTAGCTTTTTTTGTTGCATCCAGGCCCCCTGTAAAGGAGAGGTGCAAGCACTTAGAACCACTCGAACCGCCTCGCCCGCCACTCCGCCCCGTCCACCAGCCCCTCGCGGTACAGCGCCGGCCAGTTGCGGAAGAAGGGCACGAACCCCGAGCCCTGCCCGCGCATGAAGACGATCAACCCACACGCGAGCACCACCAGCCCACTGAGTATGTACTCGCCCATGCTGCCAGTCCGCATCCGGCCGCCGAGTAGCGTCGTGCGCCGGTCCGACCACCAGGACACCGGCACGCCCGTCACGGTGAGCGAGTCCTGCAGCCAGTGACAGATCGCGCCGAGGGTGAAGGCCAGGCCCCAGCCGCGAAAGTCCCACACGAAGCCGAAGAAGGCTGCCGCGGTCAGCCAGGTCAGAAGCACGTGCGTGATCGTGCGGTGCTTCACCTTGCGCCCGGCGGCCGTGCCGCCGATCCACTCCAGCCAGTCGGGTGAGGTTGAGCCGGGCATGGTGAGCGGGACCATGCCGGATGCCGCCCTAGCTGAGGGTGTCGTGGTCATTCTCGTTGTCGGTGCTCGCGCGTGCGTGGCTTCGGCCAGCGGCGTCGCAATGGGCGGGGGCGTGGTCGGGCGTGGCAGGATGCGGTGCGCGCTGTACCGTCGGGAAACCGTGGGCGCTGCCCACACCTGTCCATGTCGCCTGCGGTCGAGCGCTGGACGTATTGTCTCTGTGACGTTAAGGGGCATACGTGAACGCCGAAGCGCAGATCCAACTCTGTCTGCTTGAGCATCACCTCGTTCCGTGTCGTGGCTTTGATGGCTGTCCGAGATGCGCTTGAGAAATTTCCGTTATGCACATGCGAGATAAAGACAGGTTATAATCAAGAGCTAGTTGGCCAGTTAGCTCAGTTGGTAGAGCAGCGGATTGAAAATCCGCGTGTCCGTGGTTCGATTCCGCGACTGGCCACCACAATTCAACGCCCAACTGTTCTCAGTTGGGCGTTTTTCGTGTGCGCCCAGCATGGGCGCACTCCTGCGGGTGTAAGTCCCGCCGTAAGTTGATCACAGCGAACGAAGTGAAGCGCAACTTGAGCGCTTGTGACAGGGCAACGACGGTACGCACGATGGCTAGGCTTCTCTCCGAATGCGGCAGGTCTTGCACGAACGAGTGCCGGTGTGGAACGCCACCGCGTGCGCGCGGATCGGCAGCGACCTGCGCGGAGTGCGAGGCCGGAGACGGACGCCCTATCCGCGCGAGGGGCGCATCGTTGTCTTGTGTGCAAACCGCGCCCGGGCGGCTGGCCTGAGGAACGCATGAGAAGGCGGGTGAGGTGTCTCCTCAGGAGACACCTCAATCAATTGCCGAGTGGGAAAGCTGTCTCCCGAGGAGACATTTTCACAGGCCCTGATGCCTCGAAGGGCCGAAGCCGCGCCGCACAGCACAGCAACGTGCCCCGAACCAGCACTGCAGTGCTACATGATTCCGTGCCTACGCAGACGTTCGACGACGCGACGGCTACCGAAACCGACCGCAATCCTGCTGCAATCCTGGCCCTCGGCGTCCTGCCGGTACGGATCGCCGCCGTAATGCATCATGAGATCAAACGCCTCGACCGAGTCATTCTCCGCGGCCAGCATCAAGGGCGTCCGACCGCGTGCGGGGTACTGATGCGCAGCGTTTGGATTGGCCCCGGCCTTCAAGAGCAGTTCAACGATGTGCAGGAGCTTGGGTTCGGAGAGACGGCCAGCCTCCTCCTTCACGATAGCGGCCACGAGCCCCTCAAAAATAGCCAGATACCCAGGGTGGGCCAACGAATCGCGAAGTGTGCGTTCATCTCCGAAAACCCCACCCGGACTGATGTTGTAGCGGCGACGCACCTCACGTTGGACGTGATCCGGATCAGCGAGCAATGCGCCACGCAGAGATTGGGCACGCTGTACCGGTTTGCGGATCGCCCCGATGCTGCTCAGGCAGCGATACAAGGGCGTTAGGTCGTCAATTTGCCCTCGTCGATCCGGCGTTGCCCCCATCGCGAGAAGCCGTCCAACAACGTCGGGCTCGCCGTACCGCACGGCGCAGATCAGTGGCGTATGTCGCTTGCGCGTGGTCACGCTGTCGAGCGTGTCCTTCGAGTGGGTGTGCTCGAGCAGCAGATCCAGCGCCCGCCGATCTCCGGTGTCTTCTGCACGCTGGAGTGCGTTGAGCAATGCAGAGCCCCCCGCCTCGTCAAGCTGGTCAACAGGGGCGCCGTGCTCAAGCAACGCCTGAACCGCATCGATTCGCCCTACGGATACGAAAAACCCCAACTGCGGCCAGCGACGCGTCTGGCCATCAGGCGCACGAACGGTTCGCACCCGGCGCGGATTCCGCAAGTCGGGTTCGAGCGTCGCGAGCTGCTCCTTGTCGAGGATTAAAAATGGCAACTGCTCCTGGTCGTCCTCCAGATCTGCTGCCTCGTGGAATCTGCCCTGGCGCGGAAAGATACGATGGAACTGCTGGCGAAGCTGCTCAATCTCCCACTCCTCGATCACCTCATCGCTTCGCGGGTCGCTGAACAGTCCGAAAACGATGGCGCGGTGCTTCAGGTGCTTGAGCAGCGGCTTCTTACCACCGATGAACGCAGCAAGCACCAGGGTCTCTTCAACGATCTGCTTCTGCTGGTCGCCCGCGCGGTAATTTGCGAGTTCCGCGGCCTCTTGGTAGCAGCGCAGTGCATCGCGACATCGGCCTGACAGTACGTGCCAGCGTCCGAGCAGCCAGGCAAGATGGAACCGGGTCCGTCCCTCCGGGTCGTGTTCCTCGCAAAGGCGTTGAAACGCCGCCAGTCTGTCCTGGGTGGCTACCTGGTCGCCAAACGCTTTCGGCGTCGTACGCTTCAAGTCCTCATAGAGCATCCGGGCCGGCAGCTTTAGCGCCTGAAATCGTTCCCCACCTTCAATGTTCATTAAGGAAAGCTCTCGCCCGACGTCAATCTCGGGGAGGCCGAGCAATAGATGCCGGCGCAAGAAGGTCCTGAACGGGAAGGGCGCCCCCTGCTCCAGCCAGGCGAGAGCGCGGGCGACAATCATCCAGCGGCGCAGGTTTGACGCCTGCTCGTTATCGATCGCGCCACGACGCGACGCGGCGTCGACAAAGCGTTTGATGCTTGATAGATCGGGGGGCGTGCCATTCGCCCAACGGCTGACCAACTCCCGATCCGACCTGTCGGTACCGGTGGATTCCGGGAACGTCCTTCTCGCAAGGTCACGGCCTTCGTGCTTGTCGAACCAGTCGAGGACAACCGCAAGGGGTTGTTTTGCCGGATCGAGGAGCGCCATGAGATCTGGGCCGCCGAAAGCTTTCTTGATGCCGAGCAGGAAGCTGGCGCCCTGGGGTGCGAAGTAATGCTCGATGAGAAGCGGAAGTGCCTCGGCCCGAGTCAGGCTGTCGAGTGCGATGCGAGCCACCATGTGCAGATAGCTGGTGCGCATGTGGTCGGCAAACTGGTCAACGAGCTCGGCAAATTCGTTATCCGTTGCGGCTCTCAGCGGCTTCGTGATGAGCGTTTGTTGCAGCGTCGGCAGGAGAGACCAGTCGTATTCCCCTTCGCGAGCCAGCCGGTCAACGTTGCGATCCTTAGCCTTGGTGTCGAGCGCTCCGCCCAACGCACGGTACAGCTCGCCGAGTCGCGGGTACGGCGGATGGTTTTCTGATGTCATGGTCCCGGTCATGCGGCACAGCGAGGAAGTAGTTTTCGAACGTCCCGCTTGAAGTTCTGGAGGGCGCGGTAGTCGCTTGGCGTGCAGGGCACTGGAATGTGCCGGCCGGATGGCGACGTCAGTCGCCCATGCCGTCCGCCCATATGATATTGCCATCCATTGCGCGTGAGCCTCCGGACGAGCGCAGCAATGTCTTTGTTGTTGCTGTATTTCACGGTTCATCCCCGGTTCCCGGGCGGACTTGGCCGCCCGGGTGTCCATGGTGGTTATTTACCGTCGCTGCTGTTGGTGTTGCGAGCGGCCGCGGCCTGCGCGCGGGCGCCAAAGCTGCCGGCCGGCGTCTTGCCGCCGTTATCATGTGCGGTCGCGGACTGGATGCGAGCCGCAGCAATGGGCGTCATCGCACGGGGGGTGGGGGTGGAACCGGATTTCTTGGACATCGCTTCACCTTTCGATAAGACCGTTGCCGGGATTGGCAACGCAGGGTGAAGCGTAGGAGGTTGATCGCCGGAGGTCGTCCGCGCGCGTGGTCAAAAAATTCCGAAAAATGCGGGTTGCTGTGATGCCAGGTCAGCCTGACCAGCTCGCTTGGTTTGTCTCCTCAGGAGACAGATCTCAAGACAGGAGGGGATTACCTCTTGCGCGGCGAAGCTTAGCAACGGCGCGGGTTTCAGCGCATGGTGAGGGTTTGTGAGCAGCCTGCGGACTTGAGCGCCCTGGAGAGGATCTGCATACGCCCCAAACCCAGCCCTGGCGTGGGTTTCAGCAGCAAAGTGATACTTTGTGAGCAAGTTCCCGGGGCACGCTCAGCCAGGGAAAGCTGGCCGTCCCTGCCGAGGCCAGATTCACGCTTAAACCCAGCAGTGGCAAGGGTTTCCGCCAGATGGCGCGAAATCTTGAAAACGCTGCCGACCCAGGCGCGCCGGGGGGCAAAGTGAGGGTTTGTGAGCAACCTGGACGCCCGCCTGCCCCCTATGGTGAGGTTTTGTGAGCAGAGGTGCTTGCCGCCTGCCGTTGGACAGAACGGCGTCGACTGTCCAATGTCCCGCGCGGTGCGACCGACCTGTAAGGCTCGAGGGGAAAGGGATGACAGGATTTCGATACGGGCCACACGTCCGCGCCCCATAGCGTAAGCTTTTGTAGTCAGCGCGCCTTGTCGCCGCGCCACCGCCGGGAGCAACAATGGCTGATTTCTGGGATGAGGAGTTGCCTGTCGGCATGCTTGCTGAGGGCGACCAGCCGCTCAGCATGGAGGAAGTCGACACTCTCTGGTCGATGTTCCGTGCGATCGCGATCTACTGGCAAACGGACAATATCGACTCGGAGCTCATGCGTAGCCGTTGGCTGGACATGATCGAGGCCCGCAGTTCCGGACAGGTGAGCTTCCGAGGCGAGTACCGCCACGCCGCCGAAGTCTGGAAGGCGATGGTAGATAAGCTCACCGAGTCGGGGGCGATCACCAAGCTCTATGCTGATACCATTGTGGTGAAGGAAGACCAGGCCAAGACCCGCATTGCCCACGTCAAGTTCTACGTGGCCAACGACTTCATCCGCTGCTTCGTCGCCACGGGCGGCTTCAGAGGTTTTGTGGAGAAGGCGCGGAATTACACGGGTTTCATGGGTGGCTCGCGGTATCGCGAGTGGCCTCCTGTCCGCACGGGGGATCGTCGTTGAGCGAAGCGTATGACTACGTGATCGTGGGGAGTGGCGTGGCCGCAACCCTAGTGTGCGATCGGCTATTGGAAGCCGATCCGCTAACTTCGATCCTCGTGCTCGAAGCCGGCGAGCGCATTCCGGCCCGTGACCGGCGAAGCTGGTGGGATCTCGTATTGGCAAAGCGGACTCCATACTTGTTCACATACGATGACGACAAAGCCGGCGGGGAGTCGCAGGAAAGCTACTCCCTCGGCAATGTGCCGTGGACTTTCAAGGAATCGCGCGTCCGTGCATACGGTGGCTCAACAATGCACTGGGGAGGCTGGTCCCTTCGCTTCAAGGAGGAGGACTTCGAGTGTCGTTCGCGCACGGGGCGTGGTGCTGACTGGCCATTTGGCTATGCGACTCTGGAGCCTTGGTATGAACTCGCCGAGCAGAAACTGGGGGTGGGCGGCTCTGCCGGTGACGAAGGACCGAGGCGTCGCTGGAGCTACCCGCTTCCCGAGTACCCGTGGAGCGCACACGAGGCGGAGTTGGCTGGAGCTTTCGAGAACCACGGCCTCAAGCCCGGCCACATGCCGATTGCGCGCTTCAAGCGCTGCATGACCACGGGCACCTGCAAGTACTGTCCCATCGGGGCGCGGTATTCCGCGCAGGATCACATGGATGCGCTGCTCTACAATCCAGCGCATGCCAACTTTCACTTGAAGACTGGCGCCCCGGTCCGTCGCATCGTCGCGAACAGGAACAGCGTACATGGCGTCGAGTACCTCGACGCGACGATTGGCGACTGGCGTGTCGCCCAAGGCGAGAAAGTCGTCGTCTGCGCCGGGACCTACGAGTCCGCCAAGCTGCTGCTTGCGTCAGTCTCGCCAGAGTGGCCCACCGGGTTGGGTAATCGTTACGATCAGGTTGGGCGACACATTGTCACCCATCTCCTGTTCAGCGTTGAGGGTACGCGAAAGGACAACCCGCAAGGCTGGTTCCAGGAATACGACTTTCCGACGCTCATGTCGCGCAGTTGGGACACGCCAGAGAAGCAGGCGGACGGCAAGATGTTCGTCTTCAACAATCGCGCGCTGCCGAAGATCGAGTTCGACAGACTCATGTTGCAGGGCAAGTCAAGAAAGGAGATCGACGAGATCGTGAAGGGACCGAGGCGCGCCGGACTCAGCGCGTTCATCGAGGAGTTTGGAGATCCACAGAACCGCCTGAGCCTCGCGCCTGGCACGGGCAAGTTCGGCTTGCCGAAAACACGCGTCAGCTTCTCCCGCCGCAATCCATCGCGCTTTATGGCGACGGTGACGTCAGCCCAGGCCAAGCTCGCCGAGTGCCTAGCGTCCCTGGGATACGAGCGCAACGAGACCACGAAGGAGAACCCGCGCGGTGACCACGCCTCCGGGGTTTGCCGGATGGGCCACAGCCAAGACTCCAGCGTGACTGACAGCAACCTCGCAGTCCACGGCATCGACAACCTCTTCGTCTGCTCGAATGCCGTGCTTCCAAATGCCGCCGCGGTCAATCCGACGCTGACCCTCGGAGCGCTCGCGCTTCGCCTCGGAAGTTGGCTCGCGGAAGAGGTGCGCTAATGCTTGATGAAAGCAAGCTCGACCTACGCATGATCGCGTCGATCGTCAAAGCAGCTACAACCAAGAAGGACACGACGCAGTTCGCGATTCATGCTCACCGCCTTGCCCTCGGCACCGAGGTAGCCCAATCGACGTCTAAGGCTGCAGTGGACGCGGTCGTCGAGAGGGCATTGTTGAAGACGGGGCTGCCGCCTCCCGATCTCCCTGGAATCGAGGCGATCAAACTCGCGTTGCGTGCGGCTCTGCGACTCGAGTTCGCGACCATTCCCGTGTACCTTACGGCGCTGTGGTCGATCATCGATCAGGCTCATCCCGTCGCCATCTCTTTGCGTGCTATCGCCCATGAGGAGATGCTTCACCTCTCGCTGCTCTGCAACCTGCTGTCGGCATTGGATGAGCGACCGAGGTTAACCGGCGAGGTGGCTCCAAAGTTCCCGAGCCGATTGCCAGGTGGCGTGCATCCAGAGATCGAGCTGCGTCTGGAGGGCTACGGACCGGGAGCCCTCCAGACATTCATGGAGATCGAGCGTCCGGAAGCTGCCATCCCCATCGACGGCGAAGCGCTGGAGACGTTTCCGGTAGAAGACGTGACCATCGGCGAGTTCTACGAAGAGCTTCTTCAAGGAATCAAGAGGCTCAATCCAACGCTCGACCCACGGCGCCAGATCGCCGGACCGTTCACTTGGTTCGTGATGACCAAGCTCGACGACGTGGAACGAGCGATTAGGTTAATCATGGCCCAGGGCGAGGGTGCGCGCGGCGTGCCTTTCCCAAAGTACAAGCACCACCTGTCCCACTACTACCGGTTCAAGTCCCTGAAGTTGCTAACGAGGCTTGAGTGGGACGAGGACGCGCAGATATTGCGCAAGAGAGGCCCGATCCAAGCGCCAGCTGTCTTCACGCTGGCCCCGCCGTCGTCTCCCGAGGGCTACGGTCCCGCTGCCCCGCGCCAGTTGCGCGCGGCGAGCGATCGATTCGAGAAGACATACTCCCAAATGCTGCGGCTGCTAGAAGAGAGCTGGCTCGACGGCGGCGACAAGTCGTTCCTCCGCGCGCTGGAACTGATGTTTGAGTTGGGTCCCTGTGCTCAAGCGATCATGCGAATTGGAACGCCGGACGGACGGGGCTATTGCCCTACCTTCAGGTACCTACCTTGACAGCGTCTTCGGTAGCGGACCGTGATGCACGAGGTCACGTAGGGCTTCGCAAGCTGGCGATGTTCGCATTACGGCAATTCCTGATCGTCACGGTCGCGTGCTAATCCTGATCATCTTGTGGTCAGGATGTGGGCCTCCCTTCTTGTCGGTTGCTTACCCGTCTGTGGCCGAGCCTAGGTAAAGGCTTGTCGCAGAGCATCCGCCCAACGACTCCTTTCCGTCGCGGTCCAGTATTCAGCCTCGACCGTCGGCACTGAAAGGCCAACTCGGCCATCCATGTATTTCTCATAACCGGGATACTCAGCGATGAGTCTCGGCCTGATCGCCTGGCAGAACGGGTAGTAGTCCGTGCTCTTGTTCCAGAAGACGTCGTCCTTCAAGTGCCCATAGGAAAACTCGCCAAAACGCCACAGCTTCGACTGGTTGGCTTTGCGCAGCATGTCGAGCGTGCCCTTCGGCCCGAGACGAGGCTTATATCCGTAAGCCGACACAACCTCCGCGTACGCAGGCACTTCCGGCGCAACGACATGTTCTGGGAACTGGCCAAGAAGTTCAGAGAACGCAAAGGCTTGGGCAGCTCGATCGCTGACGATTCTGTCAACGCTGCCGAGGAGTTCTTTCGCTACGAACGCCGAGAACGGACTCATACGCAAGTTCAACCCGAAGCCTGAGAACTCGTTGTAATTGGACGTTCCTTTGAACGATCCCGGCGAGGTAATTTGACGAAGTCGGAAATAGGTCTCTTCGTCGTTCGTCACGATCAATCCGCCCTCACCAACCGACAGCGTCTTCTTGCGCTGCATCGATCCGTACGACAGATCCCCAAAGGAGCCGACGAATCCATCGGTATGCCGAGAAAAGTGTGCGTGACTGAAGTCTTCAATGAGATAAAGATCTCGATCCTTGCATATTGAGACTAGGCGCTGCATGTCGGCGGGAATCCCCCACATGTGAACAGCGAGGACTGCCTTCGTCTTCGACGATATCGCCAATGCCACCGAGTCGGGGTCAAGATTTCCGGTCGACGGGTCGATGTCCACGAGGACCGGAATCAGTCCGAGGTGGAGGAGCGGCGTTGCACATCGAATGAAGGTCATGCACGGCAGGATGATTTCATCACCTGGCCTCAACGGCAAAGCCATCAGGCTCGCGTGCAAGCCGGCCGTTCCGGAGGAGCAGAAGATGCCGTACTTGACTCCGAGCTTGGTCGCGTAGGCCGTCGGTACGTCGACAAGCAGTCCATCCAGATCCCAATCGTCCCACATCGGAGATGTCGTGAATCCCTTGACGGCATCAGCGAGCGACGCTGAATACCTCGGTGACCGATAAAGGTCTGATGATCCATAGTCAGCCATGATTGCCCCCCCTGAAACTGAACTCTAGGCCACCAGGTTGGGCATCGCAATGACAAAGGAGACTCCAGCCAAACCGCGAGCCGTTTCCATCGTGAGATCGTTGAACACCCCACGCCCCAGCCATTTCACTACCGGCGAAAGCCTAAAGGCGCTGACATCCGCCGATGGGCCGGGTGCTGGGTAAGGGCAACGAAGCTCTCATTGCCTCAAGGGCCTCCGTATTGCGAAATACAGTCTCTGTATTTTATGCAAATAGAGTATTCACTCGCAATAAGCATGACCTTCTTTCAGGTAGCATTGGACATGGCGACCATGTCGTTTAGGAGCATCGCGCGACGTGATTGGACAAAATGAACCATTTTGTCTAATGTTCGGCCACCCGCGGCAGCCGCACCGAGCTGCGCGACCGCTGCCTGATCCTCTTGATGTTCCGCCACGGGCTGCGGGTGTCCGAGGCCTGCGCACTCAAATTGCACCAGGTCGATCTCGAGAGCCGGGTGCTGCACGTGGCCCGGCTGAAGAAGGGGTTGTCGACCACGCACCCGCTTCGGGGCGACGAGCTGCGGGCCATCAAGACCTGGCTCATCGAGCGGGCGCGTCTCGCGCCGGCGGGCGACACGTTCTTCGTCTCGGAGCGGCGGGCGCCGCTCAACCGCCGGACCGCCTGGGTGGCGATCCGGCGCTACGGGGAACTGGCCGAGCTGTCCGTCGAGGCGCACCCCCACATGTTGCGCCACGCCTGTGGCTACGCACTCGCCGACCAGGGCGCGGACACCCGGCTCATCCAGGACTACCTCGGGCACCGCAACATCCAGCACACCGTCCGCTACACGGCGACCAACCCGGCGCGGTTCGAGCGGCTGTGGCGCTGAGGAGGGCGATCCCCACCAGTTTGTCGGCGGTGTGCATCCTCTCCGATGCTGATCGCCCCATCGCCGGACACGTGGAGCAGGAGTCCGGCGCAAGCGGAATGATGGAACTAGCCGTGAGAGGACTCTAGGGTAAGCACCCGGCGAACCCGTCTTGCCGTTTCGCTCAGGCGCAGTCGCTCGGCTGCCAACGATGCGGCAGCAACTCCCCGATCTTGCTGTAGGGCTGGGTCGGCAGTCTTTCGAGCACATCCTTCAGATACGCGAAGGGCTCATGGCCGTTGAGCCGCGCGGACTGAATCAGGCTCATGATCGCAGCGGCACGCTGGCCCGCCCGCAG